>CAWVWF010000038.1:0-21271 GCA_963933885.1 uncultured Flavobacteriales bacterium | reverse complement strand
ATTCAATTGTATTAATTACGGGAATCATTTTTTCGTTTCACTCGGGAGTAATCGGAGATCATGTGTCTTTATTGAAAACCGATTATAAATCGGATAGTTTACCTTTTAGATTGAAAATCAAAAAGTACTAGAAAATGGGCATTTCTAGCTACTTTAGTTTTAGGAATGATCTTTAACAGTGCATATCCTAGAGGGGAAAGTGTACTCTTACAACTCCTCTCACTTCATGCATGGTTGCCAGGTTCATGTTTGGAAATCAACTTCCCATCATGGTCTATTTCAGTTGAGGTATTCTTCTATTTACTCTTCCCATTTATACTCGTTTGGTGCTAATATTATATATTTAACGCCAATGCAATATGCAATTATGAGCAAGATGAAACTAGTATTTTTCTTGATAATTAAGTGTTTGATGAACACCGATTACAAATCGGATAGTTTATCTTTTAGATTATAAATCAAAAAGTACGTGGAGTACCTAGATTAAAAAGTTGTGATGAAGAAAAGACAATCCAAGTTAATACTACCAATAATAGTAATCTCCCAATTCTGTTGTACCTCATTATGGTTTGCAGGAAACGGAGTTATCGGAGATTTAGCTACCAGCTTTAACTTAGAGCATACAGCTTTAGGACATTTAACATCAGCAGTTCAATTTGGATTTATAATCGGAACGTTATGCTTTGCTATGTTTACAATTGCAGATCGTTTTTCGCCTTCGAAAGTATTTTTTGTTTGTGCAGTTATTGGCGCTCTATTTAATTTAGGGACTATCTATGATGGGAATACTTTGTTGAGTTTACTTTCGCTACGATTTCTAACAGGGTTTTTCTTAGCAGGAATATACCCAATAGGGATGAAAATTGCTGCAGATTATTTTGAGAAAGGACTCGGGAAATCATTAGGATATTTGGTGGGTGCTTTGGTAATTGGAACTGCACTTCCTCATTTGTTAAAAAACCTGACGGAGGAATTTCCGTGGAAATCAGTATTAATAGCTACTTCTTCATTGTCTGTATTAGGTGGATTGTTGATGGTTAGTTTAGTACCTGATGGTCCATTTAGAAAAGCTGGTAAAACGGTAAATCTATTGGCATTTTCAAAAGTGTTTAAGCATCTAGAATTTCGATCTTCAGCATTTGGGTATTTCGGACATATGTGGGAACTGTACACGTTTTGGGCTTTTGTACCAGTTATTTTATCTACCTATTTAGAAGTACATCCTCAAGTTGAATTTGACATCTCATTATGGTCGTTTATTATTATAGCTGTAGGAGGTTTGGCATGTGTAATAGGAGGTTATCTATCATTGATTTTAGGAACTAAAAAAACAGCTTTTGGAGCATTGTCACTCTCCCTGATATGTTGTTTGCTTTCCCCTTTTATGTTTTTAATCGATTCGGAAATCGCCTTCCTTACTTTTCTAATGTTTTGGGGAATGGTGGTTATTGCCGATTCACCACTTTTCTCAACAATGGTGGCTAAAAGTGCACCAAGTGAAATTATAGGGACTGCACTCACGATAGTGAACTGTATTGGTTTTTCTATTACAATAATTAGCATTCAATTGATAACAGGATTGCAAGCACTAACAGATTCTAATAGTATTTATATCGTCTTAGCTCTTGGTCCATTATTAGGCTTGATTGCTTTGAAAAACAAGCATGATTCAAAGCTTAATATTGCCGATTGAAATTGTTTAGGAGCATTTAAATTTGCCTTGGATTATAACCACTATAAATGAATCGATTTTTCTACATCATAATTTTATTGGTTTGCTCTTGGACTTCCAAAGCTCAAGAGAATAACGATTCTGTAATGACGCTCGATAAAGCGAATGAAATTATGTTGAGCTTGTCTGATGAAACTGAAAAAAAATTAGATTTTTATTTTTATGCATTGTTAAATAGCGATGCGATTTTACTAAAAGATTCATTAATGAATACTGAAATGTATTCCTCTTTGAAAATTGTAGAATACAAGAAAGACCTATGGGGAGTTAATGGTGAAACACTAGAAAAAATAAAAATGGAGAAAGCAACAATTGACAATTGGATTTTAGAAATTGATTCGATTGGGGATTATTTTAATTGCGACTTCGGTGGTTGGGGGCAGCTTACGAAGAAATAACTTTTTAACTAAAAAAATGACTGAAGAGGAAATACAAAAAATTATAGAAGAAAATAAATTGCCATCAGATGAACTGGATGGATTTGGAATTAACTTCATTGGAAATATTCTTCCAATTGTTTTTGTTTTATTGTTCGGTTTTATAGCTTTTTTTGTAGAAGAAACAGAGACTTCTTCTACTACAGAATCGATGTTTATTCTATTAAAAATTTCTGGATTTTGGTTGATTTATAATCTGTGGAAGAAGTACAGTGAAAAAAATCTTAAAAAGATAGAAACAGGACTTTCTGAAGACTCTAATATTGGGATAATAGTTCAACTGATGGAAATGGAAAATTTAGAGCTTGTTCATTGTAAAGAGAACTATTTTGAATTTCATATCCCTTCTTGGATGAATGGTGGCTGTAAGCTTGTTTTAATAGCAGATGAAAATCAAATACTTTATAATGTAAGAATTAAAGACACTGGTAAAGGAAGGCCACAGAATACTTTTGGATATACGCCTTACCAAAAACTGAAAATTAAGCGTCAAATTATGAAGTGTTTGATACAGGAATAATCTAAAGGAGTGTTTTACAAATAGACCTGTTTTTATTAACTTCAACCTTCAAATTCTTATGAAGACATTTTACCCTCTTTTAAAAAAAATGGAAGCTCGTCCGGGAATGTGGATTGAAGAGCTTACTTTGAAAAGTATAAGGACTTTTTTAGGAGGGTATGACTTTGCTCTTTCTGAACATGGACTTGTCGCGTCAAGAGATGAACAATCACCAAATTTTCATGATTGGATTGCTGATAAATTTGGGTTTTCAGAATCAACAGCTGGATGGCATAATATGATTGTAGCATTATCGATTGATTTGGACCCGAAGAACATGAGTTGGGAGGATTATGATTTAAATGTGATTAAAGAGCAGCACGAAAAATCGATTAGAAGATTCTATGAATTACTTGAAGAATTTATGAACGAAGCTTAATTTTTAAACAATGAAATCAAAATTAACTACTTCGAACATAACAATAGGCGTAATCATCTTGATAGTGACTATTGTTTCTTCAAACCTGAACTGGTCTAGAAATCACTGGAAAGGAATTCTTGAAGCTGATGCTAAAGGATATTACGCTTATTTACCTGCTGTGGTGATTTATGATGATTTAAATTTCGGTTTTTTTGATGAGATTGAAAAGGATAAATATTACAATAAAAACCTGTTTTATAACTATCGCTCTAGCTCAAACGGGAAGATCATAAATAAATATTATTGCGGTACTGCCTTGGCAGAATTGCCTTTCTTTTTGGTAGCGCACATGTCTAGTTATTTATTGGATTACGAAACCGATAGGTATTCCAAATTGTACCCAATATTAATTAATATAGGAGCCGTGTTTTACCTGCTGCTCGGGTTGATTTACCTAAATGCTTCAATGAAGAAATATGAGATTAGCGAGAGACACAGAGCCATTACTATGTTTGCTAGTCTATTTGGGACTAATTTATTTTATTATGTGGTAGGAGAAAGCGGAATGTCGCATGCTTATTCCTTTGGCTTTATTGCTATGTTCTTTTATTATGCCCTTCAGTATTTTTCTAATTTGCAAAAGAAAAACATACTTAAGTTAGCTTTGTTGTTAGGGGTTATAATTCTGATCAGACCAGTGAATGGGTTAGTTGTTTTTGTCCTTCCTTTTGCAGCGGGAAATTACGATGCGCTCAAAAAAGGATTTTTCAAATTGTTTGAAAATAAACTATGGTTGTTATTGAGTTTTTGTTCCCTCATAGCAATTGTATCTATTCAGCTTATTATTTATAAAATTTCAACTGGAAGTTTCTTTACCTATTCATACGGAAATGAAGGCTTCAATTTCTTGTCGCCACATATATTCGACATCTTATTCAGTTATAAAAAAGGACTATTTCTTTACACGCCACTCTTATTATTGTCTTTGTTTGGAGGCTGGTTTTTATGGAAATCATCGAGGTATAAATTTTATACTTGGTTTGGATTTTTTGCTATTATCACTTACGTTTTTTCATCATGGTGGAACTGGTGGTATGGTGGAAGTTTTTCATCCAGGGTGTATGTAGAATACATTTCGATATTTATGATTTTAATGGGGATTGCGTTGAAAGAGATCAATGTAAAAAAATGGAGTCGTTTGTTTTTATTGGCTACCGCACTTACCATTATCGTATGTCAAATTCAAACCTATCAATATCGTTATTATGAAATCCATTGGTCGGGCATGACTAAAGCGAAATATTGGGATGTATTTATGAGGATCGATAAGCTGATAAAGTAGTAACAATGAGGTAACGTAATTACAATTTTGTGTTATGCTTATCAGTAACTTAAAGCAACCAATAACTATGAAGAAATCATTAGTAATTTTATGCTCAATCATTAGTGTATTTTCTTTCGCCCAAGATAATACAGACGTTGATATTAACTATATGCTTAGAGGGAGTGTTTATGCAAACACAAGCATTTTTGATTCAACTTCTTACGGTGGTTATGCCAGTTCAGATAATTCACCAAAAACTCAAAATGTTAAGCTTGTCGTAAAAAAGAACCTTTTCCTAAAAATTGATACGACTGAGTTGATCACATTTGGAGAAAAATATAACGGCTACAAGTTTTATATAGGGAATAACACTGATACAATCGTTAAGCTTGAAGCTTCGGATAGCAGACTTTATGTTGTTGCAGAAGTTTTTCACAGAAGAAAATGGAGACCCATTGAGTTCTTACCAAGAAGTTGGTGCGGGAACAGTTATCATAATTTGTTTTTAAAACAGAATGAGTTTTGGGAATTTAATGTTCCAAAGTTTACTGGGAAAATAAAATCGAAACTTCGTTACCGTTTGATGATCGCACCAGAAAAGTATATTTACTCAAATGAAGTGGCGGTGGGCTTTAATAAAGGTCAGCTTTCAAAGAAAGAGAAACATAACCCAAATGGAATAATGGACCCTTATGAAGATTAATACATTAATGAAAAAAATGAAATTTCTACTTCTTTCTATAATTGTTTTACTAAACATTACGTCTTCAATTGCCCAGGATAGTTCATCTGTTTACAAAGGGCTTGAAACTAAAAAATTCTATGCTGTTGCAATGATGCTTAAAGACGCAGGAATTCCAAAAAGAAAAAAAACGAGGTTTGTGTTAAGCATTTCTCAAGATGATAAAGTTGTAAAACGAGTTACTTTGAACGTGAATTAAACTTTGGACATAATATGAAAAATCTTGTATCTGTAATAGTAATCTTATTTTTTTCAATCCAATCTTTTGGATGTAGTTGTAAATCGTTGGATGGAATTATGGACGAAGATTATGATCGGGCACAACTTATTGTAAAAGGAAAAATTAAAAAAATTGAAATTAAAGGGTATAAGCAAGTTATACATGTTAAAGTAATAATTGATTACAAAACAGCCTTACAAGATTCAGTAGTCGAAATAACTAGTTATACAAGTGGAGATGCCTGTGGAATGTCTTTTAAAGAAGGGACTACATGGTTATTGTTTGCATACAATAAGGGTGGTGTTTTCTTTACTAATATGTGTACTAGATCCCAAAGAATTCAAACTAAAGAAACAGGTGGTTATAAACGTAAGTTTTTAAAAGAAGATCTTACATTTCTTGAAGAGAAACTAAAGACAAAGTAAAAGAATCATGGAGTTACTAAAAGCGTGCATATCTAACCAAATTAAGACTGATAAGGAATCCCTCGAAAACATATTATCGGTATTTGACACGATTGAAATTAAGAAAGGGGAGTATTTCCTTAACTCAGGAACGATATGTCGAGAAATGGCTTTTATAGCCTCCGGTTATTTGAGAATGTTTGATATAGCAGATGGAAAGGAAATTACATTTTGGATAGGGAGTAGTGGAAGGTTTATTACTTCATTATCAAGCTTTGTTTTTGAAACACCTAACTTTTGGAATATTCAGGCTGTTACGGATTGTACTTTATATGTGATCAATAGAAAGAACCATTTTATATTGTGTGAATCCGAACCAAAGTGGCTTGAGTTTGATAATTTACTTTTGGCGCATTCTTTTGCGTTACTAGAAAAAAACATGTTTGCTCAGTTGCATACTACAGCCAAGGAAAGGTTTGAAAGTTTAATGAAAGAAGAGCCAGAACTGTTTCAAAATATTCCACTACAGTATATCGCTTCAATGATAGGTATTGCTCCAGAATCGTTAAGTAGGTTGAGGAGAAATTTCGTAAAACCCATTTCTTAACATTTGTCAAGAGAAGATTGGTTTAAATAATTGAACTTTGATTAAAATAAAAAGCCATGAATCAATTACAAAAATCACTTCGACTTAATGCCATATTTTCAAGTCTTTCAGGTGTACTATTAATTGCATTAAATAAAACCTTGGCTAATCTTTTTACTGTTTCTGATTCAAGTGTATTTTGGATTGTTGGAATTGGATTAATTTTCTTTGCATCAACGATTGCATTCGAGATTAAAAGGCAAAAAAGAATGGGTGTAATACTCATTATTATTCAAGATTATATCTGGGTACTGGGAAGTGTGATACTCTTAATTTTTCAGCCATTTGAAATTTCAGGAATTGGGAATGTTATTATAGGAGTTGTTGCCTTACTTGTATTGTTTATGGGAGTTAATCAAGGACGAGCGCTATCTAAAATTGAATCTAACTAAAAAGTAGATGTGTATTTGAAATACAGAAAATAACGTGTAAAAGTTTACTTTAGCTTAACGAATTTAGAAAAGCTTAAAATACTAAGATGACACACAACGAGATTTTACAAAAAGTAAAATGGAAGGACTTGAGAAAATTGTCGTCGAGGGAAATGTTAATTGAGAATAATCTAACCATTCCATGGTTTTTGATTTCAATTGGTCTTGCTTATTTGGGATATTATTGGGCTGCTTTACCTTTCTCAGGGTTTTTCTTTTTAACTGGATTAAGACAAGTTCACAATGGTTTTCATAACTCTTTAGGAACAAATAAATTTTTAACTTGGCTGTCGCTTTATATTAATAGTATTTTGATGGTTTCTTCTATCCATGCTATTAAATTCAACCATATTCGTCACCATAAATTTTGTTTATCGGATGAAGACTATGAAGGTAAATCTGCTGGGATGACTTGGTATGGAGCAATTTTATACGGGCCAGTTCACATGTTTTTAATTCACAAAGTAACCCTACAAATTGGAAATAAGAAGTACGTTAAAAATGTATTGTTTGAGCTAGCATCAATTGCAATCGTATTGTCTGCTATATTTTATTACCAAATAGACTTCCTAATTTACCATGTAATCATAATGATTATCGGAGAGTTTTTAATGGCGTTTTTTGCAGTTTGGACAGTTCATCATCATACAGAAGACAATGATGGTTTAGCTAGAACTCAAAGGAAAGGATGGAAAAATAAAATTACCTTCAGTATGTTTTATCACCTAGAACATCATTTATTTCCAGCAATACCAACTATTAAACTACCTGAATTGGCGAATAGAATAGATCAGGCATTACCCGATTTAGAAAAAAGAGAAACGTTTTAATAGTTAAATACTGAATCTCAAAAACAGGAATTTTTTAAAATAAATGAATTTCAAAGTTACATTGGAATCATAGCCTTTCATACCTTGTATTTATTACTTCATGTAAAATTGATATTAGATTCTTGATTTATTCTATAATATTACAACTGAAAAACTATCCATCCTCTGATTTACATTGATGAAGAAAAATAAACTCATTTTAGGAATAATTTTATTTGTAATAGGACTGTTTGGTATAGCCTCTATACTTACGATGGACATTCCGATTCCTGCTGAGGTAGAAGCACTTTTAAAAGCTGAATTCACTTCCTTTCAAATTAAATTAATTACGTTGGTTAATCCAATAATGATGTTGGTGATTTCAATCGTAATAGGAACAATCCTTTATCAAAAAGTTAATTTGAGGGCTCCTATTCTTGAAAAATTTTCAGGTATAGGAGATATACCTTTTAACTATTCTGAGATTCTTATTTATGGAGTGTTTGGAGGAGTGTTATCGGGTGCATTAATCAGCGGATTTAGTCTGATTTTTAACCCGATTCTACCATTAGAATTCAAAGAATTGGGAGCATCTATTAAGCCATCGTTAGCGGCAAGATTTTTATATGGAGGATTCACTGAAGAAATATTAATGAGGTTTGGTTTAATGACTTTTCTAGTATGGTTGTGCTCCAAAATATTTAAAGGAACCAAGCCTATCGTTTATTGGATAGCCATTATAATTGCAGCAGTAGTTTTTGCCATTGGGCATTTTCCGGTTGCTTTCCAGGCAATAGAAAAACCATCAATAGAGTTGTTAACTTACATCTTAATAGCGAATTCAACAGGAGGGATTATTTTTGGCTGGTTGTATTGGGAGAAAGGTTTAGAGAGTGCGTTTGTTGCCCACATATTCGCTCATGTAGTAATGGTATTAGCAGAACAATTTATCATTTAATAATCAACTTATTCTTGCACTCGTATTGTTTTGATTTATATTAGTTTACAGGTTAAATTGATTCATGAAAAAGTATAAATCGTTGTTGTTAAAAGGATTTACAACCAACAAATTTGAGTTGGTTCAAATTGAAAACAATGATCAAGATATTCCCTGGTGGATTGAAGAACGTTGGACGATTAAACATCTAAATCTAAAAGGAAGAAATTCTACTTTATTCATCACATTTTTAACAGACAGAGGTTGGGAAAATGGGACGAAATTCGTGTATCGTATTTCTGTTGGAACATCTAAAATGAAAACATATTCTGATTTTGAATCGGAACTTCTTAATCTTGAAATGCAAAAGGGTAATTTTGAGGAAAAGCTAAATGTATTCTGGGAGGCTTTTGGAAAAGTAAAAGTTTGTTAAGAAAGATATACTTTTCAATATGTAGATACGGAAATCTAATTGGTGAGGTTTATAAGGAGAAACCTAGATTAACCACCTATGAATATCCTGCAAATTTCAGCTAGAATTATCATTAAACATACCTTTGACTTATCTGTATGGTCCATAGAAGCTTTCAGTGTTATGGAGCCATATCATGATAAAGTTTCGAAGATTAGGAAACTTGAAAATGGGACGGTAGGTAAGGCAATTGCTGATTCCCTCGATAATTCTAAAATGACGTTAATTCCTAAGTATGAGAGTCATGATTTAAAGCATGTATTGCTAGATTACAACATGACTGAGGAAGGAGAAATCCGATTACAAGCTTTTATGGTAGGGAATGGTAATTACTCTATTACTTCATGTGGTATTTTAATTTTTGGAGTTGTTTTATTACCAGAATTATGGTCTACTTTACTTGCTGATTTTAAGAAAGGAAAAGCTTCAGTTCCACTTGCTGAATGGACTATCGAAAAGTATGCGAATAGAAATCTTATTGAATTACGGTCTGAAATTGCTTATTCTTAAATAGTATTATTGAATACTTTAAGTAAGTTTGTACTTAATGTTAAAGCATAAATTTTGAGTGTTAAAAAGAACATTAAACAAACTTCAATCTATCTGATTGTTTTTCTAATCCCATTAATTATTCTTTATTATATAAAGGGGATAACGTCAATGTTTGACGGTGACATTTATGACTTACCTCTTTTATACTATCTTGCTTTATCAGCTTTGTTTCTAGTTGAAATTATTGTGCTTTTTAGAGGGATGTTGAATTGGAAAACAACTTTGAAAATCCCATTAATTACACTATTAATAATCACCAGTACAACTGGATTTTTTTCTCAAAACTTATTATAAGTGGGCAAACAACATTTAACTATTACACTACTACAATCGAAGACTGGAAATCCGATAAGTACAATAAACCTTATCGATTTGCTCAGCGTGTAATTGAATCCAATGATCTTATGGGTAGTTCAAAACAGGAGGTTGTAGAATATTTAGGATCTGATTTTATTGAAATTAATGACTCTACGATTCAGTACAATATTGATCGGATGTATTTTAGATTTCAGGTAAATTTTCGAAAGGATAAAGTTAGTAGAATTTTCATATACAATGTGGACTAAATTAATGAAGAAAAAGAAGAGATTTTCAGATTGTATTGGTTTGATAGTTTTTCTGACATCATTGGAAAACCAGATTTTAATGAACTAATTATCTTACTGTTTTATTAAAAGCTTCAGTATATTTACAACTTATTTAACTTTTATTTTTGAAAAAAATTCATCAGATATTATTGTTTCTTATTTTTTTGAATCAAATAAGTTTTTCTCAGAATCTTATTTCAAATGGGGGTTTTGAAAATAATACGGCCTTTCCTTCATCAGTAGCACAATGGGACCGTTGTGTTGATTGGACCAACGCAAACTTAAATACCGTCTCAAATCCTGCTTCGCCTGATTATCTTCATACTTCAGGATTTGGTAATGTACAGTTGCCCAATTCAATTTTTGCTACGATATCACCTTTATCAGGGAATGCTATAATGGGATTTGTTACTTACCACCCCTCTTCTGTTTTCCGTGAGTATTTATCAAATACTTTAATTTCTCCAATGAAAGTTGGAGTTATGTATAAAATTTCCTTTTCTCTTTCAAGTGGACAATCTAATTATTATAGCGGAGGAAGTAGTGATCATATAGGTGTTTGCCTTTCTACTTCTCCTATAATGCAGATAAGTAAAGAAGTAATAAATGTACTACCTCAAATGGAAATTCAAGGCAATGTTTGGAATACAAACTGGAAAACTTACTCGTTCAGTTTTGTAGCTGATTCAGCATACAATCATTTCACGATTGGGAATTTTTATGATGATAATTCAACTAATGTAATTTACAATGTCCAAGGGACTTCTAATGCTTCGTATTATTTTATTGATGAAGTATCAATACTACCCAGTGGCTTACAGATAATTGGAAATTCCGTTTGTTTGGGTGATTCCGTAACATTACTTGGAGTTAACGACATTTCTTTTTCTTGGGCTGATAGTTTAAATCCTAGCACAATTATATCCAACGATTCTAGTCTGACAATAAAACCAACGGTTAATTCCACTTATTTTTTATATGGAACTAATGATACCGTTTCATTTACTGTTAATGTTGAAAACCCTCTGTCTGTATCTTTAAGTAACGATACAACTTTATGCTTGGGTACAACAATGTCGCTTGACGCAACCACTAATGATGCATCGTATTTGTGGCAAGACGGATCCACTAGTCCATCTTATATAGTATCGCAGTCTGGAACCTATAAGATAGATTTAACAAATAGCTGTGGAACGGTTTCTGACGAAATAAAAGTGTATTACGAATCTATACCTGATGTCGATCTCGGAAACGATACAACGTTATGTGATCTAGCTGTATTTCCTTTAAATTCATTTGGTCCAAATGGCACTAATTTATGGCAAGACGGATCCGATAGTTCAATTTATTATGTAACAAATCAAGGATCATATTGGCTTGAAGTATCCAATATTTGTGGAATAGCATCTGATTCAATTGATATAGAATATATTTCTATTCAGGATCTTGATTTAGGTAATGATACGACTCTTTGTAAATTAGACACTTTAATACTTGATGCAACAACACCAAATGCACTTTACCAATGGCAAGACTATTCATATCAACCTACTTTTGAAGTAACTGAGAAAGGTATATATACAGTTACTGTTTTAGTTGATATCTGTTTGAAACAAGATACGATCATTGTGGATGAAGTAGATTGTAATGTTGCCCTTGATATGCCCAATATTTTCACACCAAACGGTGATGGATTGAATGATGTTTTTACTCCTATCTCAATAAAAGCTATTGAATCAATAAACACAACTATTTATAATAGATGGGGGATAAAAGTTTTTGAGTCCAATGATTTAAATATTGGTTGGGATGGACAGAATGTTAGTGCTGGAGTTTTCTTTTGGGTCGTGACATATACTAATATCAATAAGAAAAGAGGCAGAAAGAATGGTTTTGTACAAGTTGTAAAATAGAAACTTTAGTGTTTTTAAATTATTCTTGTATACTAGAGTAAAGGATAAGCCATACAAAAAGTTATTACATTTTTTTGATCACGAAATCGGTTTTAGCGAGTGTTTATGAGGTGTTTAGATTCTCTCTTCGGGATAATCTAAGCGTTTAAATAACAATTGATTGAACACAATTTAATATAGGAGTGCTGTACGAAGGCAGCTACTTATACGCCTCGTTTACAATGTGAATTTTATACTCCAACAGAAATCATGTTTGGAGTAAAGTTGAATAGATTATATTTAACATCTAAATATATATGTATGAAGTGTTCCGTTTTCATTGCAACAAGCGCAGATGGTTTTATCGCTAAAAATGATGGTAGTGTAGATTGGTTACACACAGCTGGAAACCCAAAAGCAGATATGGGAGATCAAGCTGATATGGGGTTGAATGATTATATGGCTTCTGTAGATTGTATGATCATGGGACGAAAGTGTATGGATATGATTTCAAGTATGAACTTAACACCTGAACAATGGTTTTATGGAGATATGAAAATTATTGTTTTAAGTAATACAGTTAAAGAAGCGCCTGAGAATCTAAAAGGAAAAGTAGAAATGTATTCGGGAGATCTTTTAAATTTAATTTCTAACCTGGAAGAGCAAGGGTTTAAATCTGCATATATTGATGGAGGAACAACAATTCAATCGTTTTTAAATCTAAAGTTGATTAACGAATTAACAATTACAAAAGCGCCAGTTTTATTGGGTGAAGGAATTTCTTTATTTGGGAAAATGACTAATGAAATAAAGTTGGTAGAAGCTGAAGCTGTTGCATTTCCAAATGAATTTATTCAATTAAAGTACAAAGTTAATTATTGAAATATAATTATATATTAATGTTTTTTTTAAGTTGATGAAAGAGGTTAATAAGATTGGGAACCCCTATTTTTTAATAAGTGTATTGGTTCTTGTTTTAAATGACTGGTATTTAAAGTCGACTTTTCATAATGACATTACAGGGAAATTATCCGATTTTGCTGGTTTACTCGCTTTCCCTTTTTTGCTGAGTTTAGTTTTTACAAAATCAAGGAGAACAGTACATATTATTACAGGAATTCTTTTTGTTTATTGGAACAGCGAATTGGCTCAGCCTTTAATAGATCTAGTAAATAAGGTAGGATTACCAATTAATAGAACTGTTGATTTTACGGATAATATCGCATTAATATCCATTCTTATTTCATACAAATTTGTTAATCACCCTTTCAACTTTAATCTGAAACCATTATTTCAAAAAGTAGTTTTCGCAACTTCTTGTCTGGCATTTATGGCTACGAGTTTGCCTAAAGGAATAGACAGAAAGTATGTGGATATTAACAAGGAATACGAATTTGAATTTTCGAAAAGAGAGCTTGTGACAAGGTTAAATATGGTACAAATGGATAGAGTACTAACGATAAATAAAATGTATCGGGAAGTAGATTTTAATGCTGAAAGTAATGTTTTTCACTTTAAAAATTCACCAGATACTCTGGCGCTATTACTAGATCCCAATAAGGTTGGAAACAGTGATACAATTGTATTTAAGACTTCTTATGCCGAAATAATTTTAAGTGGGGATGAGAAGAAATCTAAATTAAAACTATTGTCGGTTTATAGAATGAAATTCCATAAAAGTGACGAATATTATAAAGCCAAAGCTATCAGATTGTTTGAGAAAAAAATTATCAAAAAGATATATAAATTTCAATAAGGTTTATGAAATATTCACTACTCATTACAATTGTCGTTTTACTTTTCTCTTGTTCTGAAAACGCGTCAAATCATGATGCTAATCAAAACTCATCCTATGATTGGACAGTTGATCAAAAGACTGAAAATGAGACAGTATCTTGGTATATAACAAAAGATACTGTCCTTTCAGTTTCACAAGATCATATGGATATTATTAAGGAATTAAATAAAGGATACCATGAGTACTCTCCTCAGATAATCTTTAAAAAGTTGAGTAATGATACCCTAACAATTAAGTTGGAACATGAAGAAAGGTACTCTGATCAAATGGGCTCTTTTGGAGCACAACAATTTCTGGCTCGACTAGTTTATACATTAACAGAAGCAGAACTTGTAAACTACGTGAACTTGGATATTGAAATGGGTTCACATGGTAAGCCAGGCGTTTATAATAGGCTGTATTTTTCAAGCGATAGTAATTATAGAATAGTAGAATAATCAATACTTAATGGAAACAATTGATTCTGAACTAGATGATTTTGATAGTAGAAGAAGCTATCTTGAAAAGGCTGTAAAAATCTTATTCGTTTTCATAGTTTTTCACATTATTGGAATCATACTAGAGTACGTTAAAATAATGGGACATGCTCAGTCGCCTCTAATTCGTTTTGACTTTAAGAATGAACTTTTTAATGCATTATTAATATCAGGAATAATTTTAGGTTTAGGACTGTTATTAATGATTTTATCTAGTATGTATAAGCGAGTTATTACAACATTAGTTATTGGAATAATTACAATTGGTCTTTATTACGTTATGAAAGTATTTTACATTCATTAGTAGTAAACAAGCATTATGTTTTAATACTTATAGCTAGAGGTAATGTACAGTGAGTCTATATATTCTTTAACGAACAAAGAATCTTCGGTTAAACTGTATTCTTGTTTTTTTATTAAAGTAGGTTTCCATTCACCTTCTTCATAAATGTGTTTTGTTATATAGTAATCAGGAAGTTTACAAGCTGCATAGATTCCTAATGTTGTCTTTCCTAATGTTTTTTCAAGTAGGCCTGGTATTATCTCTTTTTTTATAACTGCCAAATGGGTACTTCCCATAAAGTTTACATTAACTGAGTAATGTTCAAGCTCGTATTCTCCGATAGTATTTGTCGCCTCCGGTGAAACTCTTCCTAGATTTAATGAGAAAAAGATATAGAAAGGATTCAATAAAAATGCTATTATCAAAAGGATAGGGATTGTAAGACTGGTTTTTCCGATTAGAACTAAAGCCTTACCAAATACTTTATTTTGGTTTTTTAAAAAGAGTCCAGATAAGAAGACTAATGTAACAGTACCGCAAAGGATACAGTTGTCTAAAACAGTACCTGAAAAGCTGTAGTTGGAAAAAATTATTAGGATTGAAATAATGAGAAAAACACTTGTGATTTTAATTAGTGGTTTTACTTTGAGATCAACAAACTGTAAAGCTTTATAAAAAGCTAAAGAAATTGGGAAGGCAAGTGATAGTAAGATGAGAACATACATAACTTCAGTAGATTATTTATCAGGAGAAATCACCCCATCCAAACTATTTTGTCTCTTCACATTAACTAAAACTTCATGTAACGTTTCAGCAGCTAAACCATGCAAAACTAAATTGTATGCAGCACCATAAGTTGATACTGGAACCATTGGATGTTTATTGTTTAACAAACCAAGATGTCCAGGAGTTCCTAATATCTGAGATGAATAGATTCCTATAGTTTCGTCTAACTGAAGAGAATTAGAAGCTCTAATGAAATCGTTTGCCGTTAGGAATAATTGATAGAAAGGTGTGAATAGTTCAATAGCGGAACGTAAATCTAAAACGTTTGTCCACTTGTTTGGGAATTTGATATGATCGAACTGATCTTCCGTAATCATATCGGTATTGTAACTTTCTGCTTTCGAAATCGTGATGTTCTTTTCCCTCATTTCTTTGTTGAGGTTAATTACGAAATTGTAAAGGTTAAGATCGTGTTGTAAGAATAAATCGTCCTTTACATCCTCAAAGTTATTTGGAAAAAGGGGGCTTGTTTGAAGTTCTACGTCTTTGATATTTCGAGCAATAAAAATCAAGATTTCACTACCAACATGAAAATGCCTGAAGATTAATAAATTGGCATCTGGACTAACAAAACGCTTTAAGCCCCAAGCCAACAGTTTATGTAGAATCTTTGAAGAATTAAATAATCTCGGAAGAAAATATTTAAAGAAGTGAATGAAGAACATCACTACCTTAGACCATATTTTAATGATAGGCAAGAGGTATTTAACCGACTTCGAGTTGTTATCTCGCATCAAAGCTTCTTTCGCAGTTTGATTGATCGGAATACTATTATCTAAATATAAAGCCAGCCAAGGATTAGGATCTCGTTCATCATGATTGGCAGTATTGAAAATATCGTTGTTCATGTTTTGCGTTTAATAGTTTCCTAATTCCTTTAGTTGCATTTCATAAAGCTTAGCAGTTGTTTTTGCTGTCTTTACAATACGTTTTGCTAAATCCATATCCATTAAAGGATGATTAATAGCTTTCTCTAAATTATGAAAATGATTCTCATCTGCAACACCATGATAGGTGAAAAATGATACCTGATCTTCATTTAAATGAAGCTGTTCTTTGATCATATTTCCCCAGAAAGCAGAAAGTCTTTTTCCGATTCCTTCAATGATAAACATAGAACCTAAAAGATCTATTGGATTGTTTTGACTAGCTTGATGGAACATAAAAGCTGATAGTGCTACACTTCCTATGTTCTTCTTACCTGTTTGAATACTCTCTAATGTTTCACCAAGGTTAACATAGTTTTTTTCCAACATCTGATAATCTTTATGTTCAGCCGCTGTATGTTTAATGAAAGCAGATCGGAGCTCGAAAATTTCGATATCTATGTTAGATGCTGCTCTGGAAATCCATTGTGAACCATCGATCACCTGTTGTCTTAAATCATGCAAGAGTAATTTGTAATCAGATAGGGATAATTTACTATCATGGATTTTAGTAATCACAGGAATCTTAATTAAGTTAGATTCGAAGTCGATCCATATTTGGGCTAATTCTCTGATCAACCATTCTGAAGTTGTTGTTTTATCAAGAACAAGTTCTGGAGATTCTATTGCTCGAATTGGAAATTTCACTGTTTCTTCTTCACTTCCAACTACTGTTAATTGCATGTATGAAGAGATGAATCTACCACTCTCTGGAACCATGCATAAAATATTATCTCCAGGTTTTAATTTTCCAGAGTTCATCAATTCTTCTAACATGATGAAAATAGAAGCAGCACCGGTATTTCCTTTTGTGTATAGATTTGTAAACCATTTTTCATTTGGAATTTCTCCTCCACCTTTAGCCATCAATTCTTTAATAGGTTCTTTGAAATATTCTGAGGAATAATGAGCACAAAGCCAATCTACATTCTTTGCAGTAATTTTCTTTCTTGAGATTAGATCGAAGTAGTGGGAAACACCGTTTTTAACAACTTGATCTAACAATCTGATATCTTGTTTTAAGTTGATTGCTCCATCTGCGGATGCGGCTTCATAGCTCTCATAATCTAACCAAGACTTTTCTGATTCGTCCTTATTGCTGTTCTTTCCAGCATACATACAAAGTGGAAACTTATGCGCACTAGATTCGATTTCAATCCAGTCTATTTTTAAAGATATTCCTTCTTCATTTTTTTGATTCTGAAGAACCAAAGCACCTGCGCCATCCGATAACATCCATCTTAAAAATTCAGTATCGAAAGGAACGTTTTTCATTTTCTGAGCCTCGAATCTTGAAGCTTTAAAAAGTCTGCTTGAAAGTTCACTTCCAACAACTACAGCGTTTCTTTTTTCATTGGATTTAATTTGAGCGAAAGCATTTTTTAGTGCCATCATTCCACTTGCACATACACTTTGGAAGTTCGCAATTTCACATTTTCCAAATTCTAAACCTGCGTGAACCATACTTGCGAAACCAGGAATTGGAAGATCTCCTTGCGTTGTTCCTGTTGAAAGTAACTCAATTTCATTTGGTCTTAATGAACTATTCTCGATGGCTTTATTAACTGCTTCGATAGCAAGTTGAGCATTGGAATGTGTTGATTCTTGGTTTTTATCAATCGCATAGAAACGATTTTTAATTCCATTTTGACTTAAGATTCTAGCCTTCGCATTACTAGGAACGCCATTTATTTGCCCTAAATAATTTTCCATTTCATCATTAGAAATTGGATCGTTTGGCAAGAATGCACCTGAACTCGTTATATATACGTTTTCCATAATGTTTTTATTGAGGCTTCTAGTTAAATAGTTTGTCTAATAATCCAGAGACAAACCCATACTTTTTTGTGAATTGATAATGGTGTTGATTGTGACGTGTTCCAAACGCCAAGGCATTTGTTTCTTTCTTCTTACCGATTCTATAATTACAATGACCTGAGAAATTTAAAAGAATACTTGTTAATGGGTAAAGAAAAATAGCGATAGGGGAAAAGTTAACGAAGCAAATAATTGTTATGGGTAGTGTGCTTAGAAGGAGTGCTTCAAGCCAGTGAAAACTAAATACTGAATACACTGTTGAAATTTTAGATTGATGATGAATGTAATGAACGTTTCGAAGAAACCAAGGCAAGTGCATTATCCTGTGAACAATATAGAAATGCACCTCATTCCAGATGTTTAATATTAAAAGACCAATCGTAATATTGAAAATTGTATTGGGTAAAAGTTCTGCTGAATTATTTCTTATTAGATAGACAACAGGAAGGGAAGAGAAACCAAAAATTAGAATTGAAATTAACGATTTTTTAATTTCAAATTTATGCTGTTTTGAATGGATGTCTTCTTGGATGATTTTTGATGCAATTCCTTTTGAAGATAACCAAATACAGATTTTTAAAAAGAGAGAACCAATAATGAAATATAGAAACAAGAAATAGACTGTGGAAATCAAAAAGAGTTTGTCTAACGACAGCTCCCAAATAATATGATTAATCCAATTTTCCATTTATAAACCTTTCGATAAAAGTAATAGAATCTTCTAAAGCTCAAAACTTAACTATCACTTTGTTTGTACTAAAACGGACTTTAATGTTTTAGTTGCTTGACTTTGAAATTTATCTGTTCTAAATATTAGTTTCTACAAGTAGAACAATACAAGTTTTTTAGCGATTGATCATCGAAAATATGGAAATTAATATTACACATTCCTATATATAAATCACACCATTCTTCTTTGGTTAATTTATCCATTGCTTCCGTTAAAACTATATTAACATCTCTATACTCATCTGATTGTACAGTTAAATGGTGGTAGACTTTTAGATACAAAATATACACTGTATGCTTGTAGTTTGGTAGGGCGGATAATGGTTTTAATAATTCCATTGCCCAGAAGTCTTTTCCAGCGAAAACATAGTATTTTGCTAGTGTAAATTTAAAGGCATTGGACATTGTGTCCATCTGTAAATCATAATGCTTTTTTACAAAATCAGCGGATTTTAAAACTGAAGTTAAGCCACCACCTTGATGAGAATAATACTTGTTAATTCTTAGATGATTTTTATGCAATTCAAAACTATGTATGGTGTCTTTAGAAATTTCGTATTTTTTTAGATTTGGTATGACTTGAATTACTTTCTTCAAACGATCAGTTACATCAGTCATTTGATTTGAGTTGAAAAAGGCAGCTTTTGCATTATAAGTTAAAAACTCAATATTATGTTCCGTCTTTTTAAGATTTTCTAAGGCATTAAATAGACTTGAATGGCTCATGTTTTTTCGATAATCATAATGAAACATTAGCTTATTGAATCTTAGCTGAATTAGCTTGTCATGATCTTCTGGAAAATATAGATTTAAAGAATCCAAAGCTAAATCACCAGTCACTACTTTATCGAAAAGGAACTGTTGAATTTCAGCTAGTTTCTTAACATTTGCTTTTGTGTATTTATTCGCTGTAATAATATTGTCGAAATTCTCTTTTGCGAATAAAATCAAGTTGTTATTTGTAAGCTTCGGTCTCGTGTAAAGGGTAATGAAAGCATATCGCTGTTTTGCTAAATATGGCTCTAAGGCTAGCTTGTTAATAGGATCGTTTACAAATTTCCTTACTTCAAGTGTATCAAGGTCTTTAAGATAACTTAAACTTGTTGTGTCGATTTGTTTATAGAATAACCTCCAGTTTTCATTGGTTGTTAACTTATATCTAATCACAGAATCTTGGTGTTCTTCAAACTGTTTAAGCACGCCTTCGGCCCTTTTAATAAACAATAATTCATTTCCTTTAGAAGAACCTTCAACACTCGCAAAAGCCTTTATATCGGCTCTAATAATTTCGTGGTGATGTGTTCTTAAATCTTGAATAGCATTTAGGATCGCAGTAGAATTGTTTTCAGTTTCATTTTTACCGAAGTTCACTCTAATCCTTTTTATTTCAGGTTTAAGTTTTGGTGTATATGCAATAGGATAGAGGTTATTGTAATAAGGAAGTTCCGGTAAAGGATTTAAAAGTTGTTCTCCACAAACACTCAATGCTGAAACAACATTACATAACCGGTTTTTCTTCAAGACTAATAAATTAATCTCTATTTTTTTACCTGCTATTTTCTTCGGGAATTGACCTAGATTAACCCAAAGGCATTCATCTCTATGCAGTCTGATCTTATTAACTCGGTTGTATTCTTCTTTACTTTTAATTTGCTTTAAAATCTCCTTTTTATAAGTAGGTTTTAAGATGGGTCCATTAAATTCACACCTACCATTTCTTCTTGTTGGAATAGTAACATTATCAGCAGGATCACATGAGTAGTTGTAATCAAACATTACAAACTCTAGTGTTAATCCATCTTTACGTTCCTTAAAGTATTGTTTAATGCGAGATAGTGATCGCTTCCTGATTCCAACATACAGTGAATCTCCTCGTTTGGAAAGTGCGATTGTATTGTTTGAGAAAACATCAGAATTACTATTCTTACAAATTTCGGCTTTCTTCTTTTCTTTAATTTTATAGGCGTGTTTCTTATGTTTTGGAGGTAAGCTTTTAGCAAATTGTTTTATTACATCTTTAGGGACTTTGTTTGCATGCGGAAAAAGGTCCTTATGGTCTTGAACCATATAAAATTCATTCACGATCGCGAATTTCTGTACACAAATCAACGAGTTTCTAGCTTTGTTGTATTGAACTGAAACTCCCGTTATATCATAATCTGCAGTAACAATATTGGCGTAGTGTCTAGGAGATCCAAGCCAGGCTTTCACCATTTCTTCTGCTATATTTTCTTCTGAACCATTCGAGGGAACTTCAACAATATTTTCCCCTACTCGATAGTTTTTTGCACCGTAAAAATCAGCTCTTAATTGAGGGGTTTTCTTAATAGGTTTTTTTTGATAATGTGTA
>CAWVWF010000037.1:0-21584 GCA_963933885.1 uncultured Flavobacteriales bacterium | reverse complement strand
CATCGTTGCAATTGTGATGTTCGGGTTAACTCTTGCTTTTTTATCATTCATGTCAGACTCAGAAAGTGCTGCTTCCCAAATAGAAATCGCTTCTTTTAATTTTGCAGATGCCGCATCATTACCAGACTTTAAAGAATTGTAACCAGCAAGTGCTAATTCAAAAGCTTTTTGATAGTCATCATAACTATACTTCTTCTTTCTTTTTTGCTCAATTCTAAAGATTTCAGTGTTTCTTTTTACCTTTTGAAAACCATAGTTAGCATTGATGTAATCGTTGATCACCTTCATGTTCTTCTGAACGATTCCACTTTGTAAACCTTTAACGAAAGTTGCTTCATTAAAATAAGGAGCTGAGTTCTTTTTAGAACCACTACTTGCAACAGAATATTCATTGAATTGCTCGAAAGTTTCATCAATAATTACTTCTCCTGCAGGAGTTTCTATTTTAATACTAATTGGGTGCTTATATTGCACAGTGTACCAGAAAGTTTTTGTTGTAGTAACCTTTTTAGTTTTTGCGTTAGTAGAACTACTTGATTTAGATTGTAATTCAGCCCCTAAGTGCTCAAAACCATATAAAGTAGCTGTAATCTTTAAAGCACTTGCATCAGTACCTTTTGTAAAACCATCAAGTTTTAAGTAAGTGCTAGAAAGCATTTTGCCACTAAAAACTTTTTGTAAGTGTAATACTTCTTTAGTAGGTTCTGAAGGTGCAACGAAAGCTCCTGGTTTAACAGGCTTATTGTTTTCGTTTAAAAGCGCTTTTTCTAGTAATTTACTTCCTGTTGATTTAGCGCTATATGCAGCTAATTCAGTTTCGTATCTTACCATTTCTTCATTGTATCTTCCTTCTGCAGCTGCAACCTCTGCTGGATGACCTGCAAGTTTTCTTTTGTAATCGTCATCAACTCTTTTTTTCTCAGCGTTGATTTCTTCCTCATATGCAAGGAATGCTTCACTGTTATATGTCTTGATTGATTTGTCTATTGGCTTTGCAGGCAATTGAATGTAATCAAATGATACTTTATGATCTTTTATTTTTTGAGCAAATCCTGTTGCTGCAACAAATAATGATAGTGTTAATAAAATGCTTTTGGTCTTCATGCTTAGTTTAGTTTTAATTTTTTTTTAAGTCCTTATCCCGATTAACTGGGTGCAAAAGTAGTTAAAAGAGTTCTTATAAGAGATGAAAATGTTAAAAAATGTTATGTAATATTACAACTTATGTTTAATAATAATGATGCCAGCTTTATGAATGGCTTAATTGACTTGATAGATGTGGGGTTTGAGCTTATACCCGACTATTAAATGACCTAGTTAATGAATTTGCAATTGAATTCTTCCTTATTTCCAACGGCATCAATAATTACTAATTTTAACTTATGCTCACCAGGTTTTATTACACCATGTTTATAATGCGTTAAACGAGCTTTCTTATAGTCGTACTCTAATAATATCCATTCACCATCTATATAACAATCATAAGATTTAATTCCAGAGAGGTTGTCCGAAATCTTAAAATCAAATTTAGATTGCTTAGAAATATTTTTCCCATTATAAATATTAAGTGGCTTTATCCTAGGAGGGATGGTGTCGTGGTAGATGTAGAAACTACCAAAGTACTTACTTGTAAAGTGGAAGTAGTTGTTAGAATAGGTTCCTTTATGAATTCTAACCTTTCCTGCAGAGGTTTTTCGAACAGCAATAAGATTAGATGGAGAAATAGCTGTAGGGAATTCACATTTTATAAAAACATCAATAGGTTTGTGCAATGGAGTATTGTCACTATGAACTGTATGAATAGGACTCCATCTCTTTTTAGGATGAGGTTTTGAAGAGTAACTAAAATTGATGTCATTGTATAATCCGCCTTTTGGAATTTGCAGTAAGAATTCCTTGGATTGAAATTCGTTGTATATATGGTAAGGCATGGTTTGGATAAAGTCTTTTCCAATTGGCTTTTTAGTAAAAACAACTTCTGGGTTTGATTTAATCTTGAAATTTAATTCTGATGTATTTCCATAAACATCGCTTACAATATATTTAATGTTATGTAATGAATCATTTGTGAAAGTACCTGTACCATCTCTTTCAAGTTTTTTATAAATACTCAACTTGTTATTAGGATCAACAAACGATTTATGTATCCATTTTCGATTGCTCTTTTTATAACGATAATCGGTATGAGAATTAATGTATCTCGATTCATCAAATGGTACACGTTCAGTTTGTTGTTCGAAAACTAGTTGACCATCAATAAGAAGTTTGATATTATATACCCCACATCTATTTCCTGTACCATTCATTTTGTCGATGGTTTCAATTCCAAAACCTATTTTATTAGAAACAACTGGAATTGAATTTAACGTGTATTTGTTTCCAATTCTTTTTGCAGAATAATAATTAGGAAACGGTTTTTTAGCAACACTAGAATTATCACCAAGTGGGTAAATTCTTATTCCTCTAATTATTGGAGCTATTTTATCCTTGATAGGCATATTGAATAACAAAACATTCATAGCATGTTCTGATTCTGTTTCTCTAATTTCAAAATGTAAATGTGGACCACCAGATCCTCCCGTGTTTCCAGAAAGTGCGATGAGTTCACCTTTTAATACTTTTATTTCATTGCTATCGGGGTAATAGTCGATTGAAAAACTTTTTTGATGATATTGCTCCTTTTTTACAAAGGCATCAATCTTTTTTGAGAATTTCTGAAGGTGAGCGTAGGTTGTTGTATATCCATTCGGGTGATCTATGTAAATGATCTTTCCGTAACCTCCAGTTCTTATCTTAATCCTTGATACAAACCCGTCTGCGCTAGATAATACGTTCTTTCCTTCAACACTTTGTGTTTTGATGTCAATACCAGCATGAAAGTGATTAGACCTTAATTCAGCAAAGTTTCCAGCTAGAAATAATGGAATATCCAGCGGACTTCCAAAGTAGTTTTGCGGGTAAATACTTTTACTTTCTTGAGCTCCGGAATAAATCCCGAAAAATATAATTAATATTGTTAGAAAGTTTTTTTTCATAGAGTTTACAGTGCAAAAGTCGGTCAAAACAACGATTCTAACAACTATAAGTTAGTAACACCTAAGAATTAATTTGTTTTAGTGGTTCTTGGCGGTTACTTTTGTTAGTAAGATTTATAGCGTAATGGACGAGAAAGGTATTTCTTTATTAGTTGATAGTTTGCAATCAAAGGTTGAAAGGTTAATCATTCAACACAAGAGGGCGAAGGAAGATATTGACCAATTAAAGGAGGAAAACGAATTCTTACAAAGTAGATTTTCAGAATCTAAAACTAAGATTATTGATTTGGAAGAGCGTAATAAAGTATTAAAGCTGGCTAAGTCTTTAGGAGGAGGTTCTGGAAAAGCAACCGATGTAAAGTTGAAGATTAATGAACTTGTTCGGGAAATTGATAAATGTATAGCACTTGTAAATAATTAGAAATTAATGTCAGAAAGCGTTTCCATAAAAGTATCTGTTGCCGGGAAAGAATATCCTCTTAAAGTGAGTGTTGGTGAACACAAGCTTGTTATGGAGGTTGAGCAAGAGATAGAGGAGCGTTTAGAAGAGTTAAAAACTAATTATGGTGTAAAAGATAAGCAGGATTTATTAGCAATGTTTTTGTTTCAATACATGATGTTGCAAAAGGGATCCTCTGGGAGTGACAAAGCTAATGGTGGTTTAATAGACGATGGTTTATTAGATAAACTAAAGGATTTAGAAAGTTTTGTTTCAAGTTATCTTAAAAGCTAGCATTATATCCAATTTCTAACAGTCTTAATTTTTAATGAAGCAGGTTGATATTTTTAATCAATTTATTCAATAAAAGTATGGAAATAGTAATAGCAGGAATTGTAGGTCTTGTAGTTGCAGTTGGTGGTCTTTTCGTTATGAAAGTAATGAATGCTAAGACGGCTAAGCAACTATTAGAAGCTGCCGACAAAGAAGGGGAGCAAATTAAGCGTGATAAGATTCATCAGGCAAAAGAGAGGTTCTCTCAACTTAAGTTAGAACATGAGAAAACAGTAAACAGAAAAAATCAAGAAATTGGTAAAACTGAGAATAAACTGAAGCAAAAGGAAAACAGTTTAAATCAGAAGGTAAACGAATACAATAAGAAAGACAAAGATGTTGAACGTTTAAAATCTAAATTGAATACAAAAATCGAATCTAACGAAGCTAGAGAAGATGATTTAGAAAAGCAATTACGTCGTCAGGTTGAGCAATTAGAAACTATAGCTGGTATTAGCGGAGAAGAAGCTAAGAAACAATTAGTAGATGCTTTAAAAGCAGAAGCTAAAACGGAAGCGATGTCTTTAATTCAAGATACTATTGAGGAAGCAAAAATGTCTGCAACTCAAGAAGCTAAAAAAATCGTTATTAAATCTATTCAACGTTGTGCTGCTGAAACAGCAATCGAAAACGCAGTTTCTGTTTTCCACATTGAATCAGATGAAATTAAAGGTAGAATTATCGGTAGAGAAGGTCGTAACATTAGAGCGGTTGAAGCTGCAACTGGTGTTGAGGTAATCGTTGATGATACTCCTGAGGCAATTATTTTATCTTGTTTTGATCCAATTAGAAGAGAGATAGCAAGGTTGTCATTACACCAATTGGTAACAGATGGTCGTATTCACCCAGCAAGGATAGAAGAGGTTGTTGCTAAAACAAGAAAACATTTAAACGAAGAGATTGCTGAAGTTGGAAAACGTACTGCAATTGATTTAGGAATTCACGGATTACACCCTGAGTTAATTAGAATGATTGGTAGAATGAAGTATCGTTCTTCTTATGGTCAAAACTTATTACAACACTCGAGAGAAGTAGCAAACCTTTGTGCTATAATGGCAAGTGAGCTTGGATTAGATGCGAAAGCTGCTAAGCGTGCTGGTTTACTTCATGATATAGGAAAAGTTCCAGATGATGAGCCAGAATTACCTCATGCTATCTTAGGAATGAACTTAGCGAAGAAATACAAAGAGAAGGCTGATATTGTAAATGCAATTGGAGCTCACCATGATGAAGTTGAAATGACGTGTATGATTGCACCAATCGTTCAGATTTGTGATTCTATTTCAGGAGCAAGACCAGGAGCTCGTAGAGAGATTGTTGATTCTTATATTAAGCGTATTAAGGAATTAGAAGATCTAGCGACATCTTACCCTGGAGTTATGAAAACATATGCAATTCAAGCAGGAAGAGAGCTTAGAGTTGTTGTAGAGCACGAAAAAGTAAGTGATAAGGATGCTGAAACATTAGCATTTGATATTTCTCAGAAAATTCAAACTGAAATGACTTATCCAGGTCAGGTTAGGGTTACTGTAATTAGAGAAGTGAGAGCTGTGTCTATTGCGAAGTAATTAGAATCAAAGTAAAAATAATCAAGTTAAAAGCCACCTATTTAGGTGGCTTTTTTTTTAATGAATTTATTAGTCATGAAGGTTTGTAAAACATGTAGAGGACAAAATCACCCAAGTTCATATAGGTGTAGATTCTGCAATGTTTTATTTCCTGAAGGTCAGAAGATAATTGAACAAAGGAAAAATAACAGACAGGTTATTAAAGATCAAAAAGTTATTTGGAATGCAGCTGTAGTCCTATATTTTATTGGAGGAATATTTTCCTTAATAGGTGTTTTTGCAAGTGTCATGGCATACACAAGAAATATGGAGTTATTATTCCATTTACCTCTTGTTATCGGAATCGTATTTATCGGTTTAGCAGTATGGTCTAAATCGGAAGAGTACTGGTCCATTTTGATAGGCTTTATCCTATTCTCTTTAGTATGGTTGCTTTTTATGTACGGAAGTCAATTTTCCGTGATTATTATATTACTGTTTTTGCCATTTGAAATCTACTTGTTGTTGGCGATTTTAAAAATTAAAAGAAAAACAAACCTTAATACAAACGATATTTTAGATGCTTAGTTATTAAAAGCCATCACCAAGTAAAGGTGTTTCTACATAATCAGAACCCGAAAGATCTGAAGTAATTCCTCTTTCTTCAAAAATATCAATTCCAAATAATCCTGATGAGTATTTAATTTCAAGATGTTTTTTTCTCGATATTTCACCAATACTTTTTAAATCGAACCATCTATGATCCACTTCGTTTGGGAGTTTGTAATCTTTTAAATTGTAAACAACACCATTATATGTGCCTGCTCTGTAATTAGAGTCTCTTTTTAGTATCTCATAATGCTCAGAGTGAGTTTCTACAGATCGACCAGCAAAATTTAACATTAAGAATAATCCTGTAATGAAAATACCACCTCCGAAAAAGTTTAATAAAATATAAAAAACGGTTCCTATTTCTGAAATCAAATTCTCTCCCTTTGCATTCTTCTTTAAGCCTAATGGAAGTATAGCTATGTTCATGAAAACACCTACTACTAAAACTATGGTTGTAATTGTAGAAAACTGAATGATGAGGTCCGAAAAGAAAAATGCGATCATAAAAATTCCTAGGATGATTCCACTAAACGAAATACCTAAATAAATATCAAATATTTTATTCTTGTTCTTTTTCACTCTAGTTACTTTTCGAATAGGTTTTCTAGCTGTATTTCTTATTGGTGCAGTTTTTTGATTCATTATTGTATTTAATTTCATTCAAATATAGGATGAGTACTTGAAGTAGAAGAATTAAATTAACTATTTAAGTTAAATGATATATTCTTCGCGCGCATGTCCTTCGGGGAGTGTTCGCGTGCCTGTTGACTCTTGATAGTTACGAAATAAAAACAAGATGTAAAGCAAAACTTGTCATTCCGGACAGTAGTGTGCGGAGGCAAGGATCTAGACATCTCATTAAGTGATGTCTTTTACCAATTAATATATTAATAGGTATATAGGATTCGAGAGAGTTTGTAACTCAAATTAACCCGTTCTTTAAGTTTATAATTAAATCTTATTTCATTAGTTTTATGCATGGTTTTTTTGAGAAAATGCATTTTTTTCGTCTTACTTTTATTTGTTTCATGTAATAACAAAATGGAGAGAAAATCAATAATAAAACAGCTAGATGAGTTTTTAGAAATAAGTCCGTATTTCGAATTTATAGATCTTAAGCACGGTTATTTTTATACAGCTGGGAGTAAGCTTTCACTTTACCGAGATAGTAGCAGTAATTGGGCAATTGTAGTTGAAGTTTCGGGATATAACAATAAGGATCTTAGCTATGAGATTCATTTAAATACAATTTCCAATGTAACATCTAATTTTTCAAGTTATAATAATTATTTAGTGAATTCCTTTAGAATAGGTTTAACATCACAAGAAATTTTAAATTCTATTTCCCTTTCAGAAGGAGATGTTTTTATAAATAACACCACTAGTTCTGTTGAAATAAAAGGAATTGAAATCCCTTTTATAAGTGATAAATCTGAATATGTTAAATACAATATTCAGTTAGAAGAGGAGGAGAATGATGAGCGACATATTGATTATGTTTCCTTCTTAAGATATGTAAACGAAACACAGAGTGAAGTTTTGTTTGCTTCCGATTCTGAAAAACGTGAGCAGTTACCTTCATCATTTAAGAAAATCTTCGAAATTGAAAATTGGCATCAAAAAGAATGGCATAACTTAAACTTTAAAACTGTAGGTAATAAACCTAGTTCTTACGAGACCTATCAACAGATTGCAAAAGTGTTAGAAACTGGGGATCCTAAATTTTGGAAACCTACATTAAAACCCAATAGTCATTGGAGTTTTAATATGGAATCAGGAGCGTTATAATTCTCGTAGTTTTAAATGCTCTTAATGAACCAAAACTTTAGGAGATTGATCATTTTCCAAATGTTTAATCATGTTAGAAATTGCTGAAATTAATTTTTTAATTTCAGCCTGATTTATGATCGTACACTTTTCAATGTTTAAACATAATGGTATTACTTCTTGTAGACCAAACATACTAAGGTTTGGTTTGATTTTATGAGCCAATCGATTAATTGATTGAATATCATTTTCACTGATGTGGAATTCCATTAATTTTATGTTTTTATTCATTTCAGAAATAAATAAATTGATCATTACAGGAGGGAAGCTTATTTTTTTTGTTTTAGTATTTTGATTAAAAGAGATTGTCTTTTTTATTCCTATAATATTAGATATTTCATGTATTAATTCTTGTTCTGTAAATGGCTTACTTAAATACGAATTCATCCCTGCTTGTAAATAATGCTCTTTATCTTCCTTGAAAGCATTGGCGGTTAAAGCAATAATGGGCGTTTTTATTTTTTTTACTTTTCTTAAAATCTTAGTACACTCTAATCCTCCCATAATTGGCATTTGAATGTCCATTAATATCAGATCAAATTTTTGATTGTCAATTGCTTTAATTGCTTCTTCTCCATTATTAACGATGGTTAGGTTTTTTGTGTGTTTTTCTAAAATACTTTGAGCATAAAGTTGATTAAGAGGATTGTCTTCAACAAGAAGAACCTTTAATTTTTTATTTAATGTAACTGAACTTATTAGCGTTTTTTTCTTCTTTATAGACGGTGATTTACATCTTTTGAAGTTTAATGTAAATGAAAACTTTGATCCAGAGTTTTCCTCACTTGAAACAGATAGTTTTCCTCCCATTAAGGCTACAATTTTTTTGCTTATAGTTAAGCCTAATCCAGTTCCTCCATACTCTCTAGTTACAGAAGTGTCGGCTTGTGAGAAAGGGTTGAAAATATGATTTAGTTTGTTTTTTGGTATACCAGAACCCGTGTCAATTATAGAAAATTGAATTGTTAATTGATCTTTAGTAGACTTTACCAAATCAATTTTTAATTTTACCGTTCCTTTTTTCGTGAATTTAACAGCATTACTTACTAAATTATTAAGTATTTGATTAAGTCTCACTGGATCACTTTTCACGTAAGTGTTTTCAAGTTCACTACTTATAGATTTAATTAGTCGAATTCCTTTTTCTTCACATTTTAAAATGAATAATTGCTCACAATTATTAAGCTCTTCAAAAAGATTAACAGGGATTTTTTCAATTTCTAATTTATTAGAATTTATTTTACTGTAATCCAGAATTTCATTTATTATTACTAATAAATTTGATGCGCTTTTAGATATTCCATTCAAATACATCTTGTTTTTTTTGGACAGCTTTATATTACTTAAAAGTTGACTCATACCTAGAATGGCATTCATTGGCGTTCTTATTTCATGACTCATATTCGCTAAAAAAGTTTCTTTTGCCTTTATAGAGACTTCAGCTTTCTTTTGAGCAGCTTCTAAATCAACTTTCATCTTTTTTATATGTGTAATGTCATAAGCATAGCCAATTACATGCTCTACTTCATTATTAGCATTAAAAACAGGATGCATTCTTCTGAAATTCCAAACAACATTACCATTATTGTCAATCATTTTTTCTTCGAATGAAATTTCTTTTTTTTCTAGAATTACTTGGTTGAAAATTTTCCTTCTGTTTTTTGCTATTTGAATTGGATGATTCCGTTCTTTACAATAATCAAAATCAGTTTTATTAATCATCCAATTTCGCATAGTATTATCTTTGATTGAAATTGGATTTAGAAATTGATATCGATGGTATTTATCAAAAACGACTAAATCTGATGGTATTCCGTTAAGAATATTTTCAAAGAATTTCTTTTGAGAAATGGATGCTTTTTTTTCTGCCTTTAACCTTTTGTTTTCATTTTTAAGTCTATTGTTTTCAGCTATTAATTCATCAATTTCTTTGGGTTTAATTATTGAAACTTGCATGATACATCTTTTCGAATGAGAATATATTTTGAACTAAATCATCATCTTTTAACAAAAATGGGTACTCCACTTTGTTATCTTCCAACGGTGATCCTGAGATTACTATAATTTTAATAGTAGGATAATTAAGCTGTATTTCTTTAATAATACTATTTGAGTCAAAAGCACAGTCATCTAAGTTTTTATCTACTAAAATCATATCGATTTTTGATAAGAGATCTTGAATGTTTCTGTTGTCAGAAATGAAGTGGGTTTTCCATTGGTTATTGCTCAATTCGGAAATTTGATGCATTAATATATTACCGAATAATATATCATCATCTAAGATTAAAATTCTCATGGTTTAGTTTTTTTTAGTTTATCTGTTGATTGCAAAACTCGCTCCTTTGACTTATGTTGCTGATATTTAAGTAGTTGTTGTTTGTTAGTCTTTTTTTAATTTCCCTTTTTGGTGTTTTTTTCTCTTTTTGGGAAAAAGAGGAGTTGGACTTCTTGTGACAAATATTCATGTAGATGTCGGTTCTAGGGGTGAGAATTTACTAAAGGTGTAAGCTTGGTGATTGTATCGGTGTTTTCGTAACTACTGAAGTAGCTACGGGAACTTTTATTGTTTAAGAAAGCTTGAAATAACATTCTTTAGGATTTAGAACTGAGGTTGGATTTAAAGTGTTCTGTGGCTTGTAGTTACGAATGCTATCATAAATTATTGCAGGTGTTCAGAATATTGGAGCATGGTAAATTGTAATTGGATACAGACATACGATTTAATTATAATCCAATCGATTATAAATTATATAATTGGTTACCCATTTACATTACTGGTAATTTTATATGCTACTTTTTCTCGTGCGCACCTGAAAACACCAAACTTAAGGGGGAATTAGTCTTTCAGAACATGCACACAAGGAAATGTTTAATAGAATGAATTTTAGTGCGTAGTACTTTCTGATTTTTAATCTGAAAGATAAACTGTCCGATTTGTAATCGGAATTTGTAGTAAAAGTCTGTAAATACTGATTGTAATCTAATGAAACGAACAGATGATTCCCACTAGTAAATACAATGTGACTTAAATGGGTAACCCTATTATATAAAAAAAGCTTGAGGAGATTCCCTAAGCTTTTTTTTTTGAATAAATTTAAACTGCTTATTATTCCTGTGCAGGCATCATCGTTTTATTATTTTGCTATTTGTATCTTGGAAATAATAATAGGTTGTCCATTCATACAAGTCGTTGCTTTTCTTGATTTTTTGTATACAATATAGATTCCTAATCCGTCTTTTTTGTACTTGTCGTCGAGATTAATTGGATGTAAAATTTTTGAATTATCAATCTCTATTAAGAAAGTACAACCATCCAATCCTGTTTTATCTACGATTACACCTTTTGTAAATCCTTTTTTTGTCATTATTAAATCCTGTTCAGCTGAAGCGCTTTCTGCGACAGTATTATCAATATTAGCTTCAGTATTTGTTGACTCTTTCTCTGTAGATGACCCTTTTTTAGAGCTCACACATTGGAAAGAAATTAAGGCTAAAACGAGTATTGATGTAAGTTTAATGATTTTCATAGCAACAAAATAAAACAAAATCCTTGTATTGTGAATTCCATTGCTATTTTTGTACCAGATTTCTACAATTAATAAATTATGCTGGATACAAGAATTAAAGCTTTCATTACTTTAGGAAATAAAATTAAAGAAGCTTTATCAAGAGCGGAGGGAGAATACGAAGGCTTATCGAAAGAGCAAATCAATTTATTGGTAACTATCAAACAAGCTGGATTTAAAAACGGTTGGTTTACGGAGAAGAGTGTAAGAAAAGCATTGAACGGAATTTGTGAAATTTTAAATGAATCTGACGTATTAGAATTTACTTCTAAATATGTAGATGAATTATCTAAGCTGAAAGGAGGCAAAGAAGTTGGGGTAATTATGGCCGGAAATATTCCAGCTGTAGGATTCCATGATTTTCTTTGTGTATTACTTTCAGGGAATACTGTGGTTACTAAAATGAGTTCGGATGATGAAGTGTTAATTCCTGCTATCGCTCAATTGTTAATTTCGATTGAAGCGAGTTTTAAGGATAAGATTATTATTTCATCTGTACCAAGATCAGAATATGATGCTGTTATTGCAACAGGAAGTAATAACTCAGCTAGGTATTTCGAGCAGTATTTCGGGAAGTTTCCAAACATTATTAGAAAATCAAGAACTTCAATTGCTATAATTACTGGAGATGAAACACCAGAAGAATTGGTTGGTTTAGGAAAAGATATTTTTACTTATTTTGGTTTGGGATGTAGAAATGTATCTAAATTATATTTAGTTGGAGATGTTGATATAGTATGGTTGATTGATGCATTGGTTAAGGAAGCTACTGATCTTGATTTGAGTAAGTATCAGAACAATGTAGATTATTATAGATCAGTTTATTTATTGAATAAAGTTAAGTTCTTAGAAGCAAAGGATTTCTTGTTTAAGGAAGATGAAGGTTTAAGTTCTCCATTGAGTGTAACCTTTTTTGAAAAAGTAGATTCTGTTTCAAAAGTGGAAGCATTTATTGCTGATAATAAAGAAGAGATTCAATGTGTTATTGGATCTGGAATTAAGAATGGTTTAGCATTCGGGGAAGCTCAAAATCCTAAGATTTGGGATTATGCTGATAATGTTGATACAATGGAATTTTTGATAGGTCTAGAAAAATAATTTTTTACTAGGTTAATCAAAATTTCTATTGCAATTTTGCATTGGAAATTTAAGGTTCTTTTACTCTCAAAGTGAGATTAATAGGGAATACGGTGAGAATCCGTAACAGTGCCCGCTACTGTAACTCCCCCAAGGATTTAGCATTCTTTAGTCACTGTATAAAAACGGGAAGACGCTAAATTGGGAGAAGTCAGGAGACCTGCCTTAAGTTTATATTATTTCCATGCCCGGGGTCAGGTGTGTAAGAGATAAGAGGGTGAGAGGAGTTTTAACAATTTTAGGTGCGCTTGTGTTTTTTCCGTTGAGTATTTTTGCTCAGCTGAAATCGTCTGTTGATACTATTTCTGTAGTTGAAGTGGATTATGTTCACAGCTTAAAATCCTCAACTAGTTTCGATTCCTTAATTCCAACTTCTTCTTTAAAATCAATTGGAGATCTATTACTCGAAAGCTCTAATGTTCAGATAAAACAATTCGGAGGAAAAGGGTCTACACAGTCTATACAAATAAGAGGTTTTTCTTCAAGTCAGAATCAAGTTAATTGGAATGGATTACCAATTAATTCCTTAACACTAGGGATGTTTGATTTAGCAGGAAGTTCAGTTGGTTCATTTGATAAACTACAGTTAATTAATGGTTCTTCTAGTGTTGAATATGGTGGAGGAGCAATCGGAGGCGTACTCGATTTAAAAAATACAGCGCATTGGAATAAAGGATTAGATTTATCTTTTGGCGGATCTGTAGGAAGTTTTAATGCAAATATGGACCGATATAAGTTCGCATACTCTAACAATAGATTCAGCTATTCATTGCTCTATATAAATGAATTTGTGAAGAACGATTATGACTTTATTAATACTCAAGTACTAGGAAAGCCTCAAGAAACACAAGAGCACGGTGAGTTTTGGAATACGAATTTAGTTCAAGAGGTTTATTACAGAAAAGGGAACAACAAAGTTAAATGGGTTTCCTGGTTGAATGGAAGGAAGAAGAATACGCCTAAGTTTTTAAATGCAAATGAAGCTTCAAGAAAATCTACTGCAGACAGCTCTTTTAGAAATGTATTGAATTACACACGAATTATAAAGAATTCTATTTTAGATATTTCTTATGGTTATTCTGGAAGTGGATTTAATTATTGGGATTATAACGACAGTATCTTCTCTGACTATTTCGTTTCAGAACATTTTGTACTGGCTGGTTATAAATTCAAGTACAAGAAGTTTAGGTTTAGAATCAAATCAAGATTAGAAAGGCAGTCTGTTGTGAATTCTCGATATGTAGGAACGCCAATAAGAACTCAAAATTTCAACACCGCTTTTGTGAATTACAGTCTGAAAAAAGGATTGCTACTTTCTGGAGTGGTGGGAACTCAAACTTCAACAAGAGACAAATCTTTAATCCCAATTGGATCTTTAGGATATAAATATATTACCTCTAAAAAAATAATGACCTTAAAAGGAAATATCTCAAACCATTTCCGCTATCCAACATTTAATAATTTGTTTTGGGATACAGGAGGGAATTTGGAATTGAAACCAGAAAAAGGGTGGAACATTGAGCATTCTTTTAAATTGGAGAAAAAGAACCATATCCTTAAGAGCGAAGTCTATTTTTCTAATGTTAAAGATTGGATTCAATGGTTACCCAATGGTTCTTTTTGGGTACCTCTTAATGTGAAGGCAGTAAGAAGTTATGGAGCAGACTTGAATTACAAGTTCAATTACAGAATTAAAAAAGTTAAACTAAAATTAAATTCTGGGATTGCATATACTAAAACAACAGTCACTGAAAGTATAATCAATAATGATCCAGCAATAGGGAACCAAGTTACTTACGTTCCTTTGATTAACGGAAATATGAGTTTAGCTGTTGAATGGGAACAATTCGTTTTACAATATCAAACAGCATATAAAGGCAAACAATACACAACTGTAGATAACAATGAAAGGTATGCACTTCCTGCCTATTTCATGAATAACATAAGCGCTTGGAGACTTACCAAGATTAAATCCTACTCCTTTTTAGTTAAAGGAGAAATTCAAAATTTATTGGATGCTGTCTATAGTGTGGATCAAAACTATGCGCTACCAGGAAGAGCTTTTTATTTATCAATACTACTTAATCTTAATTTGCACACTCCTGAAAAAGGAGGTTAATTCTATTTAATATGAAAAAAACAATGATCGCAGCTGTCTCATTAGGGATATTAATGACTGCATGTACTAAGGATGAACCAACAGCTGCGTGTGAAGTTGCTTTTGGATTTACTTCAGGAGCTTTAATTAGTAACGAAGGAGCTTGGCCAAACAGCGGGACTGTTTCTCACGTTGATTTAACAACTGGGACAGTAACGAATTCACTTTATGAAGATGCCAACTGTGGTGTTGGTGCCGGAGCTGGTGTTCAATCGGTAGCTGTTAATTCAACTAAAGGATATATAGTTTCAACTGGAAGTGCTGGAGGAAACTTACAAATTGTTGATTTAACATCATTTAAAAACAACAAATCACTTTCGTTTTCTTACCCAAGATATATTGATTTTAGTGGAAATTCAGCTTACTTAACAGATGGAAGTGGAGCTGGATCTGTATATAAAATATCTACATTATCTAATATTGTTTCCGATACATTAGCTGTAGGATCTGGGCCGGAGAATTTACATATTTCGAACGGAAAGTTATTCGTAGCGAATAGTGGAGGGTACGCATTGGATAGTTCAATTACAATCATCGATTTAGCAACGTTTACAGTTGATACAACGATTAACTTAACTTATCGTCCAATCGATATTGTAGAGGATAAGAATGGAAATATTTGGGTAAGTTGTCAAGGTTTAGCTTCTTGGGAAACAAATGGACCAACAGCTCCAATGTTATATGAAATCAATCCTGCTTCTGAAGCAATCGTAAATTCTTACACAGTTGGAACTACTGAAGATATTAAAAGAATTGCAATCAATTCAACGAAAGATGTGATTTACTATTACCATGAATACGGAGGTGTGTTTGCTTTTAATATTGACGGTTCAACAATAAATGATCCTGCAATAATTGAAGGTAGTTTCTATGGTGTTTCTGTAGATCCAGCAACAGATAATATATTAACATTTAATCCAAACGGATTTACTTCAGCTTCAACAATGTCAGTTTATTCTTCAACAGGAGATTCGCTTGCTAGTTATTCTCTTGGAATAGGAGCTAATGAAGCTTTTATAAAGTAAGCATAGTAAATAATAGTCTTTATAAGAGGTCATTTCAATTTTGGAATGACCTCTTTTTTGTAGATATCGCTTAGCCCTTCGACTCCGCTCAGGATGACAATCGAACTACTAATGGTAATCTAGTAGTATTGTTACTTGTCCTCCATTTTAACAATAATGTTTTTTTTGTACTCCTGAGCGGAGTCGAAGGAGTAAGCGAACAGTATAGCGTGAAATGTAAATACTCAATCCAAAGCTTTTAAATTATTTATCCATGATTTATTTGTTTTGTCACCGAAAAAATAAATTTGAGGTTTATATTTGCATCGAAAAAAATACTGGGAATGAGATTTATTTTAATTATTGCTTTACTAACTTTTTTAAATTGTCTTTTTGCAGGTGAGAATGTGCAAAGAGAAAAGGAAATTTTAAGCATGCAATTGGCTGTTTTTAATGATTTTCATTATTCCGAAAAAACAATATCTGATAAAGAGCTTACCAATATTTTTTATAGGTTTTTTGGAGAGATCGATTCCCGACAAACTTTGTTTGATGAACCAGCCATTAAATTAATTATCTCTTCAAGTTTAAACCAGTCTACCAACGATAGTAAAATCTGGTATTTTTTTGACGCTTTCTTCAAACAATACAAATCAAAATCAATCATTAGAAAAGCAGCCGTAGAAAGCTTTAGTCTTAAGAAGCAAAATTATAATATTAAAGAAACATTTATTCTTCCAGAAGCAGCTAGTGTAATTCTACCAAAAAATAAGGTAGCAGTCGAAAAGCGATTTAATAAGTATTTAAAATCTTCAGTATTATCAGGGATGATATCCTACGCAATGCTTGATAGTGTTGATTATTCAGTTTCAAACGATTCAATATTAACTTTTGAAAAGGAAGTAAAGGATGATTTAGTAACAAGCTACAAGGAGTGGATAGAGCAGTTAGAAGTTGAAGGTTCTGAGATCAGATTTTTAATGTTTGAGGAATTGTTAAATGCGATTGCTATAGAGTTTGATCCGCATTCAAACTATTTCTCAATTTCTCAGAAAAAAGAATTTGAACAGCAGTTAAGTAAAGAAGCATTCTTGTTTGGATTTGGGATAGGTAAAGGAGATGAGAGCAAAACTGTGATTTCTAAAATAGCACCTGGAGGAGCTGCTTGGAACTCTAATGAATTACATGAAGGCGATGTCATTTTGAGTATAAAAGTACCAGGAGGGAAGTCTATTAATGCTGAAAAGAAAAACTTCAGAACAGTTAGAAGATTTGTAAACTCTATTCAATCGGATGAAATTACAATTACTATTTTAAAAAGTGATGGAGCAAGAAAAAAAGTGAAGCTTAAAAAACAGAAAGTAGAAATTGATGAGAATTCAGTGAAAAGCTTTGTCTTAAGCGGAGAAAAGAAAATTGGGTACATAACGCTTCCTGCCTTCTACACAGATTTCGGTGGAGGAAATCAATTGGGATGTGCGAATGATGTTGCTAGAGAGTTGATAAAGTTAAAGAGAGACAATATTGATGGGTTAATTATAGATTTAAGATACAACGGTGGAGGATCTATGAAAGAAGCAGTTGGTTTAGCGGGGATTTTTATAGATGCTGGTCCGATTTTAATTCAAAAATATAGAGGTGAAAAACCTAGAACTATAAAGGATTTTAATAGAGGTTTATCATACGACGGACCAATGGCAATTATGGTCAACAAGTATAGTGCATCTGCATCAGAGTTAGTTTCGGGGACATTACAGGATTACAATAGAGCAATCATAGTTGGTTCACCAACTTATGGAAAAGCGACAGCTCAAAGCGTGATTCCTTTGGATACAAACTTCATGTTTCGACATACTAATGAAATGAATGATTTTGGATTTGTGAAACTAACAATTGCCAAGTTATTCAGGATTAAAGGGAATACACATCAATTGATAGGTGTGATACCTGATGTTGTTTTACCAAACTTAACGGATGGAATAGAAGAGGGGGAGTCGGAGAATGCAACGGCTTTAAAATCGGATTCTATTGTAAAGAAGATTTATCATACACCTTTACCTATTAACAATACAAGTTTGTTAGCTAGTAATAGTAAGCAACGAGTAACCCAAAGTAAGAATTTCCAAGAGATTATTAGACTTAATTTAAAGCTTCAAAAGTTAGTTTCTGAGTTAGAAAATAAAATGCCTCTTGGGTTAAACGAGTATAAGGTTTTGAATGAAAAAAAGTGGAATACAATTGATGAAATTGGAGAATTAACGGAGGATAGTACGATTGTGTATCAAATTATTAATAATGGATACGATGCAGATATTATTAATTTATACGAAGAAGTAGCTGCTAAAAACAAGAAAGTAAGAACGAAACTTCAACATGATATTTATATTGAAGAAACATATAAAGTATTGAACGATTTAATAACTAAATAACAACTATGAGTACAATTACAAATTTAAAAACAAGCCTTGTTGCAATAATGATTTTGCTTTCAGGAGGGATGTCTTTCGGACAGACAGCAATTGAATATTTTGAGACTATCGGTACAGAATATACTGCAATTTCAGAAGCAAGTTGGAAGTATACTCAAGCTGCTTCTCATAATAAAAGTGGTAGGAAAATTAACAAAAGAAGAAAGCAATTAATTAAAACAAATTTAGCTGCTCAAAAAACGATTAAAGGATTAAAAGCATTTAATGGAAGTTCTGCATACAAAGATTCTGTTTTAGAATACTTAAGTATGAGTCACAGTGTTATGGTGAACGATTATGCTAAAATTATGGATTTAGAAGAGATTGCTGAACAGTCTTATGATCAAATGGAAGCATTCTTATTGGCTAAGAAAACAGCAAGTGATAAGCTTTCAGCTGCATCTGACATGGTAGGTAGAGAGCAAAAGCGTTTTTGTGCTGGTAACAACATTAACTTATTGGAAGACAACAGTGAGTTAGGTAAAAAGATGGAAGCTGCAGGTTTGGTTTATGACTATTACAATCCTGTTTACTTAATTTTCTTTAAGGCAAGTGTTCAAGAATCAAAAATGATCATCGCTTTAAGTGCTAAGGATATCAATGCTACTGAGCAAAGTAAGCAATCTATGAAGGTTTATGCTGAGGAAGGTTTAACTAAATTGGCTGCTTTAAAAAGCTTTAAAGGTGATAATTCATTAATTTCTGCTTGTAAGCAAATGCTTACTTTTTATGTTAACGAAGCTGATAAGGACATGCCTGTAATGATTGATTTCTTATTAACAAGCGAAAAGTTTACTAAGTACGACAAAGCTTTTCAGTCTAAGAAGACGAGAACTCAAGAGGATGTTGATGGTTACAATGAAAAAGTAAACGAGCTTAATAAAGGAAGTAACGATTACAATAACAGTAACAATAAACTTAACAATAAGAGAGGTCAATTAATTGACAACTGGAATAACAAGGTTGCTAGTTTTACTGATAGACATGTACCAAAGTAATTTGGAGTAAAGTATAATATTGGAAAGGAATATCTGAAAAGATATTCCTTTTTTTTGTGCTTATAAGTAGGAGAGGGGATTGTATTTCTGACTAGCTCAAAGTCCTCTGAATTATTGTATGACAATTATGCAACTGTGTTTCGGATACCCACAAGGGGCATCCCTACATTGCGTACTGATTTTGTAGGGATGCCCCTTGTGGGTATCCGAAACACAATACGTCATTTTTTAACATAAAAAAAAGAGCATAAAAAAAGCCGACACAAAATGTATCGGCTATTTAATATAGTATGATTGATCCTTATTTAAAAGAATATAATTCAACTGTAAAGATTAATGCAGCATAAGCAGGAATATCCGCTCCAGCACCTCTTTCTCCATATGCAAGTTCTTGTGGAATGTAGAACTTATATTTAGCACCTGGACTCATTAATTGTAAACCTTCAGTCCAACCTTTGATTACTTGACCTAATCCGAAAGAAATATTCTCTCCTCTTGCGTAAGACGAATCGAATACTTTTCCATCGATAGTAGTTCCTTCATAATCAACAGTTACTTCATTATCTGCAGTTGGTTTGTCACCTTCTCCAGCTTCGATAACTTCGTATTGTAAACCGCTTTCAGTAACAGTAATTCCGTCTTTTTTAGCGTTTTCTTCTAAGAATGCAATTCCTTCTTTACCAGCTTCTTTTGCTTTCTCAGCACCTTCAGCATCAGCAACTGCTTGGAACTTTTCCATGATTTCAGAATAAGCTTCAACCATTTCTTTAGCTGGAGGATTTTGTTCCTTAGAGAAGTTAATGATTCCTTCAGAAACTTTAGCTACATTGATATCTTCAAAAGCTGGGTGAAAAAGTTGTGTTTGGTAAAACAAACTAGCGAACAATTCAGAAACGTTAATTGTCTGTTCGTCGTTGATGTTTTGAAAGTTTTCAGTTGTTTGAGCTAATGCTCTTAAAGCTGTATCTGCAGCTTGTGGCTCAACTAATTCTTTAGTTTTGTTAGCAAACTCATTGAAACAGTTTCCTAATAATTCCATGTTTATGAAAGAGAAACCTTGTTGTGTTAAACCTTGTGCCATTCCAAATCCGTGAACGTAAGATAAATCATCAACTTTGTTTCCTGTTGCTTCGACTGTAGTACTTTCCATTGTGTGTAATTTAATGTGTGGTTGTTATTTATTGAAATGATATTAATTCTACTGTGAAAATTAAAGTAGCATAAGGTGGGATTTTAGCTCCTGAACCTCTAACTCCATAGCCTAAATCTTGAGGGATATAGAATTTGTACTTAGCACCTGGACTCATCAATTGTAAACCTTCAGTCCATCCTTTAATTACTTGTCCTAATCCAAACTCAATAGGTTCTCCTCTTGCATAAGAAGAATCGAAAACTTTTCCATCGATTGTAGAACCTTCGTAATGAACTTTAACTTTATTTGTAGGGTTTGGTTTTGTTCCAGTTCCAGGAGTGATTATTTCGTAAAGTAAACCACTTGCTGTTTTAGAAATCCCTTTTTCCTTTTCTTTTTTTGCTAAGAAAGCATATTGATCTGGTGCTTTTGCTTTCCCTTCAGCCAATGTTTTTTCCTGACGTTCAATTGCCATTTTATCTTCATAACCTTTGATTGCTGTTGTATACATCTGTATTAAATCAGCAGAAGGAATTACTTGGTTCTTAACATATCCGTTTAATCCTTCAACGAATTTTTCAGTCTTTACTTCTTTTAAACCTTCATACTTAAGTTCTGCTTCATAAACTAAAGAAGCGAAAGCATCAGTTGCTTCAACTTTTTGAGCAGGGCTAACTTGTTGAAATTTATTAGAAGCTTTGCTTAATTCTCTTAATTTTATAGATGCATCTTTTGGTAGGATAGCTGTTTTTGTTCCTGATTCGAATTCAAGAAAAACGGCTCCAAGTTCTGTTGCATCAATAAATGTTATTCTTTCTCTCATTAAACGTTGAGCGAATGCAATTCCATGCATGTAAGAAAGGTCATCTACTAATACTCCAGTTGCAACTACTGTGTCAAAAACAGCAACAGGTGCTGGTGCAGCATTTGGATTGATATCAGCAGCAGCGTTGAATTGTGTAGCAATTTCTAAACTGTCGTTGTTATTTGTGTCATTATCTTCTGTGTTTTCACTTCCTCCACAAGCAAGTAAAATTGAAGATAAACCTAAAATAGATATAGATTTTAAAGTCATAGTTGATTAGATTAAGCTTTTTCTGCTAAAGATTACTTCAGTAAGTTTTTTATCGTTTTCGTTCTTAAAGATAGTGTATGGTAAAAAAATAAATTGACCTCTTGCGATTGAAAGCAAGTAACCATCTTTTAATTTATAGATCTTTTGGAAGTTTTTCCATTCGATTGGCATTCCGTTTTTAGCATCAACTTTTAATAATAAATGCTTTCCGTCCAATTCGTAGTTTACTCTGTGAAAGAATGTTTTACTCATC
>CAWVWF010000036.1:0-21832 GCA_963933885.1 uncultured Flavobacteriales bacterium | reverse complement strand
TAACGGGACATTAACTGTGTGAATTATAGATCTATTTATTCCGGACAGTAGTGTGTGCAAGCAGGAATCTAGACATCTCACAACAACTATAACTCATTAACATCGCTTAGTTGACGCTTGAGATTAAAAGGAGAAAACACAGTTTCAGGGTATTGAATGACTAACACTGTAATGGATAAACAGAACTTCATTCAAGGAAATATGATATTCATAAATGACAAAACAGTACAGTATAAAGCAAAAAAAAGCCTCGTATAAATACGAGGCTTTTAAAATATATGTTTGTTGTTGCTTAACCACCGAAGTCATCAAATGCAACATTCTCTTCAGGAATACCCCAGTCATCACACATTTTGATAACTGCTTGATTCATCATTGGAGGTCCACAAAAGTAAAACTCAATGTCCTCAGGAGCATCATGCTTCTTTAACTGATGTTCGATAACAGCGTTGTGAACAAAACCGATAAAACCATCTCCATCATCGTCAATTGTTTTCTGTTCATTCCAGTTATCAGCCTCTTCAGGTTCTGACAATACAATGTTAAACTTGAAGTTCGGGAAATCTTTTTCGATATCACGGAAATCCTTTTCGTAGAATAATTCTTTCTTAGATCTACCTCCGTACCAGTATGTAACTTTTCTTCCAGTTTTTAAAGTATGGAATAAGTGAAATAAATGCGATCTCATTGGTGCCATTCCAGCACCCCCTCCGATATATATCATTTCAGCTTCAGTTTCCTTGATGAAGAATTCTCCATAAGGTCCTGAAATAGTTACTTTATCACCAATCTTTCTTGAGAATACGAAAGAAGAACAAATCCCCGGATTAACATCCATCCAACCGTTCTTAGCTCTATCCCATGGTGGAGTAGCGATACGAATTGTAAGCATTACTATATTTCCTTCAGCAGGGTGATTTGCCATAGAGTAAGCACGGAAACAAGGCTCCGGGTTTACCATTTTCAACCCCCATAAACCAAACTTATCCCAGTCTGCTTTAAACTTATCTTTTCCTAATGGATCTTGAGCATCTGGTTCGATGTTAATATCCTTAGAGAAATCAACTGTTAATTCAGGTACATCAACTTGAACATAACCTCCAGCTTCGAAATCTAATGTTTCACCATCTGGTAATTTAACAGTAAATGCTTTGATAAAAGTTGCAACAGAATAGTTAGAGATAACCTCACATTCCCACTTTTTGATCCCGAAGATCTCAGCTGGAATTTCAACATCCATGTCTTGTTTAACTTTTACTTGACAACCTAAACGATAGTTCTCAGCAATTTTCTTTCTTGAGAAATATGGTTTCTCAGTTGGCAAAACCTCACCTCCACCTGAATGAACCTGACACTCACACATTGCGCAAGTACCACCTCCACCACAAGCTGATGGTAAAAATATTTTGTTTGTCCCTAAAGTTGAAAGTAACGTTGAACCTGCTTCAGTTTCAATTACTTTTTCTCCATTGATAGTAATCTTAACCAATCCAGAAGGAGAAAGTTTAGCTCTAACATATAGTAATAAACCTACTAATGATAAAACAACAATTAAGAAAACTACTACAGTTATTATTATAGTTTGTAACATATCAGTTATAAATAAATTCTTTGATTAAAGATTAATTCCCATAAAACTCATAAATGCAATCCCCATTAAACCAGTAATGATGAAAGTAATTCCTAAACCTCTTAAAGGTGCAGGTACATTTGAGTATCTGATTTTCTCACGAATAGCTGCCAAAGCAACAATTGCGATCCACCAACCGATTCCTGATCCAAATGCAAAAGCAGTTGCTTTTCCAATTGTTTCATACTGTCTTTCTTGCATGAATAAAGCTCCTCCTAAAATAGAACAGTTTACTGCAATAAGTGGTAAGAAAATTCCAAGTGCTCCGTATAATGCTGGAGCAAATTTCTCAACGATCATCTCAACCAATTGCACAATAGATGCAACAACAGCGATGAACATGATGAAGGATAAGAAAGAAAGGTCGATTGCCTCAAATCCATCACCTAACCAACTAAGTGCTCCTTCTTTTAATACATATACTTCTAATAAGTAGTTAACTGGAACTGTAACAACCAGTACAAAGATTACTGCTAATCCTAAACCGGATGCAGTTGTTACGTTTTTAGAAACCGCCAAATAAGAACACATACCTAAGAAATAGGCGAAAATCATGTTCTCAATGAAGATACTCTTTACGATTATGTTTACGTATTCTAACATTTCTCTAGGTTTATCTTGTTATATTTTTATTAATTCTCTTCAATTAGTTTTCTATTCACAGATCTTTGAACCCAAATAACTGTTGCTACTAAGAATAATGCAATTGGTGACAATAACATTAAACCGTTGTGCTCATAGAAACCTCCATTATCAATTAACCAACTGTCAGGAATAAACTTGAATCCGAATACAGAACCTGATCCGAATACTTCTCTTACAAAACCAACAACTAATAAGATCCATGTATAACCGAAAGCATTACCAATCGCATCCATAAATGCTGGACCTGGTTTGTTTGCTAAAGCAAATGCTTCCAAACGTCCCATGATAATACAGTTAGTAATAATTAACCCTACGAATACTGAAAGTTGTTTTGAAACTTCGTAAACGTAAGCCTTTAAAATCTGATCAACAGTAATTACAAGTGTTGCTACAATTACTAATTGAGCAATAATTCTAATCTTATCTGGGATTAAATTCCTTAATGCAGATACAATAACATTTGCTGCTATCAATACGAAAAGTACTGACATAGACATTACAAATGCATTTTCAAGCATAATTGTAATTGCCAATGCTGAACAAATACCCAATACTTGTATCGAAACTGGATTCGAATCGTTTAACGGATCCTTAATCAACTTCATGTTTTTCTTAGAAAACAATGATTCTCTTTTTTCACTCATTGTACGTTATATTATACGTTTAACAATTTGTTTATTTCTTAATTAAATTCCAAGCTAATGCATAAGGCTTAAATCCACCTTCTAACATTTTACCAACTCCTTTCGAAGTAATAGTAGCACCTGCAATTGCATTAATTTCGTGTTCTGGATTCTTAACTCCTCCTTTCACAACTTTAACTCCTTTATAAATACCGTCTTTAGTTACGATATGCTTTGGAGAGTTAGTGAATAAACTTGTAAAAGAAGTTTCAGTAATCTTAGCTCCTAATCCAGGTGTTTCACTTTTATGATCGAAAACAACATCTGCTATAGTGTTCTTATCAGAATCAATTGCGATGAATCCCCAAACTGGTCCCCATAAACCGTTACCAGCCATTGGAATTACATATTTAGAAACGCCATCTTTAGTGTAAGTAAACAAAGGATATTTTCTAATATTTTCTTGACCAATTGTAGCTTTGTATTCTTTAACGATATCGATATCAAAAGCTTTACCTTCAATAACGTTCCCATTAACATCTAAAATTTTAGAAGTAACAGCATCATTAAATATTGTTTCAACTTCAGATTGACCCATTCCTTTCAAAGCAGCGATATCATATGCACCAACAGCAGAAAGAATGTATTGTCTCTTTTCGTTTTTTACGTTTGCAGTTTGTTGAACTTTTAAAGAACTAGCTAAAAAAGCTAACCAACCACCACATATAACTACCAATATAACAGCGAATGTTATAGTGTAACTTGTACTATTTTTATTTACAGCCATGTCTAATTAATTAGTGATTTGATGAATGTAATTTAGCTCTTGCTAATCTCTCCTTAATATTTCCTGCAATCACATAATGATCAAGTAAAGGTGCCATAACGTTCATGAATAAGATCGCCAACATAACTCCTTCTGGGTAAGCTGGATTAAATACTCTAATCATGATTGCAATAACTCCAATAAAGAAACCGTAAAGAACCTTACCTACTTCAGTTTGTGCAGCAGATACAGGATCGGTAGCCATAAATACTAAACCGAATAAGAAACCTCCAGCAGTAATCTGATCCAAAGGACCAACTTGTGCCATGTACGGGTTTGCTGCTGCAGTATTAAAGATCAATGTCATAAACAATGCTCCAAACAATCCAGAAGCCATTATTTTCCATGATGCAACACCAGTGTGTAGTAATAAACCTGCTCCAATTAAGATAGCAATTGCAGATGTTTCACCAATTGAACCTGGCATATGTCCAGCAATTTGCTCCCAAAGAGAGTAAGTACTATCCATAATTTCATCAACTTTAATTTTCCCTGCTGCTTCAGTAGCGGCATCGTTTACAGCTGCAATAGTTGAGTTCCACTTAGATAACTGAGTAGCTCCTGCTGTTGCATCAATACTTCCTACTGCTTCACCAACCTTATTAAGTAATGTCACACCATCTGCTGCTGTAACATAACCTTCTGGAATTGAAGAATCAACCCATACAGCATCTCCTGACATTTGCTTTGGATAAGAGAAGAATAAGAAAGCCCTTGCAGTTAATGCAGGATTTAAAATATTCATTCCTGTTCCTCCGAAAACTTCTTTACAGAAAACAACTGCGAATGCTGTTGCAATAACAACCATCCATAGTGGAGTTGAAGCTGGTACAATTAAAGGAATTAACATTCCTGAAACTAAGAACCCTTCTTCAATTGGATGTCCTTTGTATATACAGAAAGCGAATTCAACTCCTAAACCAACTGCATAAGAAACAACAACTATAGGTAAAACCTCAATTGCTCCAAATATTAATTGCTCTAAAAAACCGAATTCCTCTAACAAGCCTAAAGCTTTATAGTGCTGAAAACCTGTATTCCAAATTCCAAATAATAAACATGGTACCAAAGCTTGGATTACCGTGTTCATTGTTCTTTTTAAATCTACCGCATCGCGGATATGCACTCCCTTCTTAGTAGTGTGCTTTGGTGTGAATAAAAATGTAGCAAAACCGTCGAAAAGAGGAAACCACTTTTCGTACTTACCTCCCTTTTCAAAGTTCGGCTCCATTTTGTCTACAAGTTTTTCTAAAAACTTCATCTGATTTATATCTTATGGATTAAATGAATCTATTTAATTACGCGCATTCAACTTTTACTAAATCTAAACCTGCCTGCAAAATTTGCTGAACTGGCTGCTTAGATGTACAAGCAAATTCACACAATGCTAAATCTTCAGGAACTATTTCATAGATTCCTAAACCTTCCATTGCATCAATATCTTCTACTAAACAAGATTTTAATAATTGAACTGGATATATGTTCATTGGTAACAACTGATCATATTCGTTTGATACTACAAAAGCTCTCGCTTCTCCATTAATGTTAGTATTTAAACGATAAGCTTTACTTGGTGTTAACCAAGACCAAAGCGTATGACTTAATGAAAACTTATTTGGTTGAATAGGTACCATCCATCCAAAAAGATCATATTGGTTACCTTCAGGAAGAACAGTCAATTGATTGTCATAGAATCCTAAGAAACCATCTTTTTCAACCTTAGTTCCAGTTAAAGCATTTCCACTAATAAAACGTGGAGCCTCTTCAGCTGCCTTAATGTTCCCTTCGAATATACCTGCTAAATTCTGACCAACAGTAACGTTGTAATATTTTGGAGCAGCAACTTCAGATCCAGTAACAGCGATGATTTTCTTCGCAGTTAATGTTCCAGTTCTTAAGAAGTTTCCAATCATTGCAACATCTTGAACATTTACTGTCCAAACTGCTTCACCTTTATTAATAGGATTAATATGGTGTATTTGAATCCCTACATTTCCAGCTGGGTGTTCTCCTTCAAACTCAGCAACAAATACGTTGCTTGCTTTTGTGAAAATCTCACCTGGCTTACTGTAGACGTCAGTAATTGCTTTGATTGCTTTTGAAGATCCTGATGTTGAACTCGCATTTGAAGCTGTTTTATAATCAATTTCAATCTGCTTTCCAGTATCATCTGAATAAATAAAAGTATCGTCTTCATTGAAACGAATTTCTTTTTCTGCGGGAACGTTTAAGTTCACTACACCAGTTTTAGAAAATTTTGCTAAAGCATCAAGTCCTACTTGGAAATCCTCCGATCTACCTTCAAGAACGAAATCGTAATCTGGAGCCAATGGACTAGTATCGAAAGCAGATACAAAAACTGCTTTAGGTGAATCCGATGGATTCGCGATACAATCAAAAGGACGTTGTTTAATTAATGGCCAAAGACCACCGTTCAACAATTTCTCAGTTAACGTTTCTTTAGTTGCACTAGCAATATCCGTTGCACCAAAGTCTTCGGCAGTGTTTGCTCCGTCAGTCTTAATTCTGATCTCCAGAATAACACGACGAGCACCACGAACGATTTCAACGATCTCCCCTGAAACAGGTGAAGAAAATTTAATATCAGCGTTCTCTTTGTCGAAAAAAATTGGTGTTCCAGCCTTTACTTTAGCACCTTCTCTTAAAATTAATTTTGGAATAACTCCATGAAAGTCTTGAGGTTTAATAGCAACCACGTCGGATGCCGGAGCATCAACAACTGTACGGTTTGCAACACCCTTTAACTTGATGTTCCCTCCTTTTTTAAGCTTAATTTGTAATGACATCTTCTCTTAATTCGATGAATAATCAAGGTGCAAAAGTAATAAATTTGAACTAGTCTTAACGTTAATTAACAAGTTTGGTGCTTTATTTAGAATGATTACAAATAAGGCAAAAGCACATTTTATTCTACTACTTTCGTTTTAATTTTACAACATGAGTTTACTAAAAAACTGTCCAATACTCTTAATATGTCTTTCAATTCAGTTGAACTCATTTGGTATTGCTTTCGAGAATAAAATTTTCAAAAAGAATATTCATACTGTTATATTAACCAATGAAGAAAGTCAGACTACTTTCCCATTGATTAACTTAAATGATGGAAAACAACTTACACTTAGGTTTGATGATATTTCAAATGAGGTAAAAGATTACTCATACACCTTAATACATTGTGATGATCAATGGAACCAATCTGACATATTCCCCAATGACTACTTAGAGGGGTTTGAAGAGGAACAAATTACAACTTACGACTACTCTATTAACACAGCAGTTGATTATATCCACTACTCTATTTCATTTCCCAATAACAATATCAAACCAACACAAAGTGGAAATTACATTTTACTTGTGTTTGATAATTTCGACAGAGCAGATGTTGTTTTGACTCAAAAGCTATTTATCGCTGAAACTAAAGTTGATATTAAACCTCAACCAACTACGCCAGTTGATTTCGATCATAGATACACTCATCAGGAAATTGATTTTAAAGTTAACTACACCATATTCCCTATAGATGATCCCTTTAATGAGATTAGAGTTGTTATTCTTCAAAACAATAGATATGACAACGCACTAAGTAATTTAAAACCGAAGTTCGTTAAAGACAAAGAATTGATTTATAATTTCGAAGCAGAAACTGTTTTCGAAGGAGGTAATGAATATCGAGTATTTGATAATAGAGACTTAAACATTGGAGGTTTAGGAGTTGAAGAAATAATTTATCTAGATTCAATTTACCATACCGTACTTACGGTTGATCACAAAAGAGCTTTTACAAAGTATACAACTCAATTTGATCATAATGGGAATTATTATATCGGTGCGAAGATTAATAAGTCTCCATATACAGAAGCGGATTATAGTCATGTTCACTTCAGGCTACCATACCCAAAGGAGTTAGCAACAGGGAATGTTTATTTAAATGGAGGTTTTACAGGAAATGAACTAAAGTTAGATGCTAGAATGTTATACAGAGATTCACTTCAAAGGTATGAAGCTAGTATATTATTAAAACAAGGTGTTTATGATTACTCTTATCTTTTCAGAGAGGGAAATAGTAAAAAAGGAAATTGGGAAACATTAGAAGGAACATTCTATCAAACAGAGAATATCTACACAGTCTTAGTATACCATAAAGGCTTTAGCGACAACGCTCAGAAGTTAATTGGTGTTAAAAGATTTATTTATCAGTAGCGTTGAATATAATTCTTTCGTACTTTTGCAATATGGAAAGCTTTACGACGGAAGGTGTTGAGATTACGGTACATAGTTCTTATGAAGAAGAATTCTCTCAACAAGAGGCATCAAAATTTGTTTTTTCTTACCATATTGAAATCGCTAACGAAAATGACTTTTCTGTTCAATTATTATCTAGAAAATGGTTTGTTTTCGATTCTAAAGGTGATCAATATGAAGTTGAAGGTCCAGGCGTTATTGGTGAGCAACCGATAATAAAACAAGGTGAATCTCACGAATATGAGTCCGGCACTCAACTAACTTCACCTATTGGGAGAATGAGAGGGTATTACGTTATGCAAAATGTAATTACTGAAGAAACATTCAAAGTATACATTCCTGAATTTGACTTAATAGCTCCTTTTATTTTAAACTAAGTATTATATTCTTTTGTCCTAACTAAAAAGAAGAATGAAATCATTAGCATTTGGAACAAAATTGGGAATATTAATCTTTTTCCAAAATAGATGTATTCTAATATTCCAATAAAATTTTCATTAGGATTATCTTCCTTAAAATATAATTCAACCGTTACAGGCATATTCTTATGATTTATCACCTCTTTATATTTTGAAAAATAAGGATATCCCTCATATTTAAAAACATACTTTCTTACAATTCGCCCAAGATCTTCATCATAAATCCTAGCTAAATGAGCTTCTATTTGCTCACCAAAAAAATAAGTATTCCAGTTTGATGTAATTGGTGTTATCCAGCTTAGAAATATCATCCCTATAAAAAACCACCATTTTGCGTAATATGGGTAATTTGATTTTTTAGGTGACATTTTAAAACTCGATCTTTTATTGTTCAATGATTGTTTAAATTTAGATTAATTTTAACGAAATTTCTGATTGCTCCTTGTATATTTTAGAATCACATATTGTTAAATCGTTACAAGTCCCAATGCGCTTTGAAGAATATTGCAGAGGGTTGTTCGTACAATACCCTTCTAATAAGAGTGTTAAAAAAGGAATAAAAAAAGGTGGGATTCAATTAAATAATAAAATCACAGAAGGTGGTCGGTTTTTAACATTGAATGATACTGTTCAATTATTTGAACTGGAAGAAAAAAGTCCCCGCCCCTTCCCCCTTGAAATCGATGTTTTATTTGAAGATGAAGATTTAGCAATCGTAAATAAACCTTCTGGTTTAGTTACTTCTGGTAATTTATTCAGAACCCTAGAGAATGTAATTCAAAACCAAGTACAAGTTTCCAATCTTAAAGATGCTTTGAAATGGCCAAAACCTGTTCATCGCTTAGATTCGGCTACAAGTGGAATGGTTATCATATCTAAAAGTATCTCTGCTCATATTAAATTGGGAGATATGCTTGAAGAAAAACAAATCACTAAAACGTATAACGCAGTAGTTCAAGGAGATTTCCCTTCAGAAATTTCAATAATCGACTCAGACATTTCTGGTAAAAAATCGATTACTAATGTTAAAAAGATAAGTAGTTCTATTAGTTTAAGAAATGATTATTTGTCATTACTCCAACTTCAACCTATAACAGGAAGGACACACCAATTAAGAATTCATTTATCAGAACTTGGTTTTCCAATTGTTGGAGACATGGAATATGGTGAAAAAGGAAAAACACTAGAACACAAAGGTTTATTTCTTACAGCGGTTCAATTAGAATTTAATCATCCGATAAATAATTCTCCAATAAAAATAACGCTCCCTACACCTGTTAAGTTCATCACACTCATAAAAAGAGAAGAAGAACGACATTTAAAATTTCAAAAAAAATGAACGGTTTAGAAAAATTTTATTTTGATGCTAAGGAACCAAACAAGAGCGTTTTCCTTGCCCTTAAAGATATCATTTTCGCTTGGGATGAAAACGTAGAGCAATGTTTGAAATATGGATTGCCTTGTTTTACTTTCAAGAAGAAAATAATGTGCTATATCTGGCAGGATAAAAAGACTAGAGTTCCATATGTATTGTTTAATTATGGTACTTTCATAAATCACAAAGAATTGCAAACAAAAGACAGGAAATCTATGAAGAGTATGGATATTTCTCCTGCAGAAGACATTCCTATTAACGATTTAATAAATGTACTTAACCAACAAAAAAAGCACATTAATTCCTTAAAGAAATGAATAACAAAAAAGCCTTAGCGGTTATATTAGCCTTAGTTGGTGCAATATTGTTTTCCAGCAAGGCAGTGATGGTAAAACTATCTTATGAATATAATATAGATAGTTTGAGTTTACTACTACTTAGAATGGGATTTGCTTTGCCTATATACTTATTTATTGCTTTTAATAAAAAAAGTAAAACTGATTCTGAAAAACACTCAAAAAAGGATTGGCTTACTTTAATATTTCTTGGTGTAATTGGATACTACCTTGCTAGTTATTTAGATTTCATAGGGTTACAACACATAACTGCTAGCTTAGAAAGGCTTGTTCTTTTTATATACCCAACTATCACGACTGTACTAGCAGCAATTTATTTCAAAAGGAAAATATCTATTTATAAAGTTATAGCAATCGTCTTTGCTTATATCGGAATTGGAGTTGCGTTCTGGGGGAAATTACAAGATGATATCCAAGAAGATTTTTGGCTAGGTGTTGGTTTAATTTTCGCAAGTGCAGTTACATTTTCAATATACCTAGTCGGGAGTGAGAAGCTCATTCCTAAGTTTGGCGTAAAACGGTTTACAACCTATTGTATGATCGTTTCGTGTATATCGGTTTTGATTCATTCCGGAATTAAAAGTGATGTTGATATAACTTCATTTCCATGGCAAGTTTATGCATTAGGAATGGTAATAGCTGTTTTTAATACTGTTTTACCTTCTTACATGATGAGTGCTGCAATTAAAACAATTGGTTCAAGTACCACTTCTATCTTATCCAGTGTAGGTCCAATATCTGTAATAGTATTAGGTTATTTTTTACTTGGTGAACAGATCTCATATTACCAAGTAGGAGGAACTTTCATTGTAATACTGGGTGTAATCATTATGTCTAGAAAATAATACTAGACTAAGCTCAGGCAACTTTTGATGTGACTACACGTCTATCGCAAAACTTAAAACACTTGGTCAATTCCCAGTAAACTGCTAACTTTATCTCTTATGAAAAAACTACTCTTCATCGCCTTATCGTCTTTATTGATCATAGCCTGTGTTAAAGACAAAAAAACAACTTGGAATACAGATTTACTTACGCCTATTGTAAAATCTGACTTAACTATATCTGACTTACTACAAAATAGTGATGTAGTTGAAAACCCTGATAGTACTTTAAAATTAGTCTACTCAACAGAACTATATTCTATCACGGCCGATAGTTTAATTCAATTTCCAGATACTGTTTTCGAATTCGGAGCAAGTTTACAATCATTAGAACTTCCTAACGATACAGTTACTTATGTTTTAACACTTGGTGAAATAGCAAGAGCTCAAGGAGGATTTGTAGGATCTATTATTCTTGCTAATCATAATAATTCTCTTCCTATTCCGGCACTTATAGGTTTAAGTTCTGGTGATATTGAAATTGATATGGGAAGTTTCTTTGAAAGTATGATTGTTGACAGCGGTACTGCTGAAATCATTATCACGAATGATCTTCCCATGGATATTAACGATGTTGACTTTATGGTAAGTAATGCTCCCGTACATGGTGGTGGTTTAATACTAAGAGACACATTTGTTACCATTCCTAAAAATACTGTTTTCACTAAGGACATCCCTATAGATGGAAAAACAATTTATGCTGATTTAATAGCTCAAATAGTTTCTCTTACTACTCCAGGATCTGGAGGTACACCAGTATTAATTGATACAAATGCGGCATTGACTGCACAAATAATTATTAAAAATCTTAAACCAAAAGAAGCTACTGCTATCTGGCCAGAGCAAAATGTTGTTGACGAAAAGAAACTTGTAACATTCGCTCCTGGAATCGACTACGTTTTTAAAGATGCAATTTTAAGAGATGGAGCTATTAATTTTGACATGTTCTCAAGTCTTCAAGATTCAATATACATCACCTACACTGTTCCGAACTTGGTTCATCCAGTAACAGGTCTTCCTTTTAAAATTGATACAGTTATTCCACCTGCTCCACCCGCTGGTTTTTCGACAATGAATGCTGTTTATCCAATGGATGGATATTACTTTTTACTTAATGGTTATGGTATAGAAAGCCATTATAGTCCAAATGTAGATTATGATGGAAGTGGTACAGCCGGAGATGCAAAAGAAATTGTTAACGCATATATTACAATACTTGAAGCGAGAATTCAATACTCGGGACAGCTGAAAACAATTGCTCTTGATGACACACTTTATGTACATGCAAGTATTGTTGATTTAACTCCAAAGTATGCTCGTGGACACATGGGAAATACTATTAAAAAAGTTGGACCTGATTCTGTTTCTTTAGATATGTTTGATAACGTTAGGAGCGGTTCTATCGATTTAGAAGAAGTTACTTTTGAAATAGAAACGGATAACGGAATTGGAGCTTCAGCTTTAGCTACTTTCAATAATTTGTGGAGTAAAAATGCCCAAGGTAATGTTGTTGCACTTACAATGAATGATAACACGATGGATATCGCTAAAGCTACCGACGGAGGTACTTCGGCAAATCATGTTAGTTCAAGTAAAACGTTGAATTCAGGAAATTCTAATATTACTGACTTCATTAGCAACTTGCCAAATAAAATTATTTACGACATGAGTGTTGAAATCAATGGAGTTGATAATCCTTCTAACCATGTGGATACTGTTGTTAATAATCCTCCAAACTTTTTATATTATGAGGATGGAATGACAGCAAACCTTAACATGGAAATTCCATTATCGTTTATTGCAGATTCTCTTGTTTTGGTTGACACGCTTGATTTTTCTTTTAATTCCGAGGACAATGGAGGTGTTGAAAATGGAGAATTCACATTATTTGTAGACAATGGTTTTCCTTTTGATGCAACTACAACCTTATATTTTTTGGATGACAATGATATGATCATTGATTCTTTATGGAATGACCAAACTATCATTAGAGGAAACATTGATGGGAATGGAAAAGTAATTTCAACGAATCAATCTCAGATTAAATTTAATATTACGAAGGGGAGAATGGATCTTATTAAAACTGCTAAGAAGATTTACATCATCGCAGGATTTCATACTTTCGATATGTCAGATCCTTCTGCAATTCACTATAAACTATATAGTTATTACAATTTCAATGTGAAATTAGTTGGAGACTTCAACTACATGCTTTCTAACTAAAATAAAAAACTACTCAAATTCATTACGATGAGATTAAGAATATTTACTTGCATAATTGTACTTGCGTTTTCTTCAAATGCTCAAAACAATTTTTTCACACCTGACACAGTTGTAAATCAATTAGTGATCAATGGATATGGAGGAGTTGCTTCTACAGGAATACCTCAGAACTTCATGAATAAATTCCTGTTTCCAGGGTTTATTGATAAAGCACTTAAAGATGAAGCATCCGAAAGTTTAAAAAATGGAAATATTTTTGGGGGAGAATTAACTACAGATTTCCATTTATACTTACAGCCAGGTTCTTTAACTAAAAATGGTTTTTGGGGAATTGGTTTTGGATCTAATTTAGAAGGAAACTTAAACTTCTCGAAAGACTTATTTAATTTGGTTTTTTATGGAAACCAACCATATGCTGGTAAAAACTTAAATCTTGACAATACATATTTTGAGTCTGTTAGTTATTCATACCTTGATTTTACTTTAGGAAAATCTTATGATGAAGTAAAAGGAAGAAGTAGTTATTGGATCGACTTAGGAATCGTATTTGGTCACAATTTCACCAGTTTTCAACTCCCTACTGCTTCAATATTTACAGAAATTTCAGGTAACTATTTAGATATTGCAATTAAGGATGGCAACATGGCTTTTTCTGACACAATGACCTCTAGCTTAGTAAAAGGAATAGGAGGAAAAGTAAATCTTAATTATAGCTATACGACTAATAGTTTAAAGCTTCTACTACAAGTGAAAAATATTGGAGGAATTACTTGGACTTCTGCTACATCTACCGATATTGATACAACTTTAAGATTTGAAGGAATTGACGTAAGTAATATTTTCCAACTTTCAGACTCAGTCTTAAATGAGGTAACTTCTATTGATAGCTTGTTAGATTCCGAGAAAGAGAATTCATTTGTAATGCTACCAATTAATTTCAATTTGTATTATAAACAACAATTTGGGAAATTAGCAATAGATGTAAACGCTCGTTACCGTTTATTTACAAATTACAATCCTTACTTAAGAGTTGGAGCATATTATAAACTACCTATTTTCACGCCTGGAGTTACTGTAGCTTATGGTGGATATGGAGCTGCTCAAGTAGGAATTAATACTGAACTTAATTTCCTCAAAAAGCTAAAAATAGTACTAGGAACCAATAACGTTCTTGGAGCTATTACGCCTAAAGTAAGTACTGCTCTTGATGCATATGTTGGTGTTAAATTGAAATTCTAAAAGGATATTACATCACTATTAAGACTATTTAATATTTCCATTAATCCTTTGTTAAGTATTAAAACTGATAGCACCGAATTCATAATGTGTCTTAGTATATCAAGAGATCTTAGGATGGAACAACTTATATATCTAAGAGGTGCTTTTGGTTTTCTAATCCCGAATACCATAATGAAATAATTATTTTTCTGTAATGTTTCGAAAAGAACTTGAGTAGTACTATAATAGTCTGCAATGTCCTTCAGAGAAAATTTCAAAAAGCTTATAAATTAAACTTCATTAAGTAAATCGATTATTCGAGATACTACAACTTTATTGGTAAACGGCTCCAAGATTTGAACTCTAGAATCTGTAGCTTTAATTGATCCAACATCTTTTAAACGTATAACCTCAGATATAAATTCATCTGAAGAATTCGCTGTTTCAACCAAACTTTCCAAACCTGTTCCTACAACCATAGGTTCATTCACTAAACAATGATTCCCTGAAAACAAAGCAGAGAGTAGTTTAAGCTTAATTCCGGTACTTTGAAATGTTGGTAAAACATTTATGTGTGCAATCATTAAAAGCGTCTCTATTTCGTTAGATGACGTATTTGGCTTTAAGCTTACGTTGGAATTATTTTCACAAGCTTTAATCAATTCTTTAGAAGGTTGATTTCCTGCAATTACAAGAGGGAAATCTACTTTATTGAATACAGAATTAACTAAGAACAATGCAGCTTCGTTATTCTCCCCTACTCCAAGATTACCATGATAAAAAGCGAATGGTTTTGTTTCAGTTGGTGTCTCTACCTTTTCATAAGCATGAAAAGCACTGACATGAATCGTTTTATTGTATTTTTTTTCTAAATACTGACAATCTTTTTTGGAAATACCTAAGATATAGTCTGCCGAGCTCATTGCTACTTCTTCAAATCTTTTCAATTTTTTTGCTTCCGCCTTAAAGTAGAAACGTTTTAAAAAATTTGATTCTATTGTTGCCAGTTGAGCATAATAGTCGTGTTCTATATTATGTGATCTTATGATTCTTTTTCTTTCCGAAAGTTTAGGGTTATTCACTAAAGCACATGTATGCAATCCTTCAAATAAGATCGGAGAACTGTCCTTTAATAAATTTGATAAAAGCAGCTGGTTTGTTCTTGAGGAAACAATAAATGGAAGTTTACTAGCCAATTGAAATCCCGTCATTTTTCTATCATAATAAAAAACCTCTTTGCAATACTCATTAAGCTCTATAGCTTCTTCCCTATCGTATTTAAAACAATGTAAAGTAATTTGAACACCAGCTTTATATAAAGATTTGATTTTATAGAATACATCTATAACTCCTCCATAATTAGCTGGAAAAGGAATTGAAAAGGAAACTATGTGTATATGTTTAGCCAATTAACAATTCATATTCTTTAATGAGTACTTGTTTTTCCACTTCCCAATTCAATAATGATTTAGCTTTCAAAGTATTGATTTTGGTTTGCGAAAATAGTGTTTCATTTTGTAAAAATTCAGAAATCTCTCTTGCCATTTCTTTCGGATTATGATTTGATAAAACCAGCCCAACTTTATACTCCGAAATTATTCTTTTCACTTCAACTAAATTGGAAGCAATTACAGGAAGATCTGCATGTATATAATCGAATAATTTATTAGGTAAAGAAAATTTATAATTAAGGTTTGTGTCTTTATCTAATGTAACACCAACATCAGCAACAGCGGTATACTCCATTAATTTTTGAAAGGGAACTCTACCAGTAAAAAAAACTTTACTTTCCAACTTCAAGGATTTAACCATTTCTTTCAGTTGTGGTAAAACATCTCCAGTACCAACAATTAAGAATACCGCATCTATCCATTGCATAGCTGTAAGGATTTCCTCACTACCTCTGTCGACATTAATACCTGCACCTTGTAATAATATAATTCTCTTATCTTCTGGCAAGCCCAATTCAGCTCTACTCTTAATTGACACATTAGTTTTATTTTGAGCAACAGGTACATTCCTCATTATTTTCAAAACTACTCCATACTGTTTCTCATATATATCAGCAATGGATTTATTGACTGTAAAGACATGTTTTAATTTAGGGAAAATAAAACGTTCAATACGTCCCCATGCATTCTTTACTTTTGGACGACTTACTAATTCAGGAACTTCCAAAAAATACTCATGACTATCGTAAACGAGCTTCCCTCCTTTCACTTTCTTAGCGAGATAATTTGCTAGAAGAGTATCAAGATCATTACTGTGTAAAATGGAATAATTATGGAATAATAAATACAAAAAGAGTCTGAAATTATACTCGGCATAAAACAAAGCGCCTTTTTCGAAATATAGTTTCATTCGATGAGTTTTATACTTCCTAGGTTCTAGCTCAACACTTTTACGCATTTCCCTACCTACTAAACATACTTCTAGCCCCATTTCATGTAGTGTACTACAGGTTCTATGAACCCTTTGATCACTCACTAAATCGTTAATTACAGATACAATTACTTTTTTACCCACAATGTAAAGATACTTCAAACCAAAATAAAGTTGTTATACTATTTCGTTTTCCTATATTGTAGTCTGAAACAAAAAGCTTTTCTAATGTACACTTCTATCGTTCAAGAATTAAAATCATTACTGAAATCCGAAAATATTCTACAACAACTGAAGTTGGTACAGGAAATTGAAGGGAAATTCAAACTTATTAAGAATGACGAATCAGAAGAAGAGGACATTAATAAGCTGCTAGCGCAAGATTTATTTTCTGAAATTGATAAAAAGATTAAAGAAGAGCGTTCTCTTTTAAAACTTGAAGAAGAGAAACTTAAAACAAGAAAAGAGGAATTAATTGAAGAACTTTCTGAGTTAATCAAAAATGAAGAAAACATTGGTAAAGCCTTCTCTTCAATCAAAGTAATAAGAGAAAACTGGAATAAAGAAAGTGAAAAAGGTGCTTTCAAATTAAAAGATCTTGACAAGAAATTCTCGAAATTAATTGAAGATTTCTACTACAATATTAATATATACAAGGCTATTCAGGAACATGATTTAAAAAGGAATCAGCAACTAAAAAAATCGATTTTAGAAAAACTTGAGTCATGTACAAAAGAGGTTGTTTCTAGAAACTTAATGAGCGAGATTAAAAAGCTCAGAAACGAATGGGAAAGTGTTGGTCCAATTAAAAAAGAAGAGCAAAAAGAATACTGGAACAGTTACCATAACCATTTAGAAACGCTGTATAATAGCTTTAATGAGTACAAAGCTTCTGAAAAAGAACAGCAAGTAGAAAATCTAAAAGAGAAAGTGGAAATAGTTGAAATTATTAAAACTATCGATATTTCTAAACTGAAAAACCATAGAGACTGGAAATCTAAAACTGATATAATACTTGATTGTCAGAAAAAGTGGAAGCAACTTGGTCATGTTCCTTCAGAAAACAAGAATGAAATATGGAATGAATACAGAAGTATTTGTGATGACTTTTTCGAAACTAAAAAAGTATTTTATGATGAAGAAAAAGAAAAGTACAAAGTAAATAAAAAATTGAAGTTAGATATTTGTAAAACTGCTGAATCATTTAGAGATTCTGATGATTACGATTTAGCAAACGTAAAGTTTATTGAATTACAAAAAAAATGGAAAAGTGTTGGTGCTGTTCATCAAAGAGATGAGCAATTCTTATGGCATAAATTTCAAAAATCTTGTAATACCTTTTTTGACAGGAAAAAGCAAGCGGGAAAACTAGCAAATAAAGAAAAAGATACTGTTAACACAGAAAAAGAAACAGTTATAGCTAGTTTAAAAGAGGACGAAACTGACATCAAAAACATTGAAGGCTTCTATACTGAATGGCTTAAAACAGAAAGAGTACATACTAAAAAGAGTAATGACTTAAGAAAGGAATTCAATACAAAGCTTGAAGGTGTTTTACAAAAAAACAACACTTCTCTTCAAAATTTCATAAATGACAATTTCAATTTAAAAATAGAGATTTATAAGACCTTTGAAAACAACCAAGATATAATTCAAATGGAATCAACAAATCTTAAATCTCAATTGGATAAGGTTCAAAAGGAAATCACACAATACGAGAACAACCTTGGATTCTTTGGAAATTCAAAAGGTGCTTCCAAATTACTAGAAGAGGTTCAATTAAAAATTAAGAACTATAAAAATGAAATAATTGATATTAAGAAAAAGCTTAAAATACTTCGTAGTTAATTATTAACCTAAGTATTCTTTTAACAATTTACTCTTTGTATGATGCTTTAAACGCTTAACAGCCTTTTCTTTTATCTGTCTAACACGTTCTCTAGTTAAGCCATGCTTATCACCAATTTCATCTAATGAGTATGGATGAGTCATCCCTATTCCGAAGAACATTTTTAATACATCACTTTCACGATCAGTTAAAGTCTCTAAAGATCTTGCTATCTCTTGTCTTAAAGAATGAAGCATTAAATCTCTATCAGCTTTGGGAGCACTACTATCTTCCATAACGTCAATCAATCCATGATCTTCACCTTCTGAAAACGGTGCATCTAAACTTTGATGACGACCAGATATACTAATAGATGATTCAACATCTTTACTTGACATTTCAACTTTATCAGCAATTTCATCAACAGTTGGTTCTCTTTCCAAGTACTGCTCTAATTCAGAAATACCTCTTTTAATCTTAGTAAGGTTACCTACTTTGTTAAGTGGTAATCTAATCATCCTTGAATTCTCAGCAATCGAAGATATAATTGATTGTCTAATCCACCATACAGCATAAGATATAAACTTAAACCCTCTAGTTTCATCGAAACGTTGAGCAGCTTTTATCAATCCTAAGTTTCCTTCGTTAATTAAATCAGGTAATGTTAAACCTTGATTTTGATATTGTTTAGATACAGAAACAACAAATCTTAAATTGGCTCTAACCAATTTTTCCAATGCACGTTCATCTCCATCTCTAATCTTAACAGCTAGTACTACTTCCTCTTCAGAAGTAATCAAATCTTCTCTGCTTATGTCATGAAGATACTTGTCTAATGTTAGACTATCTCTATTCGTAATTGACTTGGTAATTTTTAGCTGCCTCATTGAGATAATTAAAGTAGTTATACTAATTATTACAAAATTACTCTAATACCTTGATCCTGCAAGTTTTTCTTATCATATTATCCCATTAGGTATGTTAATAACCATTTATTAAACATAATGATTGCACAATAATTGTTATCTTGAGGCTATGCTGAAATTTTCATCAATTTTAATAATTTTCTTGAGCTCTTTATTTTGTACAGCTCAACAAAAATTTGATGCCTTTCAGCTTTACGGTCCTTATGGATCAACTATTTACCCTACTTATTATGGCGCATTAAAAAACCACAAAGAAGCATTCAAAATTAAGTCTCATGGAGAAGACTTAAATAAAGGTTTTAACAAGCTAAAAAAGCTAAATCAGCTTTACGTTTTTGAGTTGCAAAATAATAGTGTGGATAGTTTTCCTGAGATAATTGGAAGTTTTAAAAACTTGATGTACTTATCAAGTTCGCAAAACCCATTAAAAAAGTTACCTGAATCTTTTGGAAACCTTAAGTCTCTGAAAATATTAAAACTTCATTACACATCAATTGATAGTTTTCCAAACAACTTTTCGAGGTTGAATCAATTACAAACTTTAGAAATTCAATCCAATGATGCAGATACACTTTTCACTAAAGAAGCACTTAAAGGATTGTACAGTTTAAAGAGTTTAACAATTTTCAAATGCAATCTAAAAGAATTCCCTAAAGGAATGGAAAACAACAATAAACTCAGTAATATTGTTATGGTTGATTGTAATATAGAAAAGGTGGACTCAGGATTTTGTAGCAATACAAAAATATCTACATTAATTTTAGATAAAAATAATATAAAGGAATTTCCAATGGAATTAATTAGAGCTAAGACTTTAAGGGAATTGAGTTTAAGAAACAACCAAATAAGCAAGTTACCTGAAGAAGTTGCTAATTTACGAGGATTAGAAGTTCTAGATTTACGCGGTAACCCGATTTCAAAATATGAAATTAATATTATACAAATACTTTTACCTCAATGTAAAGTTATTCACTAACCATTAACGTTTTCCCCACAATTAATAAATGACTTCGTTTTATGTGGTTCCACTTGCATAACTGTTTAACTGAAACACCATATTTATTAGCTATCTTATATAAAAAGTCTCCATTTCTAATTGAATGAAACTGAGTTCCTGGTTGAAATGATACATATCCTGTACGAGTTTTCCTAACGATCAATGAATCTGAAATCAGAGAAAAACCTTTAAAATCAATCAAACTTTCTGGATTAATGGGCTTTCCTTTAAACCTAGTTTCAAAATGTAAATGACTTCCTCTAGATGCCCCCGAGTTACCTCCTCTTCCTAATGCTTGTCCTGGATCAATAACATCACCAGCCTTTACGAATATCTTATATAAATGAGCATAGATTGTTTCCAAACCATTATGATGTCTAACTACAACTGTCCTTCCATATCCTCCTGTCCATTTAGCTAACCTAACAACACCTCTGAAAACGTTATTTACAGTATCACCCCTTACAAGATCAATATCAATTCCGTTGTGATGTTTCTTCCCTCTCCATCCAAAACGAGAAGTAACTATACCTTTAAAAGGATGTTCGTAACCACAATCCATATATGAATCAGTTAAAGATAATGTCAACTGTGAATCACCTCTTGAAATGTTATTTTTATAAGGATGAGCCATTAAAGTATTCCATGAATGATAATGATTATCTGCAGGGTAAGAATTAGTATCCATCGGCCAAGGTGAACCGTACTCTTTCTTAATTTTAGAATTCAAAAAAGATATTATTCTAGGATCAACTTCTTCTTTCTCTAATAAACTATCAACTATGTTCACTAATTCCTTTTCTGAAATACCCTTATCAAATTTAGATTTTAAAGTTTCAAAATAACCTCCTACAATTTCTTCAGAAGTAACCGGAGTTTCAACGTTTAAGCCAGAGCCTCCTAAAAGAGTTCCTAAAAACACAATACTAAGTCCAATCAAAAATACAAACTTCACACTTTTCATTCACACAATTTTAATTCTGGCGCGAAGTTAGGTGTTTTTTTATTAACAATCCAGTTTTAATTAAATCACAACGAATACAACTACAACACTTTAGATAAATACAAGACTGTTAACAACCTCAAACAGCCCATTTTTTCGTTACTTTGTCGATATAATTAAAAGAATTGGAACTCATAAGAAAAAAATACTATTCGATATTAATCATTCTCATTTCAATTGGGATCATCAACTCATGCAAAGAAAAACATGAAATAGTAGAAATTCAAAAACAGA
>CAWVWF010000035.1:0-21899 GCA_963933885.1 uncultured Flavobacteriales bacterium | reverse complement strand
CCGTGTTATTTATATCTATAGTGGCATCAGCTGCTTCTATATCCAACGGTACAGTGGGAGTAGAAGTTCCTATTCCTACCTGTGCCGAAGCAGAATAAGCTAATAAGCTAATAAGCTAATAAGCTAATAAGCAATGTATTTAATATTTTCATAGCAAACGTTTTAAAAGGATATTTCAATCCGTAAATATATCAAAAAACACGCTTTTGTAAAGTTTTTTTCACATTATGTTTCCGTATCTAGTTATCCTTTATAAATCTTAAAAAAAGGATAAAAACAACACTACACATCTGAACTTAAACAACATATACACTCAAATTGTATTTATAAAAAGCGTTTTTAACGTATAATAATTTCTCCATTTGTTTCCTCTCTCTCTCTCTCTCTCTCTCTCTCTCTCTCTCTCTCTCTAAAATTAATTGTTTAAGATGTTCATTAGCCGTTTCCAGAAAAGAAGACATTTGGATTTTAACGTACAAATCAAAATAAACGGAAAACGACACTGGAATCACCTCCTAAATGAACCGGGACAGTCCTGCTCAGTGAAGCGGTTACCTATACTAGAATTTCTAGTTCAGGCCAATCTAACCATATCAGAGCAGGACTGTCCCGATATAATTTACTGCCTTCGCAGGAATGACAATGCTTATAGTAATGCAGGTGTACGTCACTTTGTGTTTTTCAACAACTTAGTTTCACTCTAGCGAAAGGCTGTGCCTTGTTGTCCCAGTATTAGTTACGAGTTGTTGTAAGGTCTTCTCGCGATAAGGAACAGCCTTGCCAAATTATAAACACAAATTAAGCTTTGCTGAAAATTTCGCTAGCGATAGGTGTTAGCAAGACGTCTAGATTCCTGCCTTCGCAGGAATGACAATGCTTATAGAACATACAATTGATTGATTGATTGATTGATTGATTGAGAACTTCTGTCATTCCTGCGAAGGCAGGAATCTAGACGTCTCGTTAAGCAATATGTATAACCATAGCCTTTACTACAAAATAAAAAGTAAATGAATTTTAAGACGACTATATAATGCAGCTGTACGTCACTTTGTGTTATATGTCACTTTCGGAAAACCGATGTGCAAAAGGGGGGATTTTGGACACTTTTTCATAGTTCTGAAGTACTATGTATATTGAATATGTTGAGTCTTTTATGAAAGTGTACGTTACCTAGTAATTTTAGTAATCTGATATCGAAATTTCGAATCTAATTCCTAATTTTACGCTAATCAGTAATAAATACTCTCCGCGGTATCACTGCCGCAGCGGCTTCTTGTATTTCAACTAACGCTAACGAAGCGCTACCTCCACTGGTATTAGCCTCGTAAGTAGCCGTACCAGCAGCTAAGGCTGGTGACAAAGCAACAGCACAAATACCACCATAATACGTCTGAGAACCAGCATTTAATAGCGATCTTGCTGTTCCTTGTGCAAGCTCAATAGAACTTGTACTGTAATTACTTGCACTTATACCAAGCACCATTGAATTATCACTAATAGTAAATAATGGATTAGTAGGAGTAGTATCACCTGTATTAATCTCTGAATTCCCACCAGACTGTGCTCCAGTAAATGAGAATATGGAAGAAGACACAGATCCTTGAAAAGTAGTACTAAAAGTAATTACTAAATTATTAGTACCAGTAGCTGGGTTCTCTAATTCAAAGATGGCCAACTTACCAGAGTTAATATTAATTATAGCTTGTTGAAGTTGAGTCATACTTACCCCATTCCAAGTAATCCCACTTACGGTCCCCCCAAAAGTACCTAATGAAGTGAATCCAAGAACCACGACTAAGTACCCATCCGAACCGGTATTTTGGTTATGAGAAATCGTATAACTTGTGGCGTTTGGGTTCCATGCGGCAAATGATTGATTTCCTGCTGTTACAGCGGCCTTTAGGTTAAAAGGTGACAATGTAATTACTAGTAAGACGAAAAGTTTAGCCTTAAAACTTTGTGTTCTTTGATTAACTTTTTTTAGAAAATTCATTTATATGATTTTGATTGTTTAACACCTAAAAGGTATCATTTTTTATGGTCTTTTTATTTTGAGGAAATTTAATTAATCTTCGGTGTACCTTACGTTAACACTTAATGTAACACTTGTTCCACTTGCTGCCGTAGTTTCAAACCAAACCCAACTATTTGCAGAGATTGTAGCATCACTTAATGTTGCAACATCGCCCGATAACGTGGCTGTTGTCGCGGAAGATGTGGTTAAAACATTACCACCACCACTTCTACCACTGTGGTGTCTTAGCTGATAAGTGGTACTTGGTGAAGTCCCCGTACTAATAGCAATTACTTCTACAACTGTAATAGCTACATCGGTTCTAAAAAAAGTAATATCATCCGCAGCAGTTGGTGCTTCTATCGTGATTGTTTTACTTAATGTAGGTACTAAACCATCAACATATTCCTTAACAGCTTGTTCTGTAGGTACTGCATCATCACTATTCCCAGCAAATGTCCCATCAACACTGAATTCGTTTATAGAGGTACCATTTTGTAATATCATATCTCCATTAACATCCAGCGTGTTTGCTGGAGTGGCAGTTCCAATTCCAACTTTATCTGCAGAACCATCAACAACAAATAAACTCACATCAGTATTTCCTTCTACGGTAAAATCTGCGGAAGCACCATCTTGATTAATAACCACATTTGAATTGTCTCTACCTATTTCTATGGCATTATTATAAGTACCAGCTGTAACTCCCCCTATTTTTAAAACAGTATTTGCATCATCAAAATGGAAATAACCTCCATGAGTTGTAGCAGTTGGGTCTTGTATCATTATCCCACCTTGACTAGTTGCAGTTATACCTCCTATAGTTAATAAATCACTAGGCGCAGAAGTCCCAACACCAACCATATCCGCACTTCCATCTACAAAAAGCAAGTTGGCTTCTCCAAGCCCTTCCACTCTAAAATCAACCGAATTACCCGTTTCATTAAAAATGGCTGAACCATCAACATCTAAAGTGGCGGTTGGCGATGTATTTCCAATCCCCACATTTTGAGAAGCGTCGATGGTTAAAACTGTACTTGCCTCTGGAGATGTTGTTCCTATTTTTAATTTGTCGGCATCCGAGTTATCTATTCCTAAAGAGAATGTTGTTGTTCCTGAAATTTGAAAGTTAATCTCTGGGTCGCCACCTCCTGTATCGTTAATGTCAACCGCTGGACCTGTTGTCTCGATATCCAAAGCACTACTTGGTGACGTGGTTCCTATCCCTACTTGAGCAGATGCTGTTCCTGCTAATAAGCTAATAAGTAATGTGTTGATTATTTTCATGGAGAATGTTTTAAAAGGACATTTCAATCCGTAAATATATCAAAAAATCTACTTTTTTCAAGTTTTATTTCAGTGTGTGTGTGTGTGTAAACAAAGCATAATGCCCCTACGTTTTATTTTTTCAGAAGGACATCATAATCGTAATACTTTCCATCACTTGTTACTACCGATACAAAGTATTTACCCATCGCTCCTGTTATAACATTACTGATTTGAGTATTTCCTTCGTTTATGTTAAACTCTTTCGAATAATTAAGTTTTCCTAGGGCATCGTAAATTGTTAACTGAATTGTTCCTTCAAAAGATGATTTAATTGTAATGTTTACTTCTCCATCTGAAGGATTAGGAAACAGACTAATAATTTCAAGTCCTTCAAAATTTACTATTTCAATGTTGGAGTAACTATGGGTATTATCAAAATCAACTTGTTTTAATCGGTAGTAAGAAATACCTGAGTATGGTTGTTTATCAATTAATTTATAGCTCTGTTGATTACTAGAGTTTCCATTACCATATGATTTAACAGAATCTAATACTAGGTAGTTAACAGCATCTTTGGATTTTTCTACTACGAAATAATCGTTGTTAACCTCACTACCTGTAACCCAATCAACATCTACGACTTCGTTATTTACTGGAACAGCAGTGAAATGAATTAATTCAACAGGCAAAGTATTATTACAAGGATCTGTACCTATTGTATAAGCGCTATAATTAGACATGCTACTACCTGATGGTATTGTTCCAGATCCAGCTGCTCCAGAAGCTGTACCTCCTCCATCTTGCCAATAAGTACCATCCCAATACGCAACTAATAAATCAGCAATTACTGTTACATCACTTTCTGTATCCCACTCGAGAGTAACTGTTCCATCTTCGGATCCTGAAGTTCGGGTAAAATCCCAGTATTCCACATTACTTACTTTACATATACCGGCACCTTTACTGGTTCTGCCACTTGGTTGCGCGTAATTAAACTTTGCTTTCATTGTTGTTGCTCCAGTTCCATCAGGAGTAAAAGCAAGTGAATTATAAGATGATCCGTGCCCTACTGGAAATGTAAAGGCGGAAGTAGATGCGAAATTTTTAGCTACTGGTCCATTTACATGACTAGCATCGCTTGCTCCTGCTGAAGTAGCAGAAGTTTCGAAAGTTAACAATTCGGAATCGGTTGTTGTAAAATCTCCTGAATTAAATTGAACTTCGTTATTAACTGTTGCTGATCGTGTGAAGACACCACCTGCTGCGTTTACAATTTCTAAATTCCATAAATCGTCATTTCCAAAGTCTATGTTTTGACTGGAACTTCCTGTTAATTCTAACAAGCCTGTACCGGTAGTTAATGTTGCAGAGGTACTGTTGGTGAAATGACCATCAAATTCTAAGTTTGGCTCACCGGTAGATCCCAAAATCATTGTTGCTCCTGTTAGGTTTGCAACGTCACCATCGCTATGTACAACTAGTGTATTATTTATTTGGAATGTTAAACTATTTCCTCCTTCGTTGTTTAAGCTGATTTGAGCGTTACATACGCCTGCTAACATGCTTATTATTAATGTGATTATAATTTTCATTTGTGTTGATTTTCGGGTTCAATATTAACATTACAAATGTACGTCATCTTTTCGTACAACACTCGTATTTGTTTCCTAATTATTGTTTCCTGATTTCACTTGAAAAACGTTTTTAAAAAACATAAAAACCTGATAAACAGTTAAATATATAATTAAAGACATTTACAAAAAACGTTTTAACTTTAAAATATATTTCTAACTAACAGCCAATAGTTTTCTGATACGTATTCTATTTTCAAGACATATTTAGGGGCAGGCCTTGTAACCGCCCGAATCCAGTGTTCCAAACTTGTGGTTTTTTTAATATACATAGTAGTCTACTCGCGCGCATGCTCCGGAGGACATGCGTGTGTAATGAGAACCGTGTCTTCAGACACAAGTGATTTACGTAGTACTGTTTTGGTAAGTCGCGTCTGAAGACGCTGAGCTCAGTACACACGCATGTCCTCCGGAACATGCGCGCGAGGGTTTACTGTTTGTGCAGGAATGGCATGTGTTTATATAATTATTGGCTCTGAAATGGCATTGAAATCAGATAGACTTTCGGGGGTGAAAAGATTGTTATCTTTTAATTGAGCTGCATCAATTTCGATAACTGAATAATCTTGATTGTTATTAGGTTTAAAGTATTTACTAAGTTGTTTTTCTGTTAAAATTGGATTTAAGTAATTTTCAATATCAGCTTCTTCTATAATTAAAGGACATCTTGCATGATTTATTGCTGATGTGGCTTTATTGGAAGCTGTTGTTAGAATACAGAAGGATGGAGTTGATAATTCACCAGAGTCTGCATCTATAAATTGAGTGTAAACTCCACCTAAATATATTACTCCACCATTTGCTGGTTTTATTAGGAATTTTTGTTTGATGTTGTTACTGGGAGATTCGAAAAAATGAGATACAGGAATAACGGCTCTACTTGTTTTTAGAAGTGGAGCTATCTCTTTGTTTTTGAAGATTTCGAAAGGTCCATGATAACTTGTTGAATTATTCGAATTATCGAAATACTCAACTCTTGCATTGATCCAGAATTTCTTTCTCCCATCTTTGAATTCGCCTAGAATAAATCCAAAAGTCGCTGGAGTTAATCCTTTGGATGTATAGATATTTGCAGTTTGATTAGGTTTGACAACAGGTTTCCATGGCGTACCATGTTTCTCTCTAAACTCTTTTGTAATTTTAGCAACCCATTTAGAATTACCCTTAGCGTTTTCATCTTTATCTTGACCGAAAGTCCCACACATATTACTAAGATATAAAACAAGATTAAATCAAAAAACCGATTTTTATCGTTTAGGTTAATCTTAATAAATATTTTATTTTTATAGTCCTGCTATTCGGGACTTTTTAATTCTTAAACTTTTTCAAACTATGTCAGCTATTATGAACTTCGCCATCTTCCCAATTGATAAAGGTGATCACATTGGAGAATACGTTAGTAAGGTTGTTGAGCATATTAAAAACTCTGGATTTAAATATCAGTTTTCTCCTATGGGAACAATTGTAGAGGCTGATACAGTTCCTGAATTGTTGGATATTGTAAAGGCTGCCTATGAGATTATGGATCCTATTTCTGATCGTATTTATTGTACGATGAATATGGATTATAATAAGAATAAAACGGATTTGATTAAGCGTAAAAAGGAATCTATTGAAAGTAGGATTGGGAAAGTAGATTAGATCTTACTAATCTGCTATATGCTTGATCTTTTTCAGCAATGTGGTTCTTCGTTGATGCAAGGCTTTGCCTTGTTTCCAAACGTTGGTTACGAATTGATGTAAGGCCTCCGTACGATAAGGCATAGCCTTGCCAAATCATAAACACAAGTTAAGCTTTGCTTAAAACTTGCGATAGCGATAGGTGTTAGCGAGGCGTCTAGATTCCTGCCTTCGCAGGAATGACAATGCTTATAGAACACACAATTGATTGATTGATTGATTGATTGATTGATTGATTGATTGATTGATTGATTGATTGAGAACTCCTGTCATTCCTGCGAAGGCAGGAATCTAGACGTCTCGTTAAGCAATATGTATAAACATAGCCTTTACGACAAATAAAAAGTAAATGAATTTTACGAAAACTATAAATTAAGCTTGATAGCTTGCCCTACTACGTGGAAATTCCCATCTGTTGAGAATGCCCAAAGTTTACCTTTCTTATCAACTCCATATGAATCTCCATCTTTTACGAAGATCCAGTCGAAACCAGGTTTGTTACTGTCTTTTTTAAGACCAACATTTTTAACTTTTCCATCAACTTCAGTGAAAACCATGTCTTCCTTATTAACGAAGTACATTGTTTTTTCAATTGCCAAGAAAACTCTGTAAATGTATTCAGGCTTTTCTTCTACAGACTTGTCTGAGTTATTAGCAACAACCTCTACTTCTGGAGCTACTGCAGTATCAATATTAGCGATCATCACAGTATCGGACATTAAGACATCCGCATTGTTCCAACCCTTTGTTAAGGAAACTAATCTACTATTTCTTGAAATTCCTTTTCCTAAACTATCTTCTGCTATTACAATTTCCATTGCTTCAACAGCTTGCTCTAAACTTGCTCCCATTTTGTATAATACAAAACCAGCATATTTATCAGCTTCAATTTCTTCTTCGATTGTTGGTATACCTCCTTCTAATTTTGCATTAGATAAATGATGCCCTATTTGACGTGCCAAAACGCTTATTCCATGCCAGTTAGTATCACCTTGAAGTTTCTCCATGAAATCTGGATTGTACTCCAAAATCCTTTCGTTATTATCCATGTAAGCTTGAACGTTATCTACATCACCTGGTAAAATAACAAAGTTTTGAGATAAGCCAGTTTCTCTAATCACATTAACTACCGTTTTATAGGCAGCGATATCATCAGACATGTCCGTATCAAATCTGGCTAAAATTGTATCTCTATCCTGATTTATATCTAAATCAACAACTGGAGTTGGGTCATCCTGACAAGATAACAATCCTAAACATCCAACAAACAAAATATTCTTAAGGCTTCTGTACACACTCTAAAATTATGAATTCTTTAGTTAATATTTCAATTTGACAATATGATAATTATCAACAGTCAAAAAATGGATCTTTTCATTCTCCCCTGAAAAACCAGCATTCCCTTTATAAACAGTTACTTCTCGGCATTTCAATATATCTTTATTTACTGAAAAAAAATATTTATCAAGCTGTAATAAATCACCTCTTTTCAGCATATAACATGAATTATCAACCTTAATTTGAATACTGGTTTTACAATTAAGTAATTTAACTTCTCTCATAGGTTTAAAAAAGACGGATAAAACAAGAACAAACAATGCTGAAATTAGCAGTACTTTTTTTGAGAATAATACAGCAAAAAGAAGACAGTAATAAAATAGTAATTCAAGAAGAGAACATTGCCAATATATCTGTAAGGTTGTAAATTCTACAAGCAAAGAAACGAGCGTTTCTACAAAATTGATAAAGTAATTTAAACCTTCAAAAACTGCTTTCTTAAGTATAGAAATTCGCAACACAAACAACCCTAGTATTCCGCCATACATTAACAATGAAATAAAAGGAACAATTATAAAGCTAGCCCACCAACTTGTAAAGTTTATTAATTGAAAGTGATATGATAAAATAGGAATTGTAAACAAGAATGCACCAGAGTTAACTTTCAATAGATCAGTTACAAAACTGAAAAATCCTTTTATCCCCCATTCGTCAAAACGATTTAGAAAAACCAGTATTCCTATTACAGCAGAAAACGAAAGTTGAAAACCAATATCGTAAAGCCATAATGGTTCGTAAACAAGCATCATCCAACCCGCTGAAATAACCAAATTTAAAGTCTCAGTTTTTGAGTTTAAAATTGTTCCAAACTGAATTAACAACAACATTATTGTAGCCCTAATTACGGAAGGACTTAACCCAGAAAGAAAAGCATAAAACACGATTCCACCACCAATAACAATCAAGGCTGACTTCCCTTTTAATTGAAGTACCTTTTTGAAAAGGAATACCAATAATAAATACAAAACTCCAACATGCATTCCCGATATTGCCAATACATGAACTACACCTGCATTTCTAAATAAATCTTTAGTTGATTTACTAAGAAAGGATCGATCACCTGTAAGTAAAGCAACTAAAACGCCTCTTGAGTTTTCTGATAGTTGTTCTACATTTAATAGTTCTGAAATTATTTGATTTTTAAATTGCGTTGCGAATTTAAAAACAGACCAGTTTTTTGATCCAACTTTACTTGGGAATCCAGATAATTTTGCAATCCCATCAACGACAATTCCTTTTAGATAATCAGCATAAATAAAACCTTCCAATTGTTTAGGAATTGGAAGTGAATCAAAACCTTTATTCCAAAAGATAAGATCTCCTACGTAAAGATCACCCTCTTGATAATTTGACTTCTTTATTTCAAAAATTTTCTTAGGATATTGATCGGTAATAAACTTGAATTTTGATTGAGAATTAGAGAGTACTTTACCAATTTTAAATACATCCTTTGGCAATATTAATTCGCTCGATTTAAATAACCCTATGATGGATATAAAAAGACAAAAAGTCAACAGGTAAACTAAAGATTTATCGTAAATAAAAACGAATACAAAAGTGGCTATAACTGGAATTAAAAGCCAGATAGAAATGTAATTTCTAATTAGGAAACCAAATACAAAAAACAATAATATCCTTAACGCAGGAAGAGACTTAAACAACTTAATCTTCTTTAAAAAACAGAAGCGCTTGCTGATTTACAATGTGAATAGAACTATAATAATATTTTAATACATCAACATAACCATACCCCATTTTGGTCATTGTTATTCCTCCCTCCTGACAAAGCCCTACGCCATGTCCAAATCCTCGTCCGTAAAACACTATATTATCGTCTTCTTTCTCCATTGAAAAATAGGTTGAATTCAACCCGAAATCACTTCTCATTTTTGTTAGCTTGGAGAAAATTAATTTTTTATGAGGATATCTAAGGGTGTCTTGACAGAATTTATAAACGCTTTCTAACTCTAAAGGATCAAGCTGACCATTTTCAAGAAAAATAGAATCAAATTTTGCTATAGGAATTGACTTTTTCCAGCGAGCATGATTCTGACTTGTACAAAACGAATCTTTCACTGAACGTAAATATCCAAGTTTAGAAACCCAAACATCTTCAGAGTTACAAGTCTGTCCACCACAATTAGAATGAAATGTTGTATTAATTAAATTCAAATCATCGTCAACCACAACCAAACCACTTGTTGCTGATGTTCCTTGAATGATATCATTCTTAGTGCATTTCCTATGGTAAACCTGACAATGAACTTCATCACATAAATTAAACCCTTCCTTAGTATGACGAGTAATATTCTTCAGTCCATAAGTTCTGCATAAAATGGCTTGTAGTTTATAATACTCTAATGGTAAGTTATAACCTGCTTCCCCTTCTACAACTCCAGCTACATAATGATCCAAATCAACATCATTAACAAACTTAACTACCTCTGGAGCATTAATCATTCTTAGATCATCATCATACTTGTAGGCATGTCCATCAAAACGAATTGAGAAATGATTAACATAATCGTTTCCCTTTAAAAAAATCTGATCTGTTTTAAATCTAATAGAGTCTCCAATATTTATAAATAAACCTTTGGAAACATGAAGTACATCCCCTTTCTTAAAACTGTAATTCTTTCCTTTTACGTTTAAAGTATACAATCCTCTTTCAACTACAATATCAGCTGAAGAAATCATTTTTTTAGCTAAAATTGAGACGGATAGCGTTTTCGAATTTCCAGTTAGAAAACTAGAAACAAGAACCAATAAAAGAAATAATATTTTATTAAGAAATGTCATTTACTATAACTTCCGCAGCTCGAACTGAAGCACCGCTCCCTCCTAGCTTTTTATTTAATATTGAATAATTCAAAGCAATTTCAGTTGCACCTTCTTCTGTTTGAAAACGTTGTAATGCCGTAGCAATATTATCAACAGTAAACGCCTCTTGAATCAGTTCTTCAACAACCATTTTATCCATGATTAGATTTACTAAACTGATGTAATTTAATTTCACCAGTTTACGTGCAATCCAAATCGTTATTTTATTCCCCTTATAACAAACCACTTGCGGCACATTAAAGATTCCAGCTTCTAAGGTTGCTGTTCCACTTGTTACCATTGCTAGTTTAGCAGAATTAAGAATATCATAGGTTTGATCTACTAAATATGTTGCTTCCAAATCTCCTACTAAATCCCTATAATAGGATAGATCGAAATTTGGTGTACATGCTATATAGATAGAATATTCATCTTTAAATAGCTTAGCCGCTTGCGCCATAATAGGCAACATATTTTGTAATTCTTGCTTTCTACTTCCAGGAAGTAAAGCTAAAACGGGCTTAGAGCTAATAAGGATTTCAGAATTATTCCTATAATCACCAATTTCATCCATTAGAGGATTTCCAACGTAATCTACAGCGTAAGTATGTTTCTCATAAAACTCAGTTTCGAAAGGTAAAATTGTAATCATCTTATCAACATACTTCTTGATAGATTGTACTCTTCCTTCTTTCCAAGCCCAAACTTTAGGAGATATATAATAATGAACCTTTATTCCATTTTCTTTTGCGAAACGAGCAATTTTAAGGTTAAACCCAGGATAATCTATTAAAATCAAAACATCTGGCTTGTACAAAGCCACATCCTCTTTTGCTTTTTTTAAGTTTCTAAGAATCGCTGGTAAGTTTTTTACAACTTCCACAAATCCCATGAATGCCATTTCTTTGTAGTGCTTTACTAACTCACCTCCAACAGCTTGCATTTTATCACCACCAAAAAACCTAAAGTCTGCATTTGCATCTTTAAGCTTAATCGCTTTCATTAAATTGCTCCCGTGTAAATCACCCGACGGTTCTCCTGCGATGATGTAGTATTTCATAATCCTAACTTTAAAATAAACACAGTAAGTGCATAAAGTATAATTGGAAACAACATTCCTTTCATCATGAAATCCTTTTGTTTTTGAACCATAAAGAATACAACTAATGCATCAGCCAAAACACAAAAACTCAGAAATACTGGTAGTTTATATGGATGTGTAATATTATTCATATAATAAGTCCAAAAACTATTAGTCGCCATAACCATTCCATGGTCATCATGCACCAGTGGATGTTGCATAAATAGAATTGCATTAACAATTGGAGATGCTAAAATCGGAGCAACAACTCCAATTACAAATCCAGTTATTACCTTTTTTCTGTTTTCTTTTTTATAATCCATTCCAGCTTTTTAAAATTTCCACAGCACCATAATGTGTTAAATCAAATTGAGTAGGTACTATTGAAACATAATTGTTTCGCAATGCCCAAATATCGGTATCCTCACCTTCGTCCTGATATATAAACCGACCAGTTAACCAATAATAAGTTCCTCCAAATGGATCTTCTCTTTTATCAAAATCTTCGTCCCAATAAGCCTTCGCTTGTCTACAAACTCTGATTCCTTTAATTTCTTCTTTTGGTACTTTTGGGATATTAACATTTAAGGAATACCCTTTTTCCATTTCGTTACTCAAAACACTTGAAACAACTTTTCTGATAACATCTTCACAACCTGAAAAATCAGCATCTAAAGCATGGTCATCAAGTGAAAAACCTATACTTGGAATACCCTCAATAGAACCTTCTACAGCAGCAGACATAGTTCCTGAATAGATCACATTAATTGAAGAGTTCGTTCCGTGATTAATCCCAGATACAACTAAATCAAATTCTCTACCTTTTCCAACAACCTTAGTCCCAAACTTCACGCAATCAACCGGAGTTCCAGAACAGCTATACGCTTCCACTCCCCAGTTGTTTTCATGTTTGTTTAATCGTAATGTTGAATTTATTGTAATGGCATGTCCCATTCCACTCATTGCCTTATCTGGAGCGACTACTATTACTTCTCCAAAATCTTTAACAACTGATATTAAATACTGAATTCCTGGAGCTGTTATTCCATCGTCATTCACTACTAATATTAAAGGCTTCTTATTTTCCATAATTACAGAATATAGGCAAATGTAAATCTTCAAATTAAAAGTTTTCAACAAAGGGATAACTTTCAGCTAACAAAGGGTTATTCATAAAACACGATTCTTATTTTTAAGACATCAATTTACAATTATGTTCAAGCAGATATTCACGATTTTCTTAATCGTATTAGTTTCAAGTGTTAGTGGTCAGGTTTCTTCGAAAATAGAAAAAGTAAAAGTTTTTCAAAACGGAGCTCAAGTGTATCGAATTTTAAATCTTGATATTAAAAAAGGTCCACAGAAGATTGTAATTGATCAACTTTCCTCGTTTATCAATATCAATACAATCCAAGCAAATATCAAAGGTGTTAAGATTTTAGATATTGATTATAGTATCGACTATCTAGAAGTTGGAACTGATAACGAAAAAATAACAGCCTTAAAAGAAGCAATTAAAAGCATCGACTTTGATATTCAAAAGGAAGAAAATGTTAAATCGGCTTTAAATCTTGAACTAGATTTGATATTGAGTAATCAGGATTTAAAAGGTCAAGAGTCTTTAGACTTGGAAGATTTAAAAGAATTTATCGCGTTTTATAAATCTAACATCCCAGCATTAAAAAGTAAAATAACGGATACTGAGAATCAACTAGGGAAATACAAAACTGTAAAGTCTAAACTTGAAAAGCAACTTAGAACTTCTCAAAAAACACAGAAAGAATCTTCTGGAGTAATTGTGATTAAAGTAATCGCTGATAATGCAATTAAAACTTCGGCAACACTTAATTATCATACTTCTAATTGCGGATGGACACCTATTTATAGTTTAAGGGCATCAGACTTGAATTCACCTATCAACTTTGAGTATGCAGCGCAGGTATATCAGAACACAGGGGTGCTTTGGAATAATTTACCAATTACATTGGTTACTGGAAATCCAGTTCTAACAGGTGAACGTCCAGAGCTAAGTACTTGGGTAATAAACAATAATAGTTATGATAGAAAAACTCAATTAAAACGTTTAAAACTGGAGACTAAGCGACGTCAAGAAAATTTAAAACTAAGAAAAAAACAAGATTCATATAGAAAACAAAAAGAGGAAATTTCTAAAGCCATAAAAATGAAAGCGCGCTCTATACCTCCTTCAATCTCTTCTCTGAAAACATCAAACCTTACATTCTCTGAATTCACAATACAACAACGCTACACATTAGAAAGTGGAGCTGAAGCAACAAGAATGGTTATAGATAGAAACAACCTTCCTGCAACTTATGAATACTATTGTGCTCCTAAGGTAAACAACAGTGTTTTCTTAATTGCTAATATATCAGGATGGGAAAAGCTTTCTTTAATTCCAGGAAAAGCGAATATATACTTCGATAATACTTATGTTGGAAATTCAATGATTAACCCTGAAACAAGTAACGATACACTTGAAATATCTCTAGGTCAGGATCAACGAATTGCTGTTAAGAGAGACAAAATTGCTGATAAATGTAAATCTAAAACGATTGGATTAAGCAAGAAACATACTAGAGCTTATCGAATTGAGATAAAAAACAATAGAAATGATTTAGTGAAAATTAGAATCGTAGATCAAATCCCTGTTGCTGCCAATGATAAAATTAAAGTTGAAGTTTCAAATAAAGGAGGTGCAAAACTGACAGTTGAAACTGGATTTTTAGAATGGAACTTTGAAATACCTTCAAAAACATTAAAAACAACTACATTTGAGTTTGAAGTAAAACACCCTCGGAAATTCAACGTTGCTTTATAAGTATTGAAATATTACCTGTGCCTAAAAAATTATTATTCATATTAACTTTCTCTTGTCTTCAGCTATTCGCTGGAGGGAATTTATCGTTTCTGAATAATGGTAATAGGAAACCTAAATATGGAATGCTAGGTTTTTCATTTACAGCAGCTCGTCCACTAGGAGGTGGTGGTCATTTATTTGATGATGAAGGAACTGATAAGCCACATGGTGAATTCGGACTCGCAGGTGGTTTAGACTATTGGAAAAGATATCCTCGTACTTATGATATTCACATTGGATTAGAGGCTAAATATCAACAATATCATTTCCATTATGGTGTTGATGATTTTGATGGTTATTTTAGATTCATGCATGTTAGTCTTCCAATCACAATGCAATTCCCATTTAAAAACTATCCATACATTTTTGTAAAGGCTGGAGTTGCGCTAAGCAGTCTGAATATCCTAAGCGACAATTCTGGATCTGTTGGAGATAATAGTTATATAGCAAAACTTCAAACCTCCTGGCCTGTTTACCCTGAAGTTATTTTGGGTATTGATTTCTTAGAAGAGAAAGGTAAAAAAGCATATGTTCGTGTTGGTTTAGACTTTACTTTTATTCCAATCGGATCCATGGGAGAATATGATGCTTATGTATCCGATGATGTAACAATAACAAGAGGAAGTGGAACTTTCACACCAAACAAAATACAATTAAAAATAGTTGTGTATCCTAAATGGAAAAAGAGAAAATTTGATCTTAGTGTTTGTCCAGGGGGAGGGTGATTTTTTTTGAAGAAAAAAATCATATTAATCCATTTTTCAATTTTTCTATTAATCAATTATTGGGTTTTGAATTGAAGAATTGAAAAATAGATCAATTAAAGAATCAACAAATCTTTAAAACATGAACTTTATTGCAAAAGAGATATCAACTGAAATTGATGAAGACAATAATATAACAGTTGCATTTTCTTCCTCTAACGATGAGTATTTCATGATTCAGTTTTCAGGTGAATTTGATGAACAAGATGTTAAACTCGGTACGGACACTTATCATATTGAAAAGAATAATCAATCAATGGGAACCTTTGGTGGAATAGAAAACATTCAACTTTATTCTGATAGAATAACATTCAATTTAAACCAAAAAGGACAATTAAAGTTGGAAGAGAAAAATATTCAAATCACCATTAATTGTTCTGATCAGCAATTTGAAAATCTATCATTACAACTATCGAATATTTTCAATTCTAAAGAAGAGCATCTTCTTTCAATTCACGAATTGAAGAATTGAAAAATAGATCAATTGAAGAATTATTTTCAGGATAACGGAACGTTAAACGAAAATACAGTCCCCTCATTTTTCACTGAACTAACTTCAATTTTAAACTGGTGTAATTCCATAATTCGTTTAACGATAGCTAAACCTAAACCGGCACCTGCATTGTGTGTTTTATCAGTATCTAATTTCTTATATCTATCAAAAACAAAAGGTAAATACTCTTTCGCTATTCCAACACCAGTGTCTCTAACATTGAGGGTAAGGAAGTCATTGTATCTTGAAACTTCTATAGTAACCTTCCCTCCTTTTGGAGTGAATTTCATTGAGTTTTCTATCAAGTTTTGGATAGCTCTTTCCATCAGTGCAATATCAACCTCAACAATTCCCATATCATTTCCAACCAACTCAAACTCTAACTCTTTTTGTTCAGCGATAATCTTATACCTTAAAGAAAGGTCGTTCAATAATTCCATGAAGTTAACACGCTCCCTTTTTAAGTCTACTTTTTCAGATTCTAGCTTAGAGAGCTCGAACAAATCAGCTACTAAGTTCTCAAGATTCTTCGTGCTTCCTAAAACAACATTTAAATACTTTTCTCTATCCTCAGAACTCATATCGATGTTCTTCATCAACATCGTTTCAATGTAACCTCTCACAACAGCAATAGGCGTTCTCAAATCATGAGAAACGTTTGCGACCAACTCTTTCCTTAATTTCTCAATTGACTTTAACTGATCTATATTTTGAGAAATAGTGCCTGCCATATCGTTTAAACATAGTGCTAGATGTGAAAATTCTCCTTGACTCGTTAACTCAATGCGCTTGTCATATCTACCTTCACTAAAATTGGCAACACCTTCTTCTATTACTTTTAAATTTCTAGTTAAATATCTTATTGCAATCAATCCAATAAGTACAGCAAATAAGACCGTAATGATAAAGGTTTTGATACCTACATTATATATAAAATTCCCCATTAGCATACTTGAAATACTATCGTATTCCTCACTCGCTAAAATCACATATACATATCCTTTTAAGCCTTCTTGATCTTTTATTTCCGCTACGGAAAACACTTTACAAGCATCTGGATTCCTTGGATCATTTCCTAAAACATAACTTTCTCCTTCTGCCCTAATCAACTCCTTAACAGGAACCATTGAAACATGTGTCTTCTTGATCTTTTCAGGTGGTGCATCATAAGTTAAAATCTTACCATTTGGATCAATGATATAAACCTCAACAGTTGGATTAACCTTCATGTGATGCATCATTATTTTCTGAACAGCTCCTTCATTCAAAGAATCATTCAAAAAGACTGGTACATCATTAATTAATTCAGATGCAACATCCTTGTTTAAGGTTTGCTTTGTTTCAAGGAAATACTCATCTGCTGCACTTGCCGTAACATAGATATATACTACTCCTACCAGTACCATTAGAATAAGGAATACGCAGGAAATCTTCCAATATAGTGACTTAAATAAATTCATTCTTCTTCTTTAAAAGAGTAACCGATACCCCAAACTGTTTTTATAAACTCTGGATGATTTGCATCCTTTTCAATCTTTGCTCTTAATCTGTTTACATGAGAGTTAACCGTATGCTCATATCCTTTAAAATCATAACCCCAAACTAATTTCAATAGATCTTCTCTTGAATAACTCTTACCAGGATTACTTGCTAGTAAAAAAAGTAAATCAAACTCTTTGGGCGTTAAATCTAATGTTGAGCTATCTTGCTTTACAGACCTTTTTTCTAAACTAATTATAAGATTATCAACTTCTATTAACTTCACTTCTGGCGCTTCCTTTATACTGTACTTCTCATACCTCCTCAATAAAGCTTTTATTCTTGCGATAAACTCTCTAATACCAAAAGGTTTAGTCATGTAATCATCAGCACCTATCTCTAAACCTAGTACTTTATCGAACTCTTCAGACTTGGCCGTTAACATTAAAATTGGTGTTTGAATTCCAGCACCTCTCAATTCATTACAAACCTGAATCCCGTCCTTCTCAGGCATCATTACATCCAAAACGATTACAGCGTATTCTCCAGTCAAAGCAAGCTCTAATCCTTTTACACCATCCCCAGCACAATCAACATCTAAGTGTAAATCTTTTAAATGAATTGTTAAAAGATCAACAATAGCTTTCTCGTCTTCAACTATAAGTGCTTTCTTCATTTATTTCTTTGCTTTAAGTTTTACCCAGTTTTCAGCAGCTAATTTAAAATATTTTTGATCATCGTTCCAAACATTCCATTTCTCTAATGTATTCACACCCCATGCATTATAAAACAAAAGTAGTTTACCATTTACTACTTTATAGTTTTCAGGATTTATAGATACTTTTTGTGGTTCTTCTGCTAATGCATAAGCACACCATCCTCCAAAGGCAGGAATGTATTTCTCAGGATTTTTTTCGAATGTAGACTTGTTCTTTTCGGAGCAGAAATAATATGTTAAACCGTTATGCTTAGCATTCCATTTTTGATCTCCATCACAAGGTTTATTGTTTAGAATAGAAACAACATCTGTCCCATCTAGCATCACTCCATTTTTCTGATTATAGTGATCATTGTCATCACTTCTAATAAAAGCAAATCCTGTAATAATCAATAAACTAAAAAAAACATTTTTAAGCATAGTGTAAATTTAGGTTTTAAAACCATACTAGATTGCAATACTCATTACATTTTAAACAAAAAAAGCATCATGAAAACCATGATGCTTTTTAATATTTTATTCAAATAAGGATAGGCTGTACGATTACCCAGCAGTTCCCATTCCATATTGACCTTTAGTGATTGAAACTCCATTTTTAAAGAAGTAGTTCCCTCCCCAGTTATACTTCATCCATTTATACTCTGTTGCTTTACCACCTTTAACAACGATGACAATAGTAACTATTCTCTTAGGTTCTTTAAGTGTAGTAACATGATTACCTTCTCCGAGTTCAGATGCTAATTCACTTAAGTAAGATTTCTTTTCTGAATCCTGCATCTTAGCAATATCCTTTTGAGAAGGCTCACTAGACTGTCCGATTACTTTTGCTTTCTCTACTTGTTGAGCTTTATATGCTGCTACGGCTTCTTGTTTCTTCTTAAGTTCTAACTCTGAAGCAATTCGTTTCTTCTCTTCAAGTACTTTCACTTGCGCCAAACTATCCGCCATCGCTTTCTCTCTAACAATAGCCAATTCAGCAATTCGTTTTTCTTCAGCCAATTTCTTCTTTTCCGCATTTGCTTTCGCTCTCGCCTCTCCTTTTTGCTTAGCCAACATCATTGCTTCTTCTTTACGCTTTCTTTCAGCTTCAGCTGCTTCTCTCTTAGCATCTTCTTCTTTCACTTTCTCTGCTTTTGCAATTTCAGCAGCTTCGGCAGCTTTAATTTTTTCTTCAGCAGCTTTTTGTTTAGCCAACTCAGTAGCTTGTTTGATTTTTTCTATTTCATCTCTTCTAATAGAATCTTGGACAGCAGTAGCTCTTTTTTCAGCTTCAGCCTTTGCTAACTTGTCAGCTTCGGCTTTCGCTCTTGCAGCGTCTTCAAGTTCCTTCTTTTTCTTTTCTAAAGCAGCTCTTTCAGCTCTCGCTTTCTTTTGCCTATCCATCTCGGCTAATCTCTCTCCCTCAGCTTCAGCTCTTGCAGCATCCTCTTTTTTCTGTCTAGCTTCATCTGCTATTCTTTTCTTCTCTGCCTCCTCAGCAACACGCTTAGCCTCGTCTTCCTTAGCTATACGTTCATCATCTAACCTTTTAGCTTCCGCAGCTTCAGCATTCTTTTTTACTTCAGCATCAGCTTTCGCTCTTGCCTCATCCTCTGCTATCTTTTTAGCAGCTTCGTCAGCTAATCTTTTTTCTTCAGCAAGCTTAGCAGCTTCTGCATCATTAGCAGCTTTCTTTTCATTTGCTAATCTTTCTTTTTCCTCAGCTTCTTTTCTCAATGCTTCTGATTCTAATCTTGCAGCCTCTTCTTTCTTTCTTGCTTTTTCTTCTTCAGCAATCCTTGCAGCTTCAGCAGCTTCTTCTGCTTTCCTTTTTTCTTCAGCCAATATCTTATCTTCTTCAGCAAGTTTTCTTTCTGCTTCAGCGTTTTTTAATCGTTCCTCTTCTAATTTCCGAGCTTCCTCCTCTCTTTTCTTTTTCTCAACTTCTGCAGCTTTTTTAGATTTATCAGCGTCAGCTCTTGCTTCTTCTGCCTCAGCTTTAATAGCCTTTAATTCCGCTTCTTTTCGCTTACGTTCTGCTTCAGCTAAGTTTTTCTCTTCTTGAGCTTTTGCAGAAGCTTCCTTTGCTAATCTTTTAGCTTCTTCTGCTTTTGCTTTTTCCGATGCTAACAACGCTGTAGATTCTGATTTTTCTTTTTCTGCTGCTAACCTTCTTTCTTCCTCTTCTGCTAATTCTTTAGCATGTTCTGCTTTCGCAATATCGTCTAACTTGTCTTTATTATCTTTCTTGAAGATTTTATCCTTAGCATCAATTACTTTTTGAACTTCTCTTAATTCATCCGTTACCTGATCATCATAATCCCAATCATAATCGAATTCTCCTAATTTTTCTTGATAAAACACTTGAGCAACAGATTTGTCGTAAGTGTGTTTTGTACCGTCCATCGGCTGCTTAATCATTTTAATATCTAAATCAGTTGTCATGTTTTCAGGAACATCATCACCTGTAATAGTTCCATCAATTTCAAAAAACATTTCAATGAAACCTGCTTTAACAACAGTTACCTTATATTTTTTCCCGAATGGTAAATGAAAAATAAATCGTCCTCCACCTGCTGTTGGTTTTGTTTTCACAACTGTAGTTCCGTCATAAACGGTAACAGTAACACCTTTAATAGCTTTACCTTTTTGTTTTGTATAACCAACAACTTCAAGAGCTGAGCCATCGGATTGAGCAAAAACTTGACTGGTAGTAAGTGCTAAAAATAAGACGGCAAGAAAGTGTAATTTTTTCATAATAAGATTAAGTAGATTTCAATACGCAACATCATAGATTTTGTTCCTGCAAAAGTCAATTTTTATTCCAAGTTATTCACATACTTTTTAACACGCTCAATCTCAGCTGACCATATCTCTGGGAAATGTTCTTGATGTGATTCCATTTGTTTAATTAAGGCTTTTTTGAACTTAATATTAGATGTGGATTTTGGATATAAGGCTTTGTGATTTAACTGCAACAAAATCTTGCTTACATCCTTGATATAATTCAAGCTTTCATTACCCATTGTCCAAGAAGTAAATTTCTCCCAAATGAGTTTAATAGCTTGGTCGTTAACATGAATTAAATCTGATTTGTAAAAAGAATAATCTCTTAATTCATCAATCACCAATTCATATATAGGTAAATATTCAACATTCGAAAACTTACTTTCTAACGCTTTAGTTAAAAGCAACAAAGTACTCTTGCTTAGATTATTCTCACGTAACCCTTCCTTTACATGACGAACTGGACTAACTGTTAAATTGATTTTTAATTCTGGGTTAAAAGTTTTCAGTTGATTAATTATCGAGTTCGATTCGTTCTCTAAAACTGTTGAACTCGAAAGTTCTTTATTAAAATGACTACTATTCATTTTATGACAGTTCCCTACAATTCTATTATCTTTTGAAAATCCAAATGCAGTTCCAAATGTTAAAATCAACTTAGTTGACTTCTTTAAATATGATTGAAGTAATTTCAATTGCTCATTACTCCATCGAACTGCTTCTTCAAGAGATTCCTTTCCTGTATTCGCTCCTAACTCAAAAGAAAACCAATAATCATCTCTTTCAAAAAAATCAGCTTCTACAAATAATTCATTATCAATCGCTCTCTTTATTAAATTGTAAATTGAAAACGGATGAAATAATACACCAAAAGGATTATATACTGTTTTAAACTTATGCTCTTTTAAGGCATTTCCAATATTAGCGGAAAAACAAGACCCTAACAATAAAACAGAATCAGTTGG
>CAWVWF010000034.1:0-21984 GCA_963933885.1 uncultured Flavobacteriales bacterium | reverse complement strand
CTTCCCACACACTTAAGGCACAGCCTTGCTAAGAAAAAAGCACAAGTTACGCTTCACTAAAACTTTCGCTAGCGTATGTGATGTGACAAATGTTCATAAAAGGAACAGTCCCCAAGTAAATTATACCGGGACAGTCCTGCTCCGGGAAGTAACAATAGTTCAACGTGAGTAGTTGTTTGAAGGATTTTCAACACGTCAGAAAAGCACTCTTTTTGAACGGTTATATTAAGTTTTGATTTACCAATTGGATGAGTGTTCGTTTGCGAGGCGTCTAGATTCCTGCCTTGGCAGGAATGACAAATTAAGGAACGTGAGTCCAAAAAAAAACTTGAAAAAAAGGAACAGTCCCCAAGTAACGAATATGACATCAATACTATTTTTGTGTACTATTGATCATCATTCTTGAAAACAAAAAAAGCATGATGGAATCCATCATGCTTTTGTATTTTATAAATAACTTACTTTAAAAGTAAGGAGATTACATCGCTAATAAAAATGCTTTTAACTCTGAGAACTTTGGTTGAATCAAAGTCGCCACTTTTTCTCTATTCATGAACTCTTGTAATCTTGCTGGAACTTCAACTTTTCTTCCGATTACAGGCTCTACAACTTCACCAAATTTAGCAGGGTGAGCAGTTTCAAGAACAATACCTTGAACATCATGTGTTTTTTGGTATTCTTTTAAAGCCATATATCCGATAGTTCCGTGAGGTTCCATTAAATATCCAGTTCTATCAATAACATCTTTCATCCCAACTTTAGTTTGCTCATCAGTGAATGAATAACCAGCTAAAGATTTTTTAACTGCTTCCCAATCACCATTGTGGATCTCTAAAATTCTTGCAAAGTTTGAAGGATCTCCAATATCCATTGCATTAGAAATAGTGAATATTGATGGTTTTGGAACATAGTTCCCAGTCTTTAAATACTGAGGAATAATATCATTAACATTAGTAGCCGCGATAAAACGATCAATAGGTAATCCCATTTCTCTTGCGAATAAACCAGCTGTTAAGTTTCCGTAGTTTCCAGATGGACAAGCGTAAACTAAAGGCTTAGTTTTATCTTCTAATTGCTCATAAGAGCTGAAGTAGTAAAATGATTGAGGTAAGAATCTCGCAACGTTAATACTGTTAGCCGAAGATAACTTCATTGCTTTTCTTAAATCAGCATCGTTGAATGCAGACTTAACCATACTTTGACAATCATCGAATGTTCCGTCGATTTCCAAAGTAGTAATATTCTGCCCCATTGTAGTTAACTGCTGCTCTTGAATCTTAGATACTTTACCTTTTGGATAAAGAATAACAACATCAATTCCTTCAACACCTAAAAAACCAGCTGCAACAGCACTTCCAGTATCTCCTGAAGTAGCTACTAGTATAGTAACCTTTTCACCGCTTTCTTCAACGAAATGAGATAAACAACGCGCTAAAAATCTTCCACCAACATCTTTAAAAGCACATGTTGGTCCGTGCCATAATTCTAAAGAGAAAACATCTTTCTCAACAGAAACAAGAGGTAATGGGAAGTTAACAGTCTCTGAAACGATAGTTTCTAACTTGTCGTTAGGAATTTCTCCATCAACAAATCTTTTAGCGACCTCAAAACCTAACTCCTCAACAGATTTTCCTGAACCAATTAAACCAGCTGGTAATTTTTCGATACGCTCCGGAAAGTATAAACCTCCATCCGGTGCTAAACCTCTAACTACTGCATCTCTGAAAGATACATCTTCTGATTTTTTATTTGTACTGAAATACTTCATCTTGCTTTCTTAAAATCTTGTTTATTTAATAATTCTTGCACCTTCAGAATTAACCTGACTTACATGAATATCATAATCTACTCCGTACTCTTTGTAAATTTCACCCATGGCTTCCTTTACTTTTAATGCTTGTTCTTTGCCTTTTGAAAGTGCAAAGATTGAAGGACCTGATCCCGAAATTGAACAACCTAATGCTCCAGCTTCCATACTTGCTTTTTTAACGCTAGCATAACCAGGAATCAGAATAGATCTGATTGGTTCGATAACTACATCTACCAATGATCTTCCAATTAAATCATAATCTTTAGAATATAATCCAGCGATTAACCCTCCTACATTACCCCATTGTGTAATTGCTTTTTTCAAATCAATTCCACCTTTCAAAACTCTTCTAGCATCACGAGTCTTCACCTCAATTTGAGGATGAATTACAGTAGCCCAAAGTTCTTCTGGAGATTCTATTTTTATAATATCTAAAGGTTCGTAGCTTCTTACCAAAGTAAAACCACCACATATACTAGGAGCAACATTATCAGCATGAGCAACACCAGTTGCACATTTTTCTCCTTGCATTGCGAATTCAACCAACTCTTTACGAGTATATGGTTCACCCAACAAATGATTAACTGCAACTACAGCTGCTGCTGAACTAGCTGCTGAACTTCCAATACCACTTCCAGGCTTAACACCTTTAGTTAATTCTATTTCGAAACCTTGTGTTGAACCTAGTTTTTCAAGTAATGCCATGACTGCTACACCGGCAACATTTTCATCTGCTGCTAAAGGTAAATCTTCAGCATTATGACAAGCGGTGATAACTACTTTATTAGAATCAGTTTTTGTTACGATCACCTCATCTCCAGGAAAATCTAACGCCAATCCTAATACATCAAATCCGCAAGCTACATTAGCTACAGTTGCAGGGGCAAATACTTTAACTTGATTCATATTAAACTTGTTTAGTAATTTGCTATTCTTACGATATCAGCAAAAACACCAGCAGCAGTAACTCCTGCACCAGCACCAGCACCCTGAATAACCATTGGTTGCGCTACATATCTATCAGTATATAATGCTACAGTGTTATCAGTTCCTTGTAAGCTATAGAATGGGTGTGTTGAATCAACAGCTTCTAAATCAACTGTTGCTTTTCCATCAGTAAATTTAGCTATTACTCTTAATTTCTTTGTTTCTGCTTGCGCATCATTTACCATTTTCTTAAAAGTAGCTTCATCCTTTTTTAGAACTTCGAAGAAATCATCAACTGATTCAACATCGAAACAAGCTTTTGGTAAAATATCTCCAACGATAATATCGTCAAACTCCATTTTGAATCCAGCCTCTCTAACTAATATTAGGATCTTACGCTTAACATCAACTCCAGATAAATCAATACGAGGATCTGGTTCAGTATAACCTTCAGTTTTAGCCTCCATAACAACATCATGGAAAGTGTTATTCCCATCGTAATTATTGAAGATGTAATTTAAAGATCCAGAAACAGTAGCTTCAATCTTTTTGATTGTATCTCCTGAGTGAACTAAATCGTTAATTGTTCCGATAACTGGTAAACCAGCTCCAACGTTAGTTTCATATAGGAACTTAACATTGTTCTTTAAGCAGATCGCTTTTAATTCTTGGTATAAATCGTAATCAGATGAACAAGCAATTTTGTTAGCAGTAACGATGTTGATGTTACCTTCTAATGCGTTCTTATATACAGATGCGATTTCGTAGTTTGCTGTACAATCTACAAATACACTATTTCTTAAGTTTAATTCTTTGATCTCTTCAATTAAAACATCTTTATCAAATGGTTTGTTAGAAGCTTCAACTTGATCTTGCCAGTTATCTAAGTCGATTCCCTGACCGTTTAACAACATTTTTCTAGAGTTAGCTAATCCAACAACTCTTAAGTTGATATTAGATCTTTCAGCTAGGTTAGCTTGTTGCGCTTTAATTTGCTCAACTAAAGTTCCTCCAACATTACCTACACCTACAACAAATATGTTCAAACGTTTTTTATGACCTTCGAAATGATTTTCGTGTAATACGTTTAATGCTTTAGCAACATGCTTTTCTTCGATTACTGCAGAAATATTTCTTTCTGAAGAACCTTGAGCAATTGCTCTGATGTTAACACCATTACTTCCTAATGCGTTAAACATTTTTCCAGAAACGTTAACTTGTCCACTCATCTTTTCACCAACTAAGGCGATGATTGATAAACCAGTTTCAACTCTTGGACTGTTTACTTTACCCATCTGGATTTCGAAAGTAAACTCTTCTTTTACTGACTCAACTGCTAACTCAACATCATCCGGTGCAATTGCAAAAGTGATAGAGTGCTCAGAAGAAGCTTGAGTAATTAATATGATATTAACCTCAGCTCTAGAAAGTGCGCTAAATAAACGAGCAGAAATTCCTGGTATTCCAATCATTCCAGAACCAGATAAACTCATCAACGCAATTTTATCAATTGAGCTAATTCCTTTGATTGGCATTCCTTCTTGATTTCCAACAGAAATTAAAGTTCCTTCGTCCTGTGGAGCGAAAGTGTTTTTAATTCTAATTGGAATTCCTTGTTTGTATACAGGAAGTATTGTTGGTGGATAAATTACCTTGGCACCGAAGTGAGATAATTCCATTGCTTCTTTGTAAGAAATCTTCTTTACTGGGAAAGCAGCTTTTACTTTACGAGGATCAGCAGTCATCATTCCTGAAACATCTGTCCAAATTTGTAATTCTTCTGCGCTTGTTGCTGCTGCATAAATTGCTGCAGAGAAATCAGAACCACCTCTTCCTAAAGTAGAAGTAATTCCTTCTTCAGTTGAAGCAACAAAACCTGGAGCAACAAAAACGTTCTCATCAGATTTTTCGAAGTACTCTTGAATATTCTTATAAGTAATATCGTAAAGTACAGTTGCACCACCGAAAGATTTATTAGTGAAAATCAAGTTTCTTGAGTCAACTAATTCTGCTTTCATAGCATGAGAAACAATGAAAGAAGATAACTGTTCACCAAAACTTACGATAAAATCTGAAGTTTTTGGAGAAAGCTCTTGAATCAAATATACTCCTGTAAGCATATCTTCCAACTGGTTAAGCATTACTTTAACGTTGGCAATTATACCACTTTGTTGATCAATAGAAACTAAATCTCTAATCGCATCAAAATGTTTTGTTTCAATTTCTTTTACTACCTCTTTATAGGACTCATCTCCACTTGCAGCCAGTTGGCTAGCGGATAAAAGCTTATTAGTGATCTGACTCATTGCAGAAACAACTACTAAAACTCTCCCATTTTGAGCTTCCGAATTAACGATCTGAGCTACTTTTTTTATTGAATCAGCCGATCCAACTGAAGTACCACCAAATTTTAAAACCTTCATATTCTCTTATTTTTAAATTATTGGCTCATCACCATAATGAGCGCAAAAATATTGAATTATCCCGTGATTAAATAATGATTTAACCAAGAAATGCATTTATATATGTTATATGTGTAATTTAAGACCCCAAAGGGGTAATAATAATAGCAGCAACGATAGTGATAATCGTTGAAATTGTAGTGATAATATTTTTGCTATTATTTTGCATCGAGGTACGAAGGTATATAGAATTTTTATCTGAATCAAAATATAGTAAAGAAAACTAAATCAATATCCTCTGCAGATCTATAAATTCCATTTACTCGATATAAGGGTACGATTACTCAACAACTGCCCTCACTCACACAATGGTCTTAAAATTCGATTATAATGTAGTTTTTCGATAATACTTTTGCTGTCAAATTAAAACTAATTTACTTTTCAATGAAGATTTTTAAAACCACAATTGCTGCACTTTTATTAAGTTTCAGCTTACTTGCAAATGATGCAACATTAACTGTAACGTCAGAAGGTTCTGGGTACAGAGTTAAGCCAAATGTAACGGTGGATGCGGGACAAACAATTAAGAGTTATAAAATTGTAATTAGTTATGATGGTAGCTTTCAGAGTGCTGACGGGTTTACAGTTATATCTAATGAAAACAACTTACTTACGCTACAAACAGTTTCTTGGTGGAGTCCAAGTACTTATACTGCAATAATGTTTTCTAATACTTCAGTAGAACCAGTAATTAATGGAACGTACGCTACTTTAACTACGGGAGAAGAAATTTTTATTGGTGAGACTGGTGGAACAGGAGGAGGAACTGAGGTTTCCATACCAGGAGATTATTGGTTGAAAAATGGGAATAATTTAATTACTGATAATGCTACAACACCTGGAAATGTTGGGATCGGAATTGATAGTCCAACAGAGAAACTTCATGTTGAGGGAAATGTGCTTTCTGATGGATTAGTATTTAAGGGTGAGTTAGCTCCTAATTACCCGGGGGAACTTGGAATCAAGCCATTGTTTTTCACAGGGTCAGCTACTGATTATGTTGGATTCGATTTTCAATATAACAACACAAGTATCGCTTCGATTAATCAACTTGGTGAATACGTTGGGAAGGGTTTAAAAATGAAGGGTTGGTTAAGTCCAACAATTAAAGGAAACCTTTCGATTGTTCCATCTTTCTATACCGGATCAGGTACTGATTTCACTAATTTCATTGGTTTTGAATTTAAATCAGGAGCGTCTACACTTGCATATTTAACAAACCAAGGAAGGCTTCATTTAAATGGGGACTTGAATGCTGAAGGTGAGATTGCATCTGGAAAAGATATTACTTCAAAAGGAGATTTCATTCTTAATGCAATAGAAACGGGAACTAACGGCTCTACTTTAACTAAGTTTGGGACAATATCAGCTACTACTGGAGGAGGAGTTGTTGCTCCAAGAATGACTGTTAAATTTGATAATTATGATGATTCCAAATTGCAATTATTCCATAATGGAGTTACGATTGGAAATACACTAACTAATGATGGATCAGCTTTACAAGTTTATCAATATGGAGGATCAAACCCTGAGACAGTCTTAACATTAAAAGCTAGAAGTTTTGGTTCAGTTGAAAACTCGAAACAAAGTTATTTTATAAGAGCTGTTGATGAACTTGCTGGAGATAAAGAAACTTTTATTGTTAGAGGTGATGGAGCAGTTGGAATTCAAACTCAATTAGAAGACATTCCTGAAGGATATTCTTTAGCGGTAAATGGGAAAGTAATTTGCACAGAATTAGATGTTCAATTATCAATAGATTGGCCAGATTATGTTTTCGCTGATGATTATGAATTAATGCCTATTGATGAAGTAGCAAGTTTCATTTCTAAAAATAATCATTTACCAAATATTCCTTCTGCTTCAGAAATTGAAAAAAATGGAGTACCTGTTGCAAAAATGGAAGCTCAACTTTTAAGAAAAGTTGAAGAGCTTACGCTTTATATTATTGAGATGGAAAAAAGAATGAATGAGTTAGAGGCTAGTAAATAATAATTTTAAATCATTTGTTATGTATAATAAAATACACTTAATTATAATGCTTTGCTGTTGTTTTCAATTCAGCAGCAAAGCTCAAACAGGGAGTCTGCCAGATTTATATTCTTCAGGAATTATGTCGAAAGGTAGTCCAGAACAAATAGACTTATTACAAGAGTTTAATTTAGATGAAACCACTGTTAATGAGTTTATAATTGATCAATATAATAATCCTTCTTTTACGAATACGATAACTGCTTCTGTTGGAAACACTGAGTATGGATTGGCTAATGCAACAATAACTTTAATGATTCCATCAGTTGATTTTAAAGTTGGTGTAGCGAGTTTAAATTATGCGTTTAACGTTAAAATTAATGCGCAAAATGAACAATTCAATAAGTCATACAATTCTACTTTCGCTGGAAATGTTTCCTTTCAATTGGATGAATTATTCCCTGGTGGAAATCATGCAAAGATTAACATCGTTGATAATTATTTTGTGAATAACATTAACAATTTAATATTCACTGGTAATTCTATCGCAGATGCTAAAATAAGGGCGAGAATACTAGCTACTTGGCCTAAAACCCCATTTGGAATATATGAGAAAGAATTTCAAGATATGGTTGACGATAAGTTTGCTGGAACAACAATAAGACCTACAGAATATGAATTGACTCTTGGGATTAAAGTAAATGATGGATCTGCTGATTTTTCAATTGGACAAGCATTTATTGTAGCAGCTCCAGTAATGGAATTTAAAATAGTAAAAGCTTGTCAGTCAGACTGGACTGATGTCTTTGATGCTGGTTACTGCTTAACCTATTATTTACGAATAAAGTCCAATGTTGATTTGTATTTTGTTGATGCTAAGATTAAAGCTGATTGGTGGGCTGATTTTAGTTATATACTAGTTGATAGAACAAGAAGAGGAGCTCTCATTAAAGCAGGAGAAAGCTTTAGAGTAGACATAGATGAGGATTTAGATTGGATCTCAAATTTTGAGTTTCTAGTAATCGTAAAAACCCTTGATGGGAAGAATATATTCTTTCATAAAGGATACGAAGATTTATAATTATTAAATATGAAAAAAATAACTTTATTAACGTGCGCTTTTTTTGTTCAAATCATTGTTTTTGGACAACAAAAAATATCTGTTAAATTAACAGAAGCTACATTAAACAACTCTATTCATATCTTAACAAAATCTCAATCTATTGCTGATGGAAGTTATGATATTAAGGGCTATGAACCTTGGAAAGGAGTAAGGATTAAAACTTATTTGAAGAATGCAAATGTTGATCTTAAACTAAACAGTTCTGGTATAACATTAGATCTTCATAATGTTTTGGTAAAATCACAATATTATTATGATACAGACAATTTAGATTTTGATGCAGAATTTGGAAAAACAGTTGAGTTTAGAGGATCTATTTCTGGAAACAATGTTGAACTATTAGGTAATATTGAAGATGGCTTTTACTTAAATATAAAGGCAGGACCATCGCTAAATTTATATGGTAACAATTGTTATAGAAACGCTGGTATTTTAAATTGTACTATTGACCTTGTTACTTTTATTTTCGGATCAAATACAGTTTATCAAAACTCATTTGCTAATTATATTCCAGATCTTCAAATCGATTTAGGACAAAATATATTACCTGGTTTACCAGAGAACTATATTTATACTGCACCTAAGTTGAGATCAACTGAAAATGCTATGTTTCTAGATTTTTATATCATGCCTAAAGATTTAGTTATTCATAACAAGGTAATGACAGCTACCATGGATGAGAATTATGTCGCACGAAACAAAATAAGTATTAAACCTTCATTTGATTCAAATTATGGTGCAAGATTAAACTTAAGGATTGATCCTCAAGAAGATACTTATAACGTATATTCCTCAAGATCAATGACAACCAGAACGAAGGAGCTGGTTGAATTGACTGATAATCTGAGTAATGAAACAGATAATGAAGATGTAAATATTGAATTGTTTGGAATCAAAAGTTATCCAAATCCAGTATTGGATAATTTAATTATTGAGTCAACGGATGATACTTATGTTCAATTTCAAATATTCAATATTTTAGGAGCAGAAGTATTAAGTTTTAATTCAACTGCATTTACTACTGAAATTGATGTTTCTACTTTCCCAAAGGGCAGATATGTTATAAAAGCAATTTCAAGTTCAGGAGTTTCTACAAGTAATTTCATCAAATAATTATAAGGCGTCCAAATATGGGCGCCTTTTTTAAAACTCTTCTAGAAGTTCTTGCTTTTTACTTTTACTTACAGGAACAGATTTCCCATCAACCAATTCAATTTCTTGTTTTAGTTTATTGTAAGATGTAATAAATTTTCGATTCACACTGTAGCTTCTATGAACCCTTAAAAATATGTCTGCTGGTAATTTACTCTCAATATCTTTTAAAGTTTTTGCAGCAACTATTTTCTTTCCATCTAAAGTGTAAACAGTTGTGTAGTTTCCTTCCGATTCACAATAGATGATATCCTTCCAAAAAATCTTATAAATACTATTCACTGTATTAAGTGAAATGAAATCAATCGGTTTCTTAATTTCAAACACTTTATGTTTATTTAAGCATTTCTCAAGAGCTTCCTCTAATTCAAAGGGATCAATAGGTTTTAATAAATAATCGATTGCTTTGTTTTTTAATGCCTTTAAAGCATATTCTTCTTTCCCTGTTACAAATATTACTTCAAAATTCCTTTCATTGGCTTCTAAAAAATCAAACCCATTTCCATCATTCAGTTCTACATCTAATAGGACTACATTGGGTTGAAATGAAGATAAGATTTGGTTAGCAGATCCCACACCATCCACAGCTTCAATATTCGCATCCTTAAATTTTGTAAAACCAATCAAGCTTGATAAAACAAGCCGCTGTTTTTCCTCATTTTCAATTATAAGTATGTTCATTTCTCAGTCGTAGGTGAAGTGAATTTATAACATTCTAAGTCACTAAAATAATTTCTTTTGAGAAAGAAATGTTTTCAAACTTAAAATTAAACAGATCTATTAAATCGATTTAAGTAGAGAGAATTTTATTTTCATTGTATTAGTTTTTAATATCTTTAGCACATCATTTTATTTAAGTAATTGGAATAATACTAATGAATAAATACAAGACTCAAATTCGTATTGCAATCACACTAATAATTTTATTGGTTGTCTTTTTATATGTTGGAGAAATCATTCTACCATTTCTAATTGGGCTGTTCTTAGCATATATCTCTAATTCAGTAATAACGAAACTTCAGCGATTCATTCGAAATAGAGATTTGGCGGTAACTACCTTTTTATTCATGGCTGTCTCAATTTTAATTGGATCTGTATTCTTTATGGGAAACTTGGTTTTTAATGATGTAAAGCGCTTGAACAATGCTTTCGTTACTTTCTCGAATGATAATAGTGATAAAATAGATGCAACTACTAAAACAGTAAAAACTTACATCGCTAAAATATACCCTAAAGAGGCTGTAAACATCCCGTTAGATTTGGAATCAGTTACAGATTCATTGAGCAATAATACTGAAATGATCACTAAAGCATTTTCAGGAGTGAGTTCCTTTTTCACAAGTTCGGATGATGTTATTGAAGAGAGTAGGGCTAGTTTGAGTTGGTGGACAATTATTCCTTTTTCAATCGTATACTACTTATATATACTTTACACCTTTCCATATTTTTCTGATAAGTTCAGTAAATCCCTTGGAGAAGAGAAGAAACGCATGCCTTATTTAACGGAGTTAAAAACTGTCTTTAAGAACGTAATGGGTACTTACATGAAACAGCGTACCATCATTGTACTAATCTGTACAGTAATTTTTATTACTTCCTTTAGTATTATAGGACTCCCTGGTGCTATTATTCTAGGAACTTTAGCTGGGCTTTTATGCTATGTAAGTCATTTTCATTATTACGTTCTATTACCACTGTCTTTAAGTTGTTGGGTACTTTCAGTAGAAAATGACCAAAGCTTCTTTTTATATTTTGGATTGATAACCGCTATTTGCATTCTTGTTTCTATTCTTGAGGAGATGGTGTTTTTCCCAAAAATAATGAAAGGTGTTTCAAGTATGAATCCAGCTATAATGATGCTTTCATTTTGCATCTTTAATTATCTGTTTGGAACTATAGGGATCTTGATTGCACTACCTTTCACAGCAGTGTTGTTGATTTATTTGGATAAAATATTAATTCTTAGAAGACAGGAATTAGAGCAGTAATCACATTAGAATGAAAGTCAAATTAGCAGAATCAGAAAAGGAACTTCTGGAGATCTTAAACCTTCAAAAGGAAAATCATTTAGATCATGTTCCGGAAACCCTTAGACAAGTAGATGGGTTTGTAACTGTTAAACATGATTTTGATTCATTGAAAAAAATGAATGATCAAGCAAAACATGTGATCGCAGTAGACGGTGGAGTAGTGGTTGGTTATGCTTTGGTCATGTTAAAAGAGTTCAGAAATTTAGTTCCTACTTTAATCCCCTTGTTTAACACATTCGAGGAAGTAGAATATCAGGGAAAGAAGTTAGGGGATCATAATTATTACGCAATGGGTCAAGTTTGCGTAGCAGCATCACACAGAGGGAAAGGTGTTTTTAAAGCACTTTATCAAAAACATAAAACGGCTTATTCTAATGTATTTGATATTTGTTTAACTGAAGTTTCTTCAAGTAATCCAAGATCGATGAATGCCCATTTAAAAGTTGGATTTAAAACGATTCACACTTTTAAAGATGCTTCAGATGAATGGAACATCCTTTCTTGGGATTGGAAATAGTTATTTTTTCTTTTTCTTGCGCTTCTTCTTTTTGCGTTTCTTTTTCTTCTTAGAACTTTTAATGAAAACGTATTTGGCTCCAACCGCTGTTTCGAAGTAATTGTATGGACGTCTAATAACCCAATCTTCTAATTCCCCATTTGAGGTTCTCATACTCGAAGAAAAGGAACCAGACAAGTACCATCTTTTCTTTAATTTGTAGCTAGCACTGATACTGCTTGAGAAATAATTGTAACGAAGCGCAGTAAATTCTTTTGAGAAAACAGGAGCTTGTCTCACATCAAAATTCACTTTTTCGAATCTCAAATTAGTAGCTATTTTTAATTTCTTATATCTGAAATAATAACGGAAACCAGTCTGTAAACTACTGAATGAATAGTAATCTTGGTATAAATCATTTCGCCTTATTAAAGTGATGTAAGGTTTAAGAATAGATCTTTTCTTAATTCTTATTTTGTAATTACCTCCAAATGTATAGTAATGATATGTCCTTAGAGGGTTGGTTTTTAACTGACTTCCTAAACTGTCCTTTGCTAAGTAATCTAAGTAGTTTCGGTAAACGAAAGTACCAGAGATAGCTAGTTTTTGTCGCTTATTAATATTTCGCTTAAAAGATAGTTTACCAGTAAGATTATTATGACTGAATGAAGCACCAGTATTTTCTTCATCGAAAGCAAGATTTAATTTATCTGTTCTCGAAATGGTTTGAAATTCTTTGTGGTATTTCTTGTTTTCAAAAGAGGTAGATAAGTGCCAAAGCGTTTTCTTATTCTGACGATAATAACTCAATAATTCTGCTCTATTGGTTAAGTAAATAAAGTTCCTAGTAAACCCCTCTCCGATAAGCGCTGAGGCTATCTTATTGGTATTCCCAACCAAATAACTTGTTCCTATCGAAAGCTTTTTGTTGAGGTACCTGAGGTAGTTTAATTTTAAATCTGCATCGTACTGACTGATTTGAGTTTGCGTAAAATACTGTCTAGTCCAAACAGAATGATTCAAACCATATTTGTATTTCTTTCTTTTCTTTTTACTAAACGATACATCATATCCTCCCTCAACAAAAAAATCATTTAACCTTGTTGAATCTTCCGATCGATATTCACCTTTGGTTTTGTCATATAACCGTTTTGGAGCTTTGTAAATGTTATGCTCATATCCAGCATTTACATTTGGAGTTATTTCAAACCTCTTTTGTCCGTAGGCAGAGCTTGTAGTAAGTATTACAAACGCTATTATATATTTAAGTCCCTTCATCTTAATTAAATACATCAGTCTTTATTTTAGAAAAATCTCTAGTAATATAAACATCATCAATAAATACAGTCCCAGTTGTAGATCTCACACCAATTTTTTGAAGAATTAAAGCAGGTGGATTACCTCCAGAGAGAAAGCTAGTTTTCAAGATGTTATTACTATAAATATTCACACCATTCACAGTAATATTTAACATGTTATTTACATCAACTGTAATCTGAAAATCATTAAGATCTTCACTTGAAGTTTCAACAGCTCCATCGATTCCTTCAGCTTGTGACTCTATTGTTTTCCAACTGTTTTTGTTACCAGTGTCTTCGTATACACTCACTCTCCAATTCTTTATTGAACTCGATGGATAAACTCTAACCCATAATGCTTTCACGATTGTATCACTTCCAACATTATAAAAATCTAGCAAAACACCATACTTATCAGCATTACTAAAAGTTGATGAATTTGAAGCAATCCCAGTTGACATTAAAATAGAGTAGGGCGGAGTAATATTCCCATCAAATTCATGAAGGTATACTGCATCACTGCTATCACTTACGCTTATTTCAGTTCTATTATTAGTATTATTAACTGTAGCGTTAGTCAGCTTCCAATTACTGTCAATCTCATCAAAATTGTCATGAATAAAACCATTAACAATTACAGAATTTTTCTTATAATTCTGTGCTTTCCCATCACTTACTGTACACTTTACATCATGCGTACCTTCAAAAAAAGCACCCTTCCAAACTGTATTCTTTTCAATTGAGCCCTTTGGAAAACTACCCTTTGAAGCAGACCAGTTATATTGCATCTCATCTTCATCCTCATCAGTTACGGTAGCTGAAAGCGTTGTAGTATCCCCTGCATAAATTACATTGTTGAATACGGAAATCCCTAAAACTTGTGGAGCAGAGTTACTTTCCTCTTTAACACAAGCGTTTAAAAGTATTGTGCAAAAAGCTAATGCACTTATGTAGCCAGTTTGTACCTTCATTTTATTTAGATTTTAGCGTAGTAATGAGTTCTGAAATTTCTTTTTCCTGAGCAAAATCAGGATCAATTGTAATCAGTTGATTATAATATGAAATAGCTTTCTTGAAGTTCTTTGTTTTTTCAAAAGCTTGTGCAGTTCTGTAAACAGAAAATTTATGTTTGGGCTTTAAGTAAAGGGAAGTCTTGAAAGACTTGAGTGCCTTATCGTAATTCTTATTATCTAGATAAGCTTTCCCCAACCAGTAATAAGTCCAATGTGATTTTTCATTTTGACTAATTGCAGCTTTATAAGATGCAGTAGCGTTGTTGTAAAACTTCCTTTTATGTTGCTTTCTCGCCAACTTATACATTTCCTTTCCATCAGGAAATGCAATTAATTGCTGGTGTCTTAAATTCAGTTCCTTTTCAATTAGCTTTTTGCGCTTATAATAATCAAACAGCTTTTTATAAGCCTTATTATATTTTTGATTAATCTGAAGTGCTTTGTTATAAGAAGCAACAGCAGCATCTTCCTGTTTCAATTTAGCTTGCTGAAGACCAATATTAAACCTTATTTCTTCATCATTTACAGCAATATCAGCAGCAGATTCATAGATTAAAATGGCTTTTTCAAGCTGGTTATTCTTTGCATAAATATTACCTAAGTTTTTTCGCGCCTTTACATTATTTAAATCAAGATTAATTACTTTTTCGTAAGCATTAATAGCTTCTGGAAATTGCTTGTTTTTCTTATAAACCAAAGCTATGTTGTACCAAGCACCTATATAATTCGGCTGAATTTGTAAGAGTTGATTATAGGTTTTGATTTCTTGATCGTATTTTTTTAAATGACCATATGTTCTACCTAATTCCATGAAGGCTTTCAAATAATTGGATTTAACCTGAAGTGCTCTCTTTAAAACACTTTCGGCTTTTTCATGCTGATTTGTAGCGTTATATAATCTACCAAGGTTAAACCATGCTTTGTATTTTTTCGGATTGAACTTTACCGTGTTTTTATAGTTCTTAATCGCTAAGGCATTGGAATCCATTCCAGAATAAGAAAGTGCAAGGTTATAGTAAGCAGCAGAATATTTAGGACGCATACTTAAAGCGTGCTTATAACTATAAATAGCTAAGTCAAACTCCTTAAGATTCTTGTAAATAATTCCTTTATTCAAAGCTGCTTCAGGATAAGCAGAATTGGATTTTTGAATGGCTTTATCGTAGAAATACAAGGCCTTTTTAAACCGTTGATTTTTCGATTCAATTTTAGCAAGCATAAAGAAGTTAGCTGGTAGTGTATCAGAAGAATTTAAACTTTGAGTTACCATGTTTTGGGCTTCGCTGTTTTTATCTTGTTTCAAGTAGTTACTAATTAAAGCGTTGAGTAAAACCTCATCATTCGGGTTAAAGCTTAGTGCTTTTTTGATGTGGAATTCACTTTTCTCAAAATCTTGTTCTTCCTTGAATACCTCACTAAGTTGGTAATGAGCAATAGAAGAAGAAGGGTTTAAAAGAATAATTTTATTCAACTGAGACTTCTTCAAAACTGGATCTGTAATTAAGCTTGCTAGTTGTACACGTGGGAGTTCAAACTGTGGATAAAGTAAAATCGCTTCGTTTAAACTTATCTTAGCGTTTACTGTATCTACCAAACCAATTTGAGCAATTCCTTTGTAGCAAAATGCCTTTGCTTTTGCTTTTCCACTTGAAAAAGAAATGGCAGCATTTAGGTTTTTTATTGCTTTTGTATACAGTTGATTTTTACAGTTTAAAATTCCACTGTTTAAATAAGGTTTGTAAGATGTAGGCTTAATTTGAATAGCATGTTTGTATTGGTTTAAAGCTTTGCTTTCATGTTTAATTTTGGAGTAACTAATGCCTAAATTAATTCGAGTAGAAAAGTAACTCGAGTCTTGCTCTAGAGAGTTTTCAAAAATGGCAATCGCCTTGTTGAATTGCTTTCTCTTTAGGTGACATAATCCTAAGTAATTCAATAGTTCTTTTTGGTTTGGGTATCGTTGAAGAATCACCTTGAATTTTCTTGAAGCGGAAGTCCATTTCTTATTGTTAAAACTTGTTTTAGCAGCTAGGAATTGTGGATCAGTAACCCATGCACCTTTTTCATCTTTTTGATGTTCTGACTCAGTTTGCCATATAGATTGGTATTCAAGATCAGTATTTGTGTTCTTAATTTCAATCGTAGTTGCTGAAGCATAGTCATCTTCAGAAACAAAATCTAAGTAAACTATACCACAACAAAATATGATAAGCATTGATAAGTATGGAATAAAAGTTTTGCTTAGTGTTCTCATAATTTCCCCTCTTCCTTTAGTTTGTTAACCACTGTATTTAGTCCAACTTTATTTACGTTTTGAATCTGTAAACCCGGTCTAACATTTATTTCCATTACCATTGGTCCTAGTTCCTCATCATAAACAATGTCGATTCCCAGATATTCTAGTGGAAATGCCTTGGATGTTTGGATTGATAAGGCCAATGTTTCTTTCCAATTCGGAATTTGTTCATCAACAAACCTTACGTTTGAATCTGGATGTTCTGATACATAAGTGTCGTTATAGTAACCTTCAGTTAGTAAACCTGTTTCCATATCTACACCAACTCCTATTGCTCCCAAGTGTAAGTTTCCTTTTCCTCCAGACATGTCTGTTGGGATTCTTACCATGGCCAAAACAGGAACGTTTTTATACATGATAATTCTAAAATCAGGCACTCCATTTTTATATATTTTCAGAAAGAACGGATGAGGTTCAATACAGTATTCTATAATTGCTTTATCTCCAGTTCCAAAAGAATATACACCGAAAAGAATGTTGGCAAGATGCGTTCTCAGCATATCAAAATCAATCTTTCTTCCACCCGGTGTTTTCCATTCTAAATATCCAGTTCGTTCTAATATTAATATTCCACCTCCACCACTTCCTTTAGCAGGTTTTACTGCCATTTTGTGGTGCTTATCCAACTCCGTTAATTGAGCTTCTAAGTTCCCCATAGACCTAATGATCATATAGGTGTCGGCACATGCTATATTGTTTTCATGAAGCACCTCTTTGCATAACACTTTGTCATCTGCTAAGGGGTAGTGCTTCCTTTGATTGTTTGGGTAAACAAAACTTAAGTTTCGTTCATTCATCCCTACAACATTTTCTTGCGCGTATTTTAGTTTGTCTAGCCAGCCCATTAGTTAATCAAGTATTTAAAACGTTTATACTCGGTTAACCTCATACCAATCCATTTACCTAAAAAGACGTTGAAGGAAATAATGATTAAGAATAGTTCTGGGAAGGCTAAAAAGAAAGCTTCCATTGTAGTAGAGTTCATCACTAAGTAAGTTAATGATGCAACTGCTAATGTTTGAAGTGTTACGATTAAAGCAGGTGGATAACCTTCCTCTATTATTGTTCTTGCAAATCGTTCTGCGGTAATGGTGATTACAACCATCGGGAATAGCGTTACATATGCAAATGCTGTGATGTTTACCATAATTCCTAACCAGGATATTGCTATAAAGGCGATAACAACACATACAAGCATTACAACCATTTTAGGGGTGTAAAGCAAGCCGAGTTTTTCCAAAGGGCCATGAACTAAACTTACAATAACAACTACCATTAAGAAGGCAAGGATTCCGTATCCTAATCCTGTTTCCTGACTAGCAATTGCGATCAAAGCTGGAAGAAATACTCCAAATGTTTTAATACCAATAACGTTTCTACAAACCGCAACTACCAATGCTCCAAGCGGCATTAAAAGAATTATTTTTAATAGTCCCAATGATATACCAATACGTTCAAAGGCATCCCAAATCACATATGCGTTGAAGGTATTTGATTTTAGTTCACTCCTAAGTTTTGGGTTCGAAACTAGTCTTTTCTTGATTTCAAATTGATAATCGAAATTGATGTTAGGCGTATGACTCAATAAGAATTCATCTCCTTTATAAAGTTCTAAATAGTTCCCAGGAAGAAACTGGAAATGGCCATTCAATGGATCGAATGGAACCCAGTAACCATTAACGAAAGCCTCCACCCATTGGTGAGATGTTCTCTTAGTTCCTTTTTTTAAAATTACACCTCCAACCAATCTACTTGGAATTCCTTTTGCTCTTGCCAAGGCAACAAATAATCTACTCTTTCCATTACAAGAAGCTTCACCAAGTTTTGCTGCAGTTACAGCATCAGTAACCCCTTTGAAAGGTCTCTTTTTAAGCTCAAAACATGTATTGTAAATTTTGGTTAATACGCTTAAAGTATTTTCATCCTCACCGATAATCTCGTTCTTTAAACCTAAAATGTAAGGGTGTGAGACTTGAATGTTCTTAGTAGTTTTTAAATATTGTTTTAACTGAGGAGATACTTCTTCAGGAATGGAAATGCTATCAGATATTTTGAATTTAGTTGGCTCACCAATAAACGAGAATGTATAGGAAATATGGTTAATGTTATTCTGTTTATTACTATTCCAATTTGCCTTTCTTCCAGTTTCATCTTGAACGATTTCAAAATTGAAGTTTGGCGAATTATTTACTTCTTGAGAAATTAACTGGTGTTGATTTGACTGAGGAAGAAAAGCAGATACGTTTACAGCATCATTATAACTTTGAAGAGAGTAGAGGTATTTTACTTCGTAACTTGTTTTGGGAAGAATGTTGTTAAAAGTATATCCTACAACAAGAAACTTGAACAGGATAAGGGCAACAGGAATGATTAATAATGTGTACCCTACTTTTCTATACAGCTTCATATTGGTTGGTTATAGTACCAAGATGACGGGAGCTTTCTAAAAAGGGTTGCTACTGGTTAATACAATAAAATTTGAAAAAAGAGCTGGTTACCTCTGAAAAACCATGCCGGAAAACCAACTAAACTATTGCTTTTCAGTTGAATACATAATGAGGTTCTTTAAAAATAAAAACACTGTTTTAATTTGAAAATAATTTTATTTAATCGTGAATTTTAGTGATTTATACTTGATTTCCGAATAAGAAACTTTGATGAAATAGACACCAGTAATTAATTTTGAAACGTTTATAATTTTAGTTTCTCCTTGTAAAACAGTTTCTCCTCTACTACTATAAATCTCATATTTAAGTGGATCGTTTAAGTCTGATTTTATAGTAAGTTTACCTTCAGAAGGATTTTGGGAAACTGATACATTTAAGTCCGGTATTTCATTTAATCCTAAACTTTTCTCTTGCGCATATGCAAACATAGAGTCCATTAGACTTATTGAACCATCGAAACAATCTTGGCCAGCTTCCCATATCATAACACCACCTCCAAATTCATTACAATAGTCCATTTTCTTCTTCAATGTTTCCAAACTGTTTATGTAAAGTGTATTCCCGTCTTTAGTTGTTAAAGTGTCTTTATGTAATAGATCATGTTTATCAAATTGTGGATCATTGTAAATTTCACAAAAGGTTTTTGTGTATGAATTATAATTAGGTTGTGCTTCATTTGGAAATTCAACAGTATAGAATGGTACACCACCTAGTACTTTCTCCTTAGGTATTTTACTTGTTTCTGTTAAATACTTCATATCAGATTTCATTTTTTCATAAGCATGTCCATCATCTTTCGTACTCCAATTCCAGGATCCAACGCCTCCATAACTCATCGTCATTATAAGATCAAGCTTCTCTAATGTTTCTTTTTTCCAATAGTTTAACCCCCAACTTCCCCCAACACCAATTGCTGCTGAGTATTCTAATCCTGCTGCATGGATACTATCTCCAAGTTCTTGAGAAAATATATTAAAGGTTGATAATGCCAATGCATTACCCTCTATATCATTGTCTAAACCATCAACCTTATGATCTCTAACATAGGTCATAATTTTCTTGATAAAATCAGTTCTAGTTTGAGCTGTTTTTAATAAGTTTTCATAGATAATTACTTTGTTTCCCCATGAATAATCTCCACCACCACCAATTGATATTATGGCTTTGGCATTATGACTGTGAACTTTAGTAACGAAGTTGTCTATATCGGATGGAATAGACATATTTCCCTTTGAATCAGGATTTACAAAACTTGCCATTACGTGTGTAATTAAACCGTAATTAATATCATCAACATGAGCCATTCTATAGGAAGGTAAATAAGCTACGCCTTTAAAATTTTGTGCAGTAATACAGCTTGATATAACAAGTAAAAATGAGAACAGTTTGATTTTCATAATATGAGGTTTTTGATATTGAGCCTGAATATACAAATGTATATGTGGTTTTCCGTTTTTGTAGACCGGATAAAACTAGGACATAAAAAAACCCGCTTCGAATTTCTCGAAGCGGGTTTAAGTATAATTTAGTTGTTATTATCTGTTTTGAATAAGCTGAACAAAACCATTCAACTTGTATTCTCTTAATGAAGAATCTGTGTATGTATAGATCCAATAGTAAGTACCACTTGATGCTGGACGGTTTTCGTACATTCCATCCCAACGTGGTAATAAATCAGAACTTTGTACCATCTTGACACCCCATCTGTTGAATACTTCAAACTGACTTTTAACGATATTGTTTACAATATCAATATAAGTATTATCATCAACTCCTATTGGATGGAAAGTAGGATTATTTATTCCACCAGGATTGAAGAGGTTAGGCATTATGATTTTAGTTGGCTCACAGAACTCAGCTAATTCAACTGTATCAATATGAGAACATCCTGTAACATCAAGGAAAGTTCCAATTACAGTTGAAGGCGCATAAGTAGCAGTAAACAAAGTGTCATTACTATTGTTATTTCCTTCACTCCAAGATATTGTACCAGCAACATTTGCTGTAAAACTCATTTCGATCGTGTACGTATCTTGTCCTAATGAACAGAAAGAAGTATCTGGTCCTAGATCAATATTAGGAACTGGTATCATTACTACAAATATTGAATCTTCACCCATACAATTGTATTGGTCGGTAATATTAAGAACATACCATCCAGCACTGTTTAATGTAATTACTTGAGAATTATCAACCGAACCATCAGGTAAAGTCCAAGCGAATGACCCATTTGCATAATTACCTGCATCAAGATCTAAGATGTCATTTTCACATTGAGTTGTTGTATCGTCAAACATTAAGCTTAATTGCTGAAGCATTTTAATTTCAATAGTATCATATCCAATACAACCATTTGCATCTGTTACAATAACACTTAATGTATCAGGATTAGTAATTGTATAAATACCTTGATTATATCCATCACTCCAGTCATAAGTAACTCCGTTTGGAACAGTAGCATCAAGTATAATACTTAACCCAACACAAGCTGAATCATTCGCTCCTAAATTTACTGGAGGAAGTGTGTTTTCAATTACTGTTGCATCACCTGAATTAACACATCCATTTGTATCTGTAACGGTAGCTGTAAAAGTTCCTGGTAATTTTGCCCAAATAGTTTGCGTTGTTTCTCCAGTTGGAGACCAAGAATAAGTTGATGTTGCATTTCCTGCATCCAATTGAACACTATCTAGTTCACAAAATTCAAAATTACTTACAAAACTTACAACAGGTAATTGGAAATTGTCTAGTTCGATAGTGTCTCTAGTTTCACATCCTAAAGGAGTAGTAACACTTACAACGTAAGTTCCAGAATCAGCTGCGATAGTTTGCGTTGTAGTACCAGTTGCATTTCCATCTAAATACCATACATATGAATAACCTGCACCAGCGTCTAGTGTTTTAGTTAAGTCATCACAAATTGTATCATTTGCTCCAAGATTTACAATTGGAAGAGTCT
>CAWVWF010000033.1:0-22142 GCA_963933885.1 uncultured Flavobacteriales bacterium | reverse complement strand
TTTATCAAAAAAGATTAAGCCGCGATATAAATAAAATTTCTGTATGAAGATAATTAACGCATTATGGGAACAACGCAATTTGGGTGTTGATTGTACGGAAGTAACTATAGAAGACAAAGATCTACTTGAAAATTGCAAAGATAGATTGTTGAGTATAAATTCAGAATATACTGTTATTAAAATACCAACTAAGAAATTAGATTTTTCAATGTTACTGCAATCTAATGGATACACTATGATTGAGCAAATCACTAGTTGCTATCATAACGGAGTTTTACCAGAACTTCCTTCCATATATAATAGAATTATAAAGGCAGTATCATGTGGAATAATGAATGAGGAAGAGAAAGAGGAATTATTCAAAAAAATACCTGAAGGAATGTTTAATGATGATCGAGTTTCACTAGACCCTCATTTTTCGACTGAACAATCAAGCAAAAGGTATATTGGATGGATATTAGATGATATAAAACGAGGAGCTATACTTTACAAATTAACTTATAAAAATAGTGTTTGTGGATTCTTTATACTTATTGATAAAGGAAATGGGCATTTCCATGCAAATTTAGCAGGTATTTATCCAGAATTTCAAGGTGCAGGAATTGGGATTTGTATGAATTATTTTGAAATTAAGGAAGCAATTAAATCCAATGCTAAAAGAATTTACACATCATTTTCAAATAATAATAGAGGTGCGTATTCTATTCATTTATTAATGAGCTACATCTTAAACGAACAATCTTACGTATTTATAAAGCATAATTAATAACACGAAAATTTCCAAGACGGTGAAAAAAAACTTAATAATATTGGGCTATTTTCACCTCACTATCATTAATTGTTATGCTTATCTGCTTCTTTACCCAAGGTTTTCCTTTATATATAATCACCCAAAAGCGTCACCTCTTTGCCGAAAGGGATCAAGAGGCTTATAACACCTGATTTTTAATTTAACTTTAAAAAAAAGCGTCTGGAGACACGATTGTAAATACACACGCATGTCCTACGGAACATGACGCGCGAGAATCGGGTAGTTAAAGGGCTAAACCTAATGGATCATAAACTGCTTTGGGTAGAGTTGCGGATAAGGATATTAATTTTTAATCATCAAGTAGAAATGGGTTAATAATTAAATAGCTCCTAAGTGGTAGTGAGATTATAGATTATTCAACAGTGAGTATTGAAACCCCTTTTTTCTAACTATATTCGTTATAATAAATTATTATAACAGAGTATGTCTAACTTAGAAAGTTATAAAAAAGTCTTTTTGGAAGCTTTAATGATTCAAGAAAATCAACTTGAAGATTTGAAATATCAGGATGTTGATGAGTGGGATAGTGTAGGACACATGAGCCTTATGTCAGCGCTTGAGGAAGTTTTCGAAATAGAAATGGACATTGATGATATTATTGATTTTTCAAGTTATAAAAAAGGAAAAGAATTGATGATGAAATATGATGTCGAAATCAATTAAAACTTCAAAGAATGAGCGAAAAATTAAGTTTTGATATCATTGGCATACAGAAGTGTCAAAGAAATAGATTTCCATTACTTTTCATTGATCGTATTTATGATGTGATTCCTGGAGAGAGTGCTAGCGGAATTAAATGTTTTACATATAATGAATGGTTCTTTCCAGCTCATTTTGATGACGAGCCGAATGTTCCAGGTTTTATTCAGATCGAATGTTTAACCCAAACTTTTATAATGACATTCTTATGTATTGAAGAATACAAAGGGATGAAAACTAACTTCGCAAGTGTTACTGATGTGAAATTTAAAAGGAAAATTGTACCTGGTGAAAAGTTGGATATAAAAGCTACTTTAAATTCTTTTAAACGAGGAGTGGCAAAAGGTTTTGCAGAAAGTTTTATTGAAGGGGAAGCTGTTTGTAGAGCTGATTTTGTTATTGTTATTCCTGACGTTCTAAACAAATTTAAGCCAAAGTAATTATGCAGACTGATTATAGTAAACCTGTAAGAGTTTGTGATTATATAATGAATTATATTTATGACTGTGGTGTAAAAGACATATTCACAGTTACCGGTAGAGGAGCATTATTCTTAACCGATGGTGTTGCTAAACATCCTAAACTTAATTGTATATCAACTCATCATGAACAAGCTGCATCCTTTGCAGCTGTTGCGTATTCACAATACAATGATAATTTAGGAGCATGTCTAGTTTCTACAGGCTGTGCAGGAACAAACACCTTAACTGGAGTATTGTCGGCATGGCAAGATGGAATAGCTTGCGTGTTCATATCTGGACAAAACACGCTGAATGAAACATCAAGACATACTGGGATTAATGTACGTACTTTTGGGCAACAGGAAGCTGATATTATTCCAATTGTTGAGAGTATAACAAAACATTCTGTTATGATAGCCGACCCATCTAGAATAAGGTTTGAGCTTGAAAAAGCAATTTATTTGGCCACACATGGTAGAAAAGGTCCAGTATGGATAGATGTCCCTTTAGATGTTCAAAGCATGCGGATTACACCATCTGAATTAGAGTCATATATACCTTCAGAAACAGATACGTTTAAAGTCAAAAAAGAGGATATTGAATCTGTAGTAAAAGGACTCAAATTAGCAACTAGACCTGTTGTTTTAATAGGAAACGGAGTTAGATCTGCTAATGCGATAAATGAGTTTGAGGATTTTGTAAATAAAAATAGAATTCCAGTAGTTTACACTGCTTCAGCTCCTGATACCTTCGGGACCGATCATGATATATGTATCGGATCTATTGGATCAATGGGATGCTCAAGAGCTGGAAATATGGCGCTTCAGAATTCAGATTATTTATTGGTTATAGGAAATAGATTATCTACAATCACAACTGGACCAGATTTCTGCAAATTTGCAAGAGAAGCAAAGATTGTTGTGATTGATATTGATGCAACTGAACACTCTAAAAAAACAATAGAGATTGATGAGTTTATTCAAGCAGATGCTAAATCATTTCTGAGTTCACTTTTAGAAAAAGAAATTAAAAAAACTGATGCGTTTTGGCTAAATAAATGTTTTCATTGGAAACATATTTTCCCGAAATGTGAGGACAAATATAAATTAGCAGAGAAAGTAGATCTTTATTTTTTAGCAGAATTGATGTCCAAGTATATGGCTGAAAAATCAGTTTTTGTGAGTGATTCAGGATTTATAGAAGTTATCCTCCCCACTAACATCAATTTTGGAAAGCAGCAAAGATGTATTCATCCTGCATCTCAGGGGGCGATGGGATATGCTCTCCCCGCTGCTATAGGAGCACATTACGCTAGTAAGAAGCCTGTTTATGCAGTAATAGGCGATGGGTCTATAATGATGAATCTACAAGAGTTTGAAACGATTAGATATAATAAACTTCCTATTAAAGTTTTTGTAATTAATAACAATGCATATGCTATCATAAGAAAAAGACAAAAAGATTTATTTAGAAAAAGGACAATAGGAACTGATATTAGTAATGGTTTAAGTTGTCCTGATTTTGAAAAAATAGCAGATTGTTTTGATATGGCATATGAAAAAATTGAAACAACGGTAGATTTAGAAGATAGATTGCAGTCTGTAATGGAAAAAGATGGACCAGTTCTATGTGAAATAATGGGGGTAGACGATCAAGAATATATAGAAGTGTCTGTTACTAGAAATGTAAATAACGGATTAGTTAGACGTCCACTTGAAGATCAAGCTCCTTTTATAAATCGAGAAATGTTTTTATCAGAAATGATCATTGAACCTATGGACCAATAGGTTCAAAATTAAACTGTTAGAATATGGCTTCTATTAAATTAAGAAATTCATTTGTTTTAGGAGATTACGCTCGTCCATATATTGTTGCTGAAGTAAATACAAGTCATTTTGGTAAAATCGAGGTAGCAAAAGAGTTAATTGATAAAGCTAAAGAAGTTGGATGTGATTGTGTGAAATTCCAGTCTTGGACAACAGATACGCTCTACTCAACCACTTATTATGATGAAAATCCAATTGCAAAAAGATTTGTAAAAAAGTTTTCGCTCTCAGAAAATGAACTTGAAGAATTAGCTAGATACTGTAAAGAAGTTGGTGTTTCATTTGCATCAACACCGTATTCTAATTCTGAAGTAGATTTTTTAATTAATAAATGTGATGTTCCATACATCAAGGTTGCTTCTATGGATATTAATAACTTGGTCTTTTTAAAATACATTGCAAAAACTAAAGCGCCTATAGTTTTGTCTACAGGAATGAGTGATTACGAAGAAGTGATTAGGGCAGTAAATACCATAGAGGAAGCTGGTAATACAAATATCTCCATCCTTCATTGTGTATCTACATATCCTGCAGAAAATGATTCTAATAGATTATTAAATATCATTGGTCTTCGAGAGTTATTCCCCAATTACCCAATTGGATTTTCAGATCATTCTATTGGTACAGAACTCGCTGTTGGAGCTGTTGCATTAGGAGCGTGTATGATTGAAAAGCATTTCACACTAGATAATAAAAGTATTGGGATGGATAACCATATGGCTACAGAGCCTTCAGAAATGAGAAAGCTAGTTAATGGTTGTCATAATGTTCAAACAGCTTTAGGAGGTAAGGACAGAGTTCTTTTACCTGGAGAAATAAACCAACGAAAAGTAATGAGAAGAAGTATTGTTGCTAGTAAGAATTTACAAGCAGGCGATACACTTTCAATGGATGATTTTGATTATAAAAGACCTGGTTCAGGTTTTTCACCTGAAGAGGCTGTGAATTTAATCGGGAAAAAATTAAATATTAATGTAGACTTTGATCAACTAATTAAAAAGAGTGATTTATCATAAAATAAGGTACTTACTCAATTATTAAAAATTACTTACATAACCAATAGTCCAAATGTCAGAAAAGCCTTTTATTTCAATTGTTTCACCTATTTACAAAGCGAAAAACTCAATCTCAACGCTTATAAATAGGATAAGTTTAGCAGTTGAAGAAATTACTGATAATTATGAGATTATTTTAGTAGAAGATGGTTGTCCTCAGAATTCTTGGGAAACTATTTTATTAGAAAGTCAGAAAAACCATCATGTTAAAGGACTTAAACTAAGTCGGAATTTCGGACAACATGCTGCTATTACTGCTGGTCTTGAAGTTGCAAAAGGAGATTGGATAGTGGTTATGGATTGTGATTTACAAGATGTTCCGGAGAATATACCACTGTTTTTCAATAAAGCCATAGAAGGATATGATTTAGTAGTAGGGAAAAAAATAAATCGTCAAGATAATATCTTTAGAAAAATTGAAAGTTATATTTTTTACAAATTCATTGGAAAATTAACAGGAGTTAAAGTCTCTACAGGAATAGGTAATTTTGGTATTTACAGTAGAAAAGTTATTGATTCACTATTGTTAATGGAAGAAGAATTTAAATCTTTCGGAATACAAGTAATTTGGCTTGGATTTAATAGGATTGAGATAGAGATTAATAGTGAAGAGCGGCATGAAGGTAAATCTTCCTACACCTTTTGGAGTAAGTGGAGCTTAGCTTTAAACACAATTTCATCATTTTCTAATCGAATCTTGGGATTCATTATTGGCTTTGGCGTTTTGATTTTCATGATCGCTTTATCTTTGATTACAATCAACATCTTTTCTATTTGGTTTAACCCGAACAAATTACCTGGATGGTCAAGTATCATTCTATCAATTTATTTATCTCTCGGATTGATAATTTCAAGTATTGGAATTGTTGGATTGTATGTAGGTAAAATATTCAGCCAAGTTAAATACAGACCTAATTTCCTTGTGTCGGAAGTAACCGAAACTTCTTCATACTCAAAATAACACTTGACAGTCCATAATTAAGAAAGTACACATCAACTTATTTTTATTTATTCAAATTTTCCAATAGTCCTTTTTCGTATTTGGTACCAAATCCAATAGAACTAACTTCTTTTAGATTAAGTGTTTCAAAATCTAGCCAATTAGAATCTTCATCAATCATTAGCAATCGTAATTCTTTATTAGAAACATCAACAACTTTTCCTACATAATAAGTTTCTGTATCTCCGTAAAGAAATATGGCTACTAGTTCACCCATTAAGTTTTCTAAAGTGGTTTGAAAGTTAGAAAAATGATCCAAGTTTATGTTACTAATTAGCTCGCTTGAATTATTGCTTTTTACAGTTTTCAGTTCACTTTCATCCCAAGCTCGATATTGCTCAAAATCCCAACCTCTAAGTACAGTGTATCCATCGAATTCTAAATTATCCGTATTAAGATTAAGTAGAAGTACAACGTTTTTATTAAGTAAGAGACAAATTCCTGTAGACAGTATTTCCCAATTAGGAGAGGTGTCTATATCAACTATAGCTTGTTGTTTTATATAATTTTCCATTTTGTTCTTTATCGCTTTAGTTTATACTATTGGAAATAGGAGGCAGTCATTTAATAAAAGGTATGACCATTTTATTGAAATTAATCCTTTTTTTCCTGTTGACATTAACTTTTCTGCTACAATCGTGTGTAATCTACTTTTATTACTGAAATAATTTATTTTTTTGTATCTAAAATGCACAAAACGTTAGTGTCTCTCTTAAAAAGGAGAGCATTCATAATATGGTGTTGGGAATAAAACTATGATAGAGTATTTTTCCAGTTGTGATATTCAACTATTTCTTGACAGACAAAAAAGTATGATTTAATTAGATTTTATTATAACAAAGGTGATGTGACGTATACCTGTTTTTGATAGGACATTTAATGTAATACTGAAATCAGGTGTACGTCACTTAATTTCGTCACTTAATTTGAAATCAGGTGTACGTCACTTAATTTGCTGAAATCAGGTGTACGTCACTTAATTTGTATAATGTAATACTGAAATCAGGTGTACGTCACTTAATTTGTAATGATCATCTTCCTGTTGAGCAAACCATTATAGAGCCAGCCGATAAAACATCAGAAATGGTTAGGATGGGAGAAGAAATCACGGATCAATTGGAACTTATTCCAGGACGACTTTTTATCAAAAGAATTATTCGACCTAAATACGTTCTTTCAAAAAAGGATCAAGATAATCAGATTGAAAACACAGGAGAGTCTTCTTCAATATTCATTGCCGATTTACCAAGTTTTCCTATTCCGAAATGTATGGTGGAAACAGGGCTTTTGAGTCAGATATTTATAGATAAGTTTATCGACCATTTGCCTTTTTATCGTCAAATACAACGCTACAAACGAGAAGATGTAGAACTCAAAGCCTCTACCATCGATGGTTGGCAAACTCAAGTGACTACTTTACTTGAGCCTCTGTATGCTTGTTTAAAAAACAAAGTATTATCACAAGGGTATATTCAAGTAGATGAATCTCCGGTAAAAGTATTGGATCGAAATAAAAAAGGAAAAACACACCTTGGCTATCATTGGGTATATCATTCTCCATTAGAGAAAACATTGATTTACGATTATCGACCTAGTCGAAAACGGGAAGCCCCCGTGGAAATGTTAGCTAATTTTAAAGGTTACCTACAATGCGATGGTTATGTTGCTTATAAAGAATTTAAACATAAAGAAGGTGTTACGCTCGTTGGGTGTATGGCTCATGCTAGGCGGTATTTTGAAAAAGCTTTAGATAATAACAAATCTAAGGCTGAGCATGTTATGCTAGAAATCCAAAAGCTATACAAAATAGAACGAATAGCGAAACAAGAAAAATACGCTCACAAAAAAAGATACGAATTACGACTAGAAAAGTCTCAACCCATATTAGCAGAATTAGTAAAATGGTTAATTAGGGAGCGTGCAGAAGCACTTCCAAAAAGTGAAATCGGAAAGGCTATTAATTACATGCTTAATCAGTGGGAGGAAATCATAGCTTTTCTTCATGATGGCGGAATTGAAATAGATAACAATCAAATCGAAAGTTCCATTCGTCCTTTAGCACTTGGAAGAAAAAATTATTTATTCGCAGGATCTCACAATGGTGCAAAAAGAGCGGCAATGTTTTACTCATTTTTTGGAACGTGTAAAAAACACGAAGTAAATCCTAGCGACTGGCTCAAATATGTACTGGACAATATTGCCGATACAAAAATGAGCAAGCTCGAAAACCTACTTCCTCAGAATTTTAAAAAGTAAAATTTATCGGATTTAGAAAACTGGGGATGTACTTCGTAGGACGGATACATATGTTTTAAAATATCCGGTTTGAGCATTTACAATTAATCCAGATGTAATTAGAAATGCAATAAGAAGTGTTTTTTTTATTTACTGTTTTATTAGTGAATTACAATGTTAATTGAAAATTCATTCATTAAGAATGAGATATTGGTTTTTAATCAATGGTTAGATCGATAATCTCCTTTGGATCTAAATTGGTCTTTTTCTTAATCCGGTGCCTTGCTGACTTTACTGCACTCTCTGATGCATTACGGATTCTTGCTATTTCCTTTATACTTAGATTTAAACGCATCAATAAAAATATCTCAATTTCAGAAGAAGAAAGATCTGGAAAACTAGCTCTTAATTTCTTCTTTAATTCAATATCCATTTTTTGGATATTCTCTTGATCATAATTTAATTTCTCTTCAACATCTGTCTGTAACCTGATATCATGAGCATAGCTTTTTAATTCTCTGCGTAAATTATCATCATCTGAATTCATTATGTTATCCAAATTCAATAAGATTTCATCGTTAAAGCGATGACGTATTTGATTATCACTAATTACAGTATTTAAATCTCCCTTTGTAGTATCTAACTTATACTTCAAACGATTCTTTTCTTTTTGCAGAACATTAAATCGATCTGCCAAGGCAAAGGAGAAAATTAGTAATTCACAAATAGATCCTATTACATAGAAGTTTCTAGTAAATAAATCATAAGAGATAACACCAAGCATTGTAAGTGTTAATAGAATCACACCTAGAAGAAAACAACCCCAAGCAGATAAATAATATTTTGCATAATGACTACCATTCTTTAATGCAATTACCCCACAAATTATTGCGGTTAAACAAAATATTAAAGTTCCAGGTGTCATTAATTGGTAGTTGAAAACATCACCTCTGACCTTGAGTATAACGAATATAATCATGATCAAGAAATTAATAGCGGCTACTCCAATGAGAAGATAATAGCTGTTTCTACTATACTTTTTCAATTCAAGAATTCGGACACTGAAATTTGCAGAAAAAACGACCCATAAACCTACAGATAGTGTGGCTATGATGGGAACAAGATAATTTAGATGATCTGGTATGTAATAGGAGTGGTAACCTCGAACTGCCAATATACCTATTAACGAAAATAAATTAGCTAGAGCATAATGAAAATATAGTGAGTCTCGAGTGGAAAAACCTAAAAACAAGTTATATAAAGTGATTATCATTATAGATCCTATGATAAGACCAAGGATTGTAAATCCATTACTATTTTCTTTCGAAACATGTTTGTTGTCAATAATAGACATGGGAACAGCCTTAGAATTATAATCAGTAACTCGAAGATAAAAGCTAGTTGTGTCTTGTGGAGGTAAAACAAAAGGGAGGTATATATTTATTCCTTTAATCGGAGCTAAAGATTTCTGTGTGGCATTACCACCTATAATGGAATCCCATTTCCCATCTATTTGGTAAAATAATTCTGTTTCTGCGATTAGTAATCTACTAATCATTAAAATTTTATTGATACTATCTGAAGTAGGATTGTGAATTTTAAATTTCACCCAATCGTTATCATTATTATAGCCAAAGTTTACCCTTTTTTTTTGATACTTAATAAAAGTTGCATTACTGATTTCCTCAATATTAAGCAGTCTGCTTTCATCTTTAAATATACTAACAGAATTCCCTATATCATCTTCGTGTGAAAGCTTTGTAATATCAAGAACTTCTTGAGAGAAAACAATCGAAGGAATAAAGAAAGCCAATAAGAGAAATGTAAACCTTTTCATATAATGTGAATTGAGCTTCAAACTAATTTTTACGAATTATATGATCTAGTGACAATAATTCAGGGAATGTGAAGCGACTATATGTGATAAATAAGGTTGCATTATGGTTCCATAAAGGATAAATATATGAGTTTTAGATCATAATCACATTCAATACTATTAATATTTTACAATTAAAAAACACCTGTAAACAACAATAAACAAAGGGAGTTGGCAACGTACAACTTTATGCAACCTACCATACAACCTTTTGAAAGCAAGCAATATCATTTTTCCATCGCTTAAGAAATACTTTTGTTTCGAACATTAAACTAAAACTAAACCACAAGAATTATGAAAACAAGACTACTTCCAATTTTAGCACTAATAGCCTTTCAATTTAACTCGAAAGCACAAGTAAACGACTTAGCAATAACCGCTCATCCTGCTACTGTTTGTAGCGGACAAATCTCAAAAATTTCTACAACAGGTTCTCAAATAGGAGTTAATTACTTTTTGAGAAATGAAAACGATAGCATAATAGCAGGACCAATTGAAGGAGCTGGGGATGATCTTTTTTTTAACACAAACCCTATAACTGCAGAGGAAACATTTAACGTTTACGGTGTTCCATCTGATCAATCGTCTTTGAAATTTGATGGGAATGATGATTATGTAAACTTAAGTGCTAACAATAGAGCAATGCTAAACCAAGGAAGTGTTGCTTGCTGGGTAAAAACAAGTATCACCGGATCTGCTCAATATTTAATATCAAATTATGACGGAGCAGTAAAAGGCTATGTTTTATATATTGATGCAAATGGAAACGCTGGGATTGGCGGTAGAAATGGTAGTACAATTCTTCCTCAATATGGTACTTCAGGATCATCAACAACCATTGTAAATGATGGAGAATGGCACTACGTTGTAGGAACTATGGAGCAAAAAATTGGATCTGGTGTTTTATGGAGCATTTATGTAGATGGGAAATTGGAAAAATCGGCCCTTCAAGGAACTTCTTATTTTACGCTAGCCACAACCACTAACCCGCTACTTGTTGGAACCTTTGGCGGAATCTATTTTACAGGTTCTATTGATGAAATAGGCTTATGGAATGTCGCTCTTGACTCAACTACAGTAGAAAATAATTTCACGTCTTGTATAGCTGGAAATGAAAACGGATTAACAGGTTACTATAATTTGGATGAAGGAACTGCAACAACTCTTACAGATTTATCTCCAACAGCTCTTAACGGTAATATGGTGGGGATGTATCCTCAAGCATCTTGGGTAAGCCAATCTCCTTCTCCTTGCCTAATTGCTGATAATGGCTTTGAGATGACACAAACTGCAACTGTAAATATTCTTTCAGCCAATAATTTCACGCTTACACGTCCAGCATCTGCTTGTTTAGGAAGCGCAGTAACTATTCACTCAGGAGTATCAGCGATAGGTGTTGATTACACACTAAAAGACAGTATTGGAAATATCCTTGCAGGACCATTAGCAGGAACTGGTTCGAGCTTAGATTTTACTACTACAGCTATTTCTTCCTTGTCAAACTATACTTTAACTGCCGAAACTAAATCAATTAATAATAACGCCTTAAGTTTTGATGGGGTTAATGATTATGTTTCTTGTGGTACTAATGATCGATCTATTTCAAATAGCATTAGCGTAAGTTGTTGGGTGAGGTCAACGGCATCTGGAGTACGTCAATTTATTATGAGTAAATACAATTATTCAAGTGGGTATGTTTTGTATCTGGATGCTTCAGGAAAAGCTTCTTTTGATGGTAAAGGAGCAGGAGGGAGTTACCTTTCATCAGGTGCGTCTGTAACTGTTGTAAATGATGGTGATTGGCATTATATAACGGGAAGTATCGTAACAGGAGGTAGTGGACAACCAAAAATCTACGTTGATGGTGTATTGGAGTCTTATAGTGGAATTACAAATGGGGCTTCACTTGCCACTGGTGGAAGTGCAAATCTTGTTATTGGAGGTTATAATACCGAATTTGGAAATATTGAAGTAGATGATGTTAGTATTTGGAATAGAGAATTAACTAACTACGAAATTCAACAAAATGAGATCAACTGTTTAACAGGATCAGAAACAGGATTAGTTGGGCTTTTTAAGTTTAACAATGGAACTGGTATTACAGTAACAGACCATTCTTCTCAAGCGATGGATGGAATTTTATCCAATATGAATCCTAATGAAGATTGGACAAATAGTACAGCTTCTAATTGTACGTCAATAATAACGGGTTGTAGTTTAACTGCGGTTCATAATCACACGGTACAAGTTATCACTATAGATAATACCACTAGTTTGTCTGAAGGTGTTATTACAGCAAATCAAACAGGTGCAACTTACCGTTGGTTGGATTGTAATAATAATGACGCAGTAATTCCAGGAGAAACAGGTATGAACTATACACCAACAACTACTGGTGATTATGCTTGTGAAATCACACTTAATGGATGTAGCGAGATCACAGCTTGCACATATGTATTCAACTCATCGGTTGGAGTAGATGACGTTCAAAATCAATCTTTTAATGTGTATCCTAATCCAACATCTTCTCAAATAACAATTAGCAACCTTTCGATTAGTGAAGTAAACATTATCAACGTTAGTGGTAAGGTTGTAAAAACTGTAGCTACTAATGAAATTGATGTTTCTGATTTACCTAGTGGAATGTACATCCTTAGAATCCAGTCTAACACAGAACTGCTTTACAGTCGATTTGTAAAAAAATAAAAACTAGAAATTCTCAATAATAAATTAAGAACCTCAATTAAAATAAAAAAGATGATCAAAATATTAATTGCTATTATAACAATCATATCAACAATAGGAGCAAGTGCTCAAAACGTAAACATACCAGATGCTAATTTCAAAGCATATTTGGTTGGAGACTCTACTATAAACACAAATTATGATTCCCAAATACAAGTAAGTGAAGCAAGTAGCTTTGAAGGAACTATAGATTGTTCTAACATGAATATTTCGGACCTTACAGGTATTGAAGCTTTTACAGCTGTAACAATGTTATTTTGTGAAACTAATAACTTAACTCAAATAGATGTTACGAAGAATGTAGCATTGTTTAGATTCTATTGCAACGGTAATTCCTTGAGCCAGATTGATGTAACTCAGAATACAGCGTTAAACATGTTTTATTGTCAAGAGAACAACTTAACAGAAATAGATTTAAGTAAGAATGCAGCATTAATGTTCTTCTTTTGCTATGATAACTCCATAAGCACTTTAGATTTTACAAATAATCCTATGTTACGTACCGTGTGGTGTTTCGATAACATACTAACAACGTTAACCCTTACTTCAAACCCAGGATTACAAAGGTTGTTTTGTTACGACAATTTACTTACAGAATTGGATGTTCACAACACAAGTTTAGTTTCGTTTAATGCACATAACAATAAGTTAACAAGTTTAAATATGGCTAATAACTATAATCACAAACTTACAAGTCCAAATTTCTCAATAATGGAGAATCCTGATTTAACTTGTGTTAAGGTTGATGATGTTGCTTATAGCACAACCAACTGGACTAACATTGAAGCAGGTGTGAATTTTAGTTTGGGATGTAGTAGTGTTGGAACAAGGGAAGAAGTAAACAACTTTAACTTCTCAATGTATCCAAACCCTGCGATCAACTATTTAACTATTGATTTTGAAGGAAAAGCAATATCATTAGTTATTTCTGATGCTACTGGAAAAATTGTAAAGACGACTAAATCATCTAACAAAACAGTTGATGTATCAAGTTTAACAAAAGGAATCTACTTCCTACAAATGCAAACGGACAAAGGTTTAATTAGTAAACGATTCATTAAAAAATAGTCTTTTTAAAAACTAGACAATCATAAAAGTATTTGGTGAATAAAACACTATAATATTCTTTAATTCAGTAACATATACAAAAAAAACAAAACCATGAAAACAAAACTACTTTCAATTATTGCTATTCTATTATTATCAAGTGTTACAAATGCACAAACCTTAGAAAGTTATTATTCATTTAACGACGAAACAACTAATGATCAAGTGGGTGATAATCACGGTGTAAATAATGGTGCGACTCCAGTAGACGACAGATTTGGTAATCCAAATTCGGCTATGTATTTCGATGGTAGTTCTAATATTGAGGTTGGGGATTCTTCTGAATTAAACCTGAATAACATGTCAGCTGTTTCTATTTCTTGTTGGATTAAACAAGATGTGTTTCAAACTGGATCCAACTTAATGGGGATAGTAACTAAATGGACTGGAGGTGCTACCTCAGAACAGTATGGGTTGTTTGCTAAAGAAGATGATCATTTATGGGCAGTAGGTTATGTAGCTAAAAGTGGTAGAATTTTAAATGGAAATATTGATTCTAACTGGACGCACGTGGTAGTATCTTATGATATGATAAATACTACGCTTGCATACTATATCAATGGAGTAGAGGTTACTTCGATTGCACTTGGTGCAATGCCTCCAACAACGGGACCTTCAAGTTTATTTATTGGATCACAAACGTCTGGAAGATATTACCAAAGTGCAATTGATGATGTTAAAATATTCTCAAGCCCTTTGGACTCAGCAATGGTTTCTGAACTTTATTTTGAACAAGATCCACTTTCAATTGGAGATGAAATAAGACCAACAAAAATTTCAGTTTATCCGAACCCAGCTACATCAACAATCAATATATCTACAAATGATAAAGTAGAAGAATTGATGGTGTATAACAATATGGGAGAATTAGTGATGAGTAATAGGCTGAATGTTTCGCATATCAATATTTCTAATTTAAGTACTGGAATGTATTTCATCCATGTAAAAACAGAGCAGGGTATGTATTTAAGTAAGTTTATTAAGGACTAGTACTCATTTCTATGTGAGGTGTTAGCTCGTGTATTTTTCAATTAAGACTTATTGGTTGAAGAAGCTTCTGTTGAAGCAAAAAATTAAAGACAGTCATTAAATAAAAAAGCGCATTGAAAAACAGATGTTTTCGATGCGCTTTTTAAACCATATCATCTATAAACTCTTACTGATCCACTTTTTTGATATATAACACCATGAATATCAGTATAAGTTACTACCCAATAATATATTCCATCAGCTATATCTTGAGCATCCCATTGTATTAATTCATCCCTAGTTTCAAACACTTTACTTCCGAAACTTGAATATATAGTCGTCTCTAAAGAGACAGCCCCTTTGGTTACTAAAGGAGTAAGGAAATCATTGTATCCATCATTATTTGGAGTAATAACATTAGGCAACTCAAGCACTACTTCGCACTCAATATCAGTTATAAAAACACTATCAGTAGTTGTGCAATTATCAACAGTAACAGCTACCCAATAAGTATCTTCATCAGTAACTTCAAAGGTTGAATTTGTAGAATAGTCTTGACATAAATAAGTTGCATTTAAAGCATGAACATCAAGTATTAAAGGTTCATACTCACATACAGTTGTATCACTCCCAAAATCAATAACTGGTAAAGCATTATAATTTACATTCAATGTATCAGACCTAGTTCCACACTTATCAGAGACTTCAACCCAATAAGATCCTGGATATAGAACGTTGTATGATGAGGCTATTGAATTGTCCTGCCATAAATAAGTAGCATTGAAAGTATTAGCGTTAAGTGTTAAATCATCACCTTCACAAATAGTGGTATCACTGCTTGAATTGAAAATAGACGCAGGAGGGAGGCTTACGTTAAAAGTGTCTGTCAAACTACAATTAACATCACTAATAGTAACCCAATATTTTCCATCTTCATTAACATTTAAAGTTGAATTTGTAGAGCCATCTTGCCAAAGGTAAGTTGAAGTATTAAACCCTTTCCCTGCCAATATAACATTAGCCCTTTGGCATATAGGAAGCTTACAAATCCTTATTTATAAACTCCTACCGATCCATTTTCACGATATACATCACCATGAATATCAGTATAAGTTGCTACCCAAAAATACACTCCATCAGCAACATCTTGGCCGTCCCACTGTATCAATAAATTATTTGTTTCAAAAACTTTATTTCCCCATCTTGAATATATAGTAGTCTCAAGAGAAATAATTCCTTCTGTTAGTAAAGGATTAAGAAAATCATTGAATCCATCACCATTAGGAGTGAAAATATTCGGTAACTCAAGAACCGCTGCACACTCAATCTCATCTATGAAGACATTAAAAGTATCTGTTACGCTACAACTTACATCAGTTACCGTAACCCAATAAGTTCCTTCTTGATCAACATTTAAAGTTGAATCTGAAGAGCCGTCTTGCCATAGGTAAGTTGAAGTATTAAGTCCTTTACCTACCAAGATAATATCATCTCCTTGACATATTGTTGTATCATATCCAAAATAAGAAGGCAAAATACACTTGTCAATATATATCGCGTCGATCCCCATTCTTAAAGCACCAGTAATATCTGTGAATGATGAAGTTGTATTTGCGTCATCATCAAACGGTAAAAACTTTATGGTATGCGCTGTTGAAGTAGCAATAAAAGTGATACTTCTATCTTCCCATATTAATGCTTTATCATTATAAGCAAGGATACTAGTTGTAGGTGATGAAACTCCGGCTAATGTATTATCAATATATACAGCCCATGAACCTGATTCGTCTAAACAATTTGATTGTTTTACAACAGCTTGATGAAAGTCAATTGTGTAACTTTTATTCACAATAAAATTCCCAACATTTTGCTTAATCCCTTCATGAAAAGAGTTGCTTTGGCTTGTTAAAATTAGTCCGCTTAACAATGTATTTCCTGAATATGGATTCCCGCATATTCCTGCTGAGGCACTAGGACCGTTCACATCAGTTAAGTCAGGTGTTGCCCAATTAGCTGTATTCGCAAGGGAAAGAGGGTCAGTATATGGAATGAATTGCCATGAAGTAGGAAGTAAAGAAATAATAGAAGCACTCCCGTCAAGGTCTGAATTCACGAAATCCTGACTATGTGATTTATTTGAAAAAATCACTAAGACAAGTAATAGAAGGACATTTCTTATCATGATAGTAAAATAACTTTTTTTAAAAATAATTAAGTTCTCATGAATTATAACAAGTTCCATTAATAAAAGTCACAAAAAATTTAAAGTTCAGAAAATGCACTTGTAAAGGATGTTCCGCATCCATGTTTAAACACTTAAAACACGTTAAAAAAAACAGCAACACTTTGCTTAATAGTCCTTTATGTTTTTTATGTGATTTTTAAAAAACAGAAAACGGGTGCATTTGTCTGATATCAACCTGTAACCAATGACATGAGTGTTTGTTATAGTCGTGATTTAACGAGCCAAACTCGGAATATGACTAACCAAAACAATAGACATTCTACTATAAAACACTTCGGTGGCATAAATAAATGGACACTCATGTTCATGCTGTTTTTTGCCTGCTTATTCAGCCTAAAAAGTCAGATGACTGATATAGATTGGAGTAACATTCCTCAAAATTCCAACTTAGATGATTATTTAACTGACACTGATTTAGATGGAATTCCTGATTTTCAGGATTTAGATGATGATAATGATGGGATTTTGGATACAATAGAATGTCCAATAACTCCAGATAACAATATTTTCTTTGATGGCTTCTCAGGAACTTCAGGACATAATAAAGCCCCAGATAATTGGAACAATATAAATTCACCCGACTTAATGACATTTAGTGATGATAGAAGTGGAGTAACACTTTCAAATGATTCTAAAAACAGTGGCACGCTAGTGTTCTCGGATGCAGTAACCGGACCATTTACTACCACTGAAGGAATTTACAAAACTATTCCTGGGTTTGAAATTGGGAAATCATACTTTATTTCATTCGAGCAATCTATCTGGAAAATCCCAACATTTTTTGATGCTTGTGACTCTGGTAGATGGAAAGTTAATTTGGGAGGGGATGTAATGATGTCACCCAATATGGGAACACCTACAACTATAGGAGAGAACACAGTATTTACAACCGTTAATATAGGACCATTCATTGCCACCAATACTAGTTTAGAGCTTCGTATGGAAGCTGAATCAGGTAGCAGTTGTTTAGATGGTGAATCTATTTTATTATTAGATGGGATTAAAATATCAGAAGCTCCAATTGAATGTGATACAGATAACGATGGAATAATTAACAGCTTGGATACAGATAGTGATAATGATGGATGTTCAGATGCTATTGAAGGAGGTGGAAGTATACTTAGAGCTCAATTAGATACTAATGCTCAAATTATCGGAACTGTAGATGCTAATGGCGTACCTATTTTAGTTGGTAGTACTGGACAAACTGTTGGTACAAGTGTCGATGAACTTGTATCAGCAGTTGAATGTTCTTTAAAATCAGATGCTACTATTCTCGCAGGTTTCTTTCCCGCATCAGATAGTGTTAGTTATATTTTCCCATGCGGAGGTTACTATTATACCGAAGCAATACTAAAAGCATCTGGAGCTGAAACTTATACGTGGGACAGTCCTTCTGGGGATATGGATTTGATTACAATGACAAGTGATTCTACCTATTCGTATATGCGAATTAATGATCTGTATGGTTATACTACACTTGTGTATAGAGTAATGATGGAATCAAGAAACGGAATGGGAATCCCACAAGTTGATACAGTAATTCTAACTATTCATAGAGAGCGATGTTCCGAAATGGGTGGTGGTATATCAGGAGTTGGAGTACTTGAAGACACCTTGAAATGTGGCCAAGATACAATAAGTCTTGTATCGAAAGGAGGTACTTCGTATCATTGGGATAGCCCTTCTGGGGATATGGACTTACTTACCATCACAAGTGATTCTACTTATTTGTTTACCAATACTAAAAATGTCGCAGGGAAATATACATATCGAGTAATTACGAATTGGACTGATCCCACTTGTCACTTCGAATGCCATGTTGCTCAGTCGGACACCTTTATGCTTACCTTATATACGAAGCGTTGCCCAACCGACTTAGGCGTTACCAAAACGGACAATACAGATTATTATACACCAAATACAACAACCGAATATACCATTGTTGTAAAAAACTATGGTCCTTCAGATGTAGTTGATGGAATTGTAAACGATCCGCTTCCAATTGGAATTTCAAACAGTGCTGTATCATGGAATGCCATGGTGCATGGAGCTGCTGTTTCTGGAGTAACAGGAAATCAGGTTGGATTACTAAATGATGTAGTTAGTATTCCTGTAGGCGACAGTATTGTTTATCTGGTTAATATTGATATTCCAGTTGATTTTAAAGGAGCTTTAATTAATACCGTAACAGTAACTTCAAATTTGGATACCAACGCAGCAAACAATATCGCAACGGATATTGATCAAAACATTTGTGAAGGAGCAGATTCAGTTTCATTAATAATCACCAATCCTCCAGCGGGTTGTAAACCGGTTATAATAGATATCACAAATCCCTTATGGACAGTTGGTTCTATTAATACAAACACATTAACATATTTCAAAGATGAAGCAGCAACAACTCCTTTTACCACACCCGAAACAGCAGATGCTGGCGCTTACTATATTGTAGCTATCAGTCCAATCGGCTGTTCGGATACGGCTAAAATTAATGTCAATCAAAACCCTAATCCTGATGTGATATTGAGAGAAGATACTACCATTTGTGAAGGAGAAAACCTAATGATCGATGCTGGTGTTTTTGATACATGGAATTGGATAGTTGGTGGTGAAAAAACACAGACTATCCTTGTGAATTCAAGCAATGAATACAAAGTGATTGTTACCAATGTTTATGGTTGTTCCGACATTGATAGCGTTTTGATTACGATTAACCCATTACCAATAGTCGATCTAGGAAAGGATACTACTTTATGTATCAACGAAACAATTGATATAGATGCTGGAAACTTCGGATGGAATTACATATGGAATACTACAGAGACAAGTAAAACAATAATCAATAAGAGTCCTGGTTTCTACAAAGTTAAAGTTTACAATAGTTTCGGTTGTTTTAAAGAAGACTCAATTAACATCCATTTGGAGCTAATCCCAGATCCTTATCTCAAAAAAGAATTTGATATTTGCGAAGGCGGAAGCATCAATTTACAACCTGACAATGGTTTTGAACTATACGATATCAGTTGGCCCAATCTATCAACAATACCTTTGCTAAATGTAAACGGCGGAGGAGATTATTACAGTGAAGTTACAGGTGAATATTGTTCGGACACTTTTAAATTAACAGTTACAAAGATCGACACTCCAGACATCTTGATTTTGAATCCAACAGAAGGGGGGATTGTTTGTTTCGAAGATCAAATAGTTCGCTTGCAAGTAACGGATCAAAACCCCGGAATAAACACTTACGAATGGTCAACAGGGGAACTAACAACTTTTATTCAAGTCTCGGAAGGAGGAACGTATTATGTAACCGCTAAAAACGGTGCTTGTGAAGCAATTCAAGAAATTGAACTGAAGGATTTTTGTCTTAGTGCTTTATATATTCCAAATGCATTTACGCCAGAACATAACGGTTTAAATGAAATTTTCATCCCTAAATACACTGGTGAAATAACCAATTATGAATTCTTGATTTTTGATCGTTGGGGAAAACAAATATTCAGTACCAATAACATACACGAAGGGTGGGATGGAACCTATAAAGGAAATCCATGTCAAATTGAAGTATATGTATATAAAATCACTTATGACTATTCAATAAAAATTGGATCAAAAAAGACAAAACAACGAGTTGGAACAGTTACTTTAATGCGTTAAGTTTACTCAGATTTCACTTTCTTAAATTAACCATTGAAACTAAAAGTAATCACATTCTATTGATAATTGATACCTTTAATTGATGAAGAAATTATTTTTACCATTATTTATATTCTTATTATTTGTTTTATTAAAATTTACATTACCCTCTTTTAAAGATGAAAAGATGCCAAAGGGCATTGAAGAATGTTTTGTAGGAAAGTTTAAACTTGATTATTCGGGTTTAAAAGAGTTCTATATTCCACTTAAAAGTGATTCTGTAATACTAGAATTTAAATTAAACGGTGATGTACTCATCTCAGATAATACGAATGATTTTTTCAAAGGCAGTACAGGTAAATGGACTTGGCTTGATACTGATATGGGGTATTATATAAACATTACAATAGATAATGATTTTCGTCATTATACAATGAGAAATATCGATCCGAAAACTAATAGGGTTAATGGAATGGTATACATCGATTCTCTTGATAATGAGTTTGATCTAGAAGGAATATTTAAAAGATTGAAATAAACTGGAACAGTACAGACAAAAGAAAGAGACAATAGTGTAAAAGTTGGTTACTGTCATCAAAGCATGGAATGGTACAGCCCTGAATTAAAGAATGTTCTCAAGTTTAAAAGGACATACCTTTTATAGGTAATCAAGTATTAGGAATTAAACTAGGCTTTTAACTATAAGCTCTAACAAGAAGGTTTCTCGCTCGATTGACATACCTTTTTTATCGCTTGAGGCTATCGTGTTTTTATTGTGTTTTATAGCCTCATGAATATTTACCCAAATGGCTTTCATTCCATTTTTCATTTCATAGGATTCTAATGCAGTTTCACCAAGCGCTTTACTTACATGACATGTGTAGCAGTAAGAAATCATATGCTGAATATCATAATCCGGTTTATACCATGGTCTGTATTCCTCGTAAATACCAAAAGGCGCTATATTACTAATATTCTGAGCACCTGTTTCTTCGATTAGCTCTCTAATCATTCCTTCAATCAGGTCTTCACCTTCATCTAAACCACCACCTGGTAAACTATAGTCTTCATACCTTTGGGTAAAAAGCAATAAAATCTCATCACCTTTAATTGCAATACTTCTGGTAGCTAATCTTTTAAAAACGGATTTGTTTTCTAAAGTTTTTACTTCTGGGTGGTAATGCGTTTTTAATGTTTTCATTTGAAAAAGGGCTGAACGAGTAAATTTACAATATTTAAATAGGGCGCTCACTTTTAATTAAAAACAAGTTTAATAGGGGAGTGCCTATATAATTTTACTTTTGATTTTTTATTGTATTGTATTGTATTGTATTGTATACTTTACTAGGCGCCTGCCCATATTTCCTTCAACATTATCATCCCTACGAAGGTACACTACTGTCCGGAATAAAATTCGAATCCAGTTCATAAATGTAGGGGGGCCTCTTGTAGGTACCCGACACGTAGTAGT
>CAWVWF010000032.1:0-22227 GCA_963933885.1 uncultured Flavobacteriales bacterium | reverse complement strand
TTGCATGACCTTTTTAAAGCCCTTGATAAAAATGAAGTTTTCCTGGTAGAGAAAGTAAAAGAACTTTTATTAGTAGACGAAGCTTTAGAATTTAAGAATACTTGTGCAGAACTTAATATTTCACAGAGGGAAATAGAGATAATTAAATTAATATCAGAAGGCTTTATAAACAAAGAGATTGCAGATAAATTATTCTTAAGTACACATACTGTTAATACACATCGAAAGAACATAATGAATAAGCTTGGTGTTAACAATGCATCTGGAATTGTATTGTTTGCTGTAAAGGAAAAATTAATTAGCCCAAAAGAGTTCCTTTTTTCTTCGAAACATTAGGAACTTTTTATTAAGAATCGCGTAGTGTTCCCGAACCATTTCAAGTTTGTTTAATGCGAAATTCTAGAAGTTTTAAAGCAAAAACTTATTTCTCATTCGGGATTATCATTTTCCTGAGTGTAACTCTGTTAATTACTGTACTACAATTGTTTTCCGTTTTAGATGGCTATAGCTCTTATGTTGAGCGAGTTGACACTTTGAAAAATCATGTTCATCGAGTTAAGGACAATGAAAATAAAATGTTTTTGTTTGATAAAAGAAATCCTGTTTTCATAGAAAATGGTGAATCTGTTTATGCTTCTGGAATAGAAGATTATCAAATAAAAATGATGGATGAAATTATTGAATTATTAGATCATCCTTTAACTGAAGACTATGGTATCGAAAATAAATTCACGGAATTAAATGATCATTTTCAGACATATACTTCTTTAATTGAAGAGGTTAAGGAGAAAATAAGAAAGCAAGGTTTCGGTTCTGAAGGAGTTTCAGGAGAATTAAATGCAATTTTAGAGGAATTAAAAGCTAAGGTTAAAATGTATAATTCTCCCTATGAAATCATCATTATTGAGATGTCTGACGCTATGTATAATTTCAATTTGAAAGAAACAAAGGAAGCATCAGCGGAGATATTAAATACGCTTAATAGTTTAATTGAAACAGAGAGCGGAGAGGGGGATTCAACAGGTTTAGTCACTTCATTTGAAAACGTTCATGCTAAATTCACCGAATTTTCCACATTGTCAAGTGAAATTGGTTTTACTGGATCTACTGGGATTAGAGCATCCTTAATTGCAAATGCGGATAAAATTATTACTTCTTGTGAAGATCTTGAAACAATAGTTAGAGAAAAAGTAGAATCGAAAAAGGACTATTTGTATTTTGGCTTTACGATATTGGGAGTTCTACAAGTTTTAGTATGCATTTTTTTCGCTTATAAATTAACTAGAAATCTTGTTACTAAGTTAAATGCAATTAAAGACAATCTAAATGAACTTTCTTCTGGAACATTTCCTAAAAGAATAGAAGTTGAAAATATTGATGAACTTGGAACAATTTCTTTATCTATAAATCAATTAACTGATCGGATTGAATATGCTGCGAATTATGCTAGATCGATTGGTCAAGGTGAATTATCTGAGGAATACAAAAATGAATTTGCTGATGATGCAATTGCAAAAGCAATTATGGAGATGCAAGTTAAGCTTAAATTAAATGCTGATAAGGATCATTTAAGAGCATGGAGAACTGAAGGTATGGCAAAGTTTGCAAATATACTTCAAGAGAATAAAGATGGAGTTGAGTCTTTATGTTACGAGGTGATTTGCAACCTAGTGAAGTATATAAAAGGTAATCAAGGTGCTTTTTATGTTGTAGAAGATAAATCTGAAGGCATAGAAGTATTAAGCGTAAAAGGTGTTTATGCATATGAGCGCGAGAAGTTTTTAGATGTTGAATTGGAAAAAGGAGAAGGTTTAATAGGGGAGTGTTGGAAAGAAGGAGAGACAGTAATTCTTACTGAAATTCCAGATGATTATTTCTTAATTACTTCTGGTTTAGGTGACTCTTTACCTAAGTGTGTAATTATTCTTCCTTTAAAATATAATGATGAAATCTTAGGTGTAATAGAGCTTGCAAGTTTTAAAGAACTTTCTGATGAAGAAATTGAGTTTTTAGAGGGATTGGGAACTGCTATTGCTGGTACTTTATCGAGTACTAGGGTGAGTGTTCAGACTAAAGATTTATTAAGTAATTCAAGAATAATGCAAGAAGAAATGAGGTCGCAAGAAGAAATGATGAAGCAGAATATTGAAGAAATGAAAGCAACTCAAGATACTTATGAAGATAGAGAGACTGCTTATATAAACGAAATCGAAAAGTTGAAAAAGAGATCATAATGAAAAATATTATAACAGTAATCGCTTTATTATTTTCAAGTATAGCTTTCAGTCAATATGATATTGAGGTCTATCGAATTAAGAATGATTCTGTAAAGTCATACGTATATAACTCTTTAAATGAGATAATAAGAAATAGCAGATCATGTATAACTGACTGGGCTTCAGGTGAGGGGAGTTGTAATGATAGATATGGGACATATACGATTGAAAAGGAAGGAGAGAACAAGTTAGAGGTTTATAAAAATGGAAACATGAGGAGAGAGGTTTCTATTAAGAAAAAAGTTAGAGAAGGATTAACTATTATTTATAACCCGACAACAGGAAGTAAGTTTGCCGAAATGTTTTACTCTGCAGGAAAGCTTTGGAATGTTAAATATTTTGATGTAAAAGGGGAATTAGTAAATAATGGTGACTTTTTAGATGGAACTGGTATTTTGAAAATTTATCGATTTACTGGAACTGTTTGTCAAGAAATAGAATATAAAAGTGGGCAACCAAATGGTTCATGCACATATTACTATTCCTCAAAGAAAATTATGGCTTCAGGGAGTTATAGGTTTGGCCGTCCAGATGGTTACTGGAGAGAATATAACGTTAATGGAATTGAAGTTCAAGTAACTAAGATGGCAATGGGCTTGTTAGTTAAAACAACTCAAAAGTAGTTTAGAATTCACTTGTGAAATGAAAAGTAATATCAGGATATTTTTCCTGAGAAATCTCTAAAGCATATCTTGAGTCAGCTAAGAACACGTCTCTACCTTCTTTATCTTTTGCCATGTTATGTAGTTTCCTCATTTTAAAGTCTTTCAACTGTTCTTGATTCTCACTAGTAATCCAACATGCTTTAAATAAGTTTACTGGTTCATATCTACATCTAGCATTATATTCATGCTCAAGTCTGTATTGGATAACCTCATATTGAAGTTGACCGACTGTACCAATTATTTTTCTGTTGTTATCAATTTTCGTGAATAATTGGGCAACTCCTTCATCCATTAATTGATTAATACCCTTATTAAGTTGTTTAGTCTTCATTGGGTCATCATTCTCAATGTATTTAAACTGTTCAGGAGAGAAAGAAGGAATTCCTCCATACATGAATTTTTCACCCTCAGTTAATGTGTCTCCAATTTTAAAATTACCAGAATCATATAATCCAACTATATCACCAGCTACAGCCTCATCAATAACGCTCTTTTTTGACGCCATAAAAGTAGTTGGATTACTAAATTTAAGTTTCTTTCCTAATCTAACATGGTGATAGTTAGTATTACGCTCAAATTTACCTGAAACAATTTTAACAAAAGCAATTCTATCCCTATGCTTAGGATCCATATTAGCATGAATCTTAAATACAAAACCAGAGAATTTTTCTTCTTCTGGATTTACAGTTCTTAAATCAGATTCTTTAGGTTGTGGAGATGGAGCAATTCTTATAAAACAATCTAGTAATTCTTGAATCCCAAAATTATTTAAAGCCGACCCGAAAAACACAGGAGAAATATTACCTTTTAAGTATTCATCATTTGTATAATTTGGATAAACTGTTTCAATTAATTCAAGTTCACTTCTAAATTCATCTGCAACGTCATCACCAACATACTCATTGATTTCATCAGAATGAATATCTTTAATATTAATTACATCACCAATTTTTTGTTTATTATCAGGTGAGAAAAGGTTTAATTTCTTTTCGAAGATATTATATACACCTTGAAATTCATCTCCTTGTCCAATCGGCCAAGATAATGGGTGTACATTTATTCCTAATTTTCTTTCAATCTCATCAAGTAAATCAAATGCGTCTTTTCCGTATCTATCTAATTTGTTTATGAAAACAATGATAGGTGTTTCTCTCATTTTACAAACAGAAACTAATTTTTCAGTTTGTTTCTCAACTCCTTTTGCAACATCTACTACAACAATTACACTATCTGCAGCTGTTAAAGTTCTATATGTGTCTTCAGCAAAATCTTTGTGACCAGGTGTATCAAGAATATTTATTTTTAAGCCTTTATAGTTGAATCCCATTACGGAAGTTGCAACAGAAATCCCTCTCTGTTTTTCAATCTCCATAAAATCCGAAGTGGCTGTCTTCGTGATTTTGTTTGACTTAACAGCACCTGCTGTTTGAATAGCTCCTCCAAAAAGAAGTAATTTTTCCGTTAAAGTTGTTTTACCTGCATCTGGGTGAGATACGATAGCAAAAGTTCTTCTTAAGTTAATCTCTTCTTGAAGTTTGGACATTTTAGTTTGTTTAAAGTGCAAAGATAACTTATCGTAAATAAAAAACACCTTAAAGGAAACTATGATTAGTAACTTTCGTAGTTAAATTAACTTGTACAGTCTATTTTGCAAATGAGAAAAACAAAATTATTTTTATTGAGCGCTCTTTTAGTATCAATATTTGCGTCTTTTATACCAGCTGATGTAATTCCATCACCTCAAAGTTTGATGGTAACTTTAACCGGGTATAGAAACTCTGATAATGAATTAAAATGTAAACTGTATTACATGACGACTCTTCCTGAGGACGCTTCTTTTATAAAAAAAATACATTTAAAATTAGAGAAACCAGTTGATGGAACAAAAAAGAAAGTTGTTTCGGATATTGTTATTCCAAATGATTGGGAAGCAGCAAAAAACGTTGAGGGAGTAGTTAGTTATTACACCACACGGAATATACTTTATATTGGTATTGGTGAATTTGATTTGCTAAGAAAATATGAATGTAAAATTTCTTTTATTGATGCTGATGGAAACGAAAGCAGACCAGCGGTTTACAAAAAATAAATATTAATTGTATTCGTGCAATAAAGCTGTTCTAATAACGTTGCCTTAAGCATAAGCTTAAATTCGGGGGATATGTTAAAAAGACAGTTATTATGCTTGGTACTTCTATGGAGTACGTTTTTGTTTTCCAATAATGGAATCCAAATTCAGGAAATTAAATTTAGAACAGGAGCTACAAAATTAACACATCAAGTCATAAAACAAGCCTCAGGAATTTATAACAAATTACACGAGAAGAATTTTGCTAAGATTAAAATAACCGGTGAAAATGAAGAGAACTGGAGTAGGTATGATATCATTCAATTAGCAAAGAAAAGATCAAGAAGTATTAGAGATTTTTTTATAGGAATCGGTTGTAAGTCGAGTAATATCAAAGTAGACTATAATGGAGTTCCAAAAGTAATTCTTTTTAAACCCAAAGCACAGTTTTCAGTAAGCGGAAGAATCGATTTAACCAGTATTGAACAACAATGTTTTACAGTTGTTGGTAATCAAAAACAATTTTTCAAAACCAAGTATGGGAATGTATTTGTTTTTGAACCAAACAGTTTTGTTGACGAAAGAGGTATTGCTCAAAAGGGGACAATTAGTCTTTGTCTTTGGGAGTTTGCAAATAAAAAAGATTTTATAAAAGGAGCACTGGCTTCAGGAGGTAAAGACGAAGTTTTAGAAACAGCATCTACATTTTATATTCAAAGTTATTCAGGAGATAAAGAGTTGAAAATCGGAAATAATAAGTCATTTCAGGTTTACATTAAGCGCCCTGAAGATGGATCTAATTATAAAGCGTATTATGGGGATGTAAGAAATGGGAATGTTGAATGGAAGGCTGATTCTAGGTCTTTTGCATACACTACTATGTTTGATGAAGGAGAAATTAACAAGCAGAATAAGAATAAAATTAGAGTTAAGAAAACCACTCCTAAGGACTATAAATCAGGTGATGCAGATACAGAAGAGCATTTACTTTTAAAATGTAAAAAAATTGGTTGGGTCAATTGTGATAGAATACTAAGTGTTAGAAATCCATGTGTTTTAAAACTGACAGTTGAAGGCGCGATAGATGAATTTAATGCCAGGCTCGTGTTTAAGAAGCGTAATGTAATTGTGCCAGGTATGGCAAATTCAAATTATACAAATCAATATCAGTTTAACAAAGTTCCCGTTGGAGAAACGGCTTATGTTGTTGCTTACCTAAAGAAAGGAGATGGGTACTTGGTTGCTTATTCTCAAGTTACGCTCGGATACATTAAATCAATAGTTTTAAAACCAGAATATAAAACGGAGTTAGAATTCAATTCATTATTAGATTCCTTTTTACAATAGTTGTAAGTTTGCAAGATGGATAAAAAACTTGCACAATTCGAGAGGCTCTTAAATATCATGGACGACTTAAGAGCCGAATGTCCATGGGATAAAAAACAGACTTTAGATTCTTTACGTCATCTTACTATTGAAGAAACATACGAATTATGTGATGCGATATTAGAGAATGATATGGATGAGCTTAAGGGGGAGATTGGAGACTTAATGCTTCACTTAGTTTTTTATTCAAAAATAGCAAGTGAACAAAAAGCATTTGATATTGCAGATGTTCTAGAGTTTGTTTGCGAAAAGTTAATTCGCCGTCACCCTCATATTTACGGAGACACAAAGGCTGAGACCGAAGAAGCAGTTAAAGCAAATTGGGAAAAAATTAAGCTGCAAGAAAAAGGTAAGGGTGGATTAGATAAAACCGTATTGCAAGGGGTTCCGAAATCTTTACCAGCGTTAGTTAAAGCTATTAGAATTCAAGATAAAGTAAAAGGCATTGGCTTTGACTGGGATGATAAAAGTCAAGCTTGGGCTAAAGTGCAAGAAGAAATTAAAGAATTTCAAATAGAGGAAAAAAATCAAGATCTGAAGAAAATGGAAGAGGAGTTTGGCGATGTTCTCTTTTCACTTGTCAAATATGCTAGTTTTGTAGGCATCAATCCAGAAGACGCCTTAGAGCGAACTAATAAGAAGTTCCTTAAACGTTTTACTGAAATGGAATTAGCAATTAGATCAAAAGGTTTAGACATGAAAACCATGTCATTAAATGAAATGGAGAAATTTTGGGAATCTGCTAAGCTGAATCAGTTAAATAAAGATTAAAAGAATTTTAAAGCAGTTCTTTTACAGTTTGATCTAACGATGTACGCAAGATCATAATTAACTTCTAAATAAGCAAGTAAACTTATTGGAGAAGTTTTTTTATAACTCTCAAATTCGAAGGTGTCAACACCTGTGTTCAATTGTCCATCATTTACTGGGAAGTAAACGTTAGAGTTTTTACCTCCCTCGTCAGAAAGGATGTCTTGAAAACCATAATGAGCTCTAAGTCCAAAAACTAGATACAGGTTTTTGGATCCCATCATAAAACTTCCAATACCTACTACAGCTCCGAAATTTGTTTTTTGAAAACTAGTTTCCATGTTTTTTGTAACCCCCAAAAACTCTTGTTCTACATTTTTTATAAAGCTAATTTGAGGTCCTATTTCTAAGAAACTTCCATTGTCACTATTTCTTCTAAACAATAAAGGAATATCAAAGGAATTGTAAGAAATAAATTTTGATCTTGTTTTAAGTCCTTGGTTGTTCGGTTGGAATTCAAATTCTTGACTAGCCAAAGTGTATATGAAATCTACTGTTATTTGATAGTTTAAATTGAAGTTTAATCCTAATTTCCCTCCAAAACTCTTTCCGAATGAAATTTTATTCACAACTTCTGAGTTGTCCCAGACATTTTGATTTATAAGTTGTGTTACTCCAAATCCTCCTTTAATTCCTCCATCAATCCACCCTTGTGAATAAGTATTTAAGGAAATGAAAAATGAAAGTGCAAGAAAAGTTAAAAATCTCATATCTTTGAGGTAGTTTAGAGTGCAAAAATATATTAAAATTATATCATTATGGGTTTACTTGATGGAAAAGTTGCAATTATTACTGGTGCCTCTAGAGGTATTGGGAAAGCAATTGCTCAGAAATATGCAGAAGAAGGGGCTAAAGTTGCTTTTACTTATTTATCATCTGAAGAAAAAGCAAAAGCTTTTGAGGAAGAATTAAAGGCTTCTGGTGTTGAAGCTAAGGGTTATAAAAGTAATGCAGCAAATTTTGCAGAAGCTGAACAGCTCATAGCTGATGTTGTAAAAGATTTCGGAGGATTAGATATTATTGTAAATAATGCTGGAATTACAAGAGATAATCTTTTAATGAGAATGAGTGAAGAGCAGTTTGATGAAGTTATCGCTACAAACTTAAAATCTGTTTTTAACACAACTAAAGGTGCATTAAGAACTTTCTTAAAAGCAAAAAAAGGTTCTATTATTAATATAGGTTCTGTTGTAGGTGTTACAGGTAATGCTGGTCAAGCAAACTATGCAGCATCTAAAGCAGGGATTTATGGTTTTACAAAATCTGTAGCCAAAGAATTGGGATCTAGAAATATCAGATCAAATGCAATTGCTCCAGGATTTATAGCTACTGAAATGACTGAAGTTCTTGATGAGAAAGTTGTTGGAGAATGGGTTAAAGGAATTCCATTAAAAAGAGCAGGTAAGCCAGAAGAGGTTGCTGATCTTTGTGTATTCTTAGGTTCTGATAGAAGTACTTATATTACTGGGCAGGTTTATAATATCTGTGGTGGAATGACAATGTAACTAATATCATATTAAAATTAAATTAATGTTTACAAACATAGAGGCTTCTGAATTAAGTTTTGTTATTAGCTTCATTGTTAGTTTACTATTGTCTTTTGGGTTTTATCTAAAAGATAAAAACATATCTGAAACGGCTAGTTTTATTAAGTACTTCTTAATAACTAGCCGTTTTTTTGTTTTATTTATTATTCTCTTTTTATTATTTAATCCTTTATTTATTTCGAAAAGAGAAATTTCCAATCCTCCAAACCTAGTTTGTTTAGTTGATAATTCGGAATCAATGTTATTGTCAGATTCGACAATTTCACGAACACTTGAGAACAAGCTTAATGCTTTAAAAGAGAAAATTAAAGGTAAGTCCAAGGTTGAGATATTTTCTTTCGGAAATGAACTTTTAAAATCTGATTCACTGGATTTTAAAGGTAAATCGACTGATGTTCTTGATGCAATTTCTAAACTTTCAGAAATTCAACAGAATAAGAATGTTTCTGGGCTAGTCATTTTTACCGATGGAATAATTACTTCTGGAGGGATAGAGTTATTTAATCCAATGAATATTCCTGTTTACACGATAGGAATGGGAGATACTATTCAGATTAAAGATGCAATAGTTAATAAAGTATATCACAACGATATAACGTATACAGGAAATGAGTTTCCTGTTGAAGTAAATTGCATCTTGAAGAAACTTAAAGGAGTTGAACAAGCTTTGAAATTAAAATTTGAAGGAGGGGTGGTTCTTGACACTTCTTTTGTTCCTTCCAGTGATAATTTTGTTTTTAAAGTTATTAAGCAAATAAAAGCAGGTAATCCTGGAATGAAGAAAATTGAAGTATTAATTGAAAATAGTATTTCAGAAAAAATTATCGATAATAATAAAATGTACCGATACATAAATGTTCTTGATAGTAAACAGAAAATTGCATTTGTATACGATGTGCCTCATCCAGATATAAGAGCTCTAAAAAATGTTTTCTACGGAGATATTAGTTTTTCAATAGAAGATTATCAATTTAATGATTCCTGTCCTGATTTATCAAAATATAATGCACTTGTCTTTATTGGGAATTCAAATAAGAAAACAAGTGAGAGATGGCGAAAAGAATGTATTGATAAGAAGGCTAGTAGTCTGTGGATAACAGGTGTTAATAGTGAATTCAATTCAAAACAGATTGCTTTAAACCGTTTGGATGACTCTAAGGATGAAGCTTATTTAAGTTTAGAAAAAGGATTTTCTTTATTCAAATTAAGTAATGAACTTAATGACTTTTTAAGAACATCTCCACCACTTTCGATACCATTTGGTAAATGGCGAATAGCTAATATTACTCAAACATTGGCAACTCAAAATATTGGGGGAATACCAACAAATTATCCATTAATCACTTTCGCGAGTGATAACAATGTAAAATCTGCATATATCTTAGGAGAAGGATTGTGGAGATGGAAACTTCAAGAGCATGGTGGGTTAAAGCAATTTGATGTTTTTTTCAAAAAAGTCATTCAATACTTATCTGTAAAAGAAGATAAAAGTTCATTTAGATTGAAATATGATAAAATAGTTTCTAATAATGAAAAAGTTATAATTGAGTCGGAATATTACAACCCTTCATATGAATTAGATAATAGTGAGAATTTAAATCTTCAAATTAAAGATTCTGAAAATGAAGTTTTCAATTATGAGTTTTTGAAAATCGGTAAAAAATATAGATTAGACTTAGGGGTTCTTAATGAAGGTGTTTATACATTGAAAGCAACAAAGAGAATTGGTGATAGAACAATTGTGAAAAAAGGTGAATTAATTGTTGAAGGTAAAAGTTTAGAAAGTTTAGATCTTCAAGCAAACTATAGTGAATTGAAAAAACTTAGTAAATCGAGTTTTGGTAAATTTTATAATCAAAATCAATTCAAAGTATTTCTAGATGACATTTCGAATGAAGAAAATTTTAAAACTTTAACCTATACAGAATCTGTTAAAGAACAGTTGTTAAAAAACAAATGGATATTATTTTTATTAATTACTCTTTTAGGAGTTGAATGGTTTGTTAGAAAATGGGAAGGCGTAATTTAAAAATAGGAATTGTTTGTTATCCAACTTTCGGTGGAAGTGGTGTTATTGCCACTGAGCTTGGAGCTGGTTTAGCCAAAGAAGGGCATGAGGTTCATTTTATAACATCTAGTCAGCCCGTTAAATTAAATGTATTTGATGAAAATATATTTTTTCATGAAGTTAGCTTGCATCCTTATCCTTTGTTTGAACATCAACCATATGAAGTTGCCTTAACAAGTAGAATTGTTGAAGTTGTTAAACATGAAAAACTTGATGTTCTTCATGTTCACTATGCGATTCCACATGCTTCAGCTGCATTTATGGCAAAGCAAATTTTAAAAACACAAGATATTAAAATTCCATATATCACAACCCTTCATGGTACTGATATTACACTAGTGGGAAAAGAGCCTGAATATGAGCCTGCGATTTCATTTGCTATCAATCAATCTGATATAGTAACATCTGTTTCTGATTCTTTAAGAAAAGAAACGTACGAACATTTTAATGTAACGAAAGAGATAGAGGTAATTGAGAATTTTGTTTGTGTGGATAAGTTTAAGAAAAAAGAAGATCCATGCAGAAGATCTTTGTTTGCTCCAAATGGAGAAGCCATTCTGATGCATATCTCAAATTTCCGAAAAGTTAAACGAATTCAGGATGTAATTAAAATTCATTCTATAGTAAACAAAGAATTCCCTACAAGGTTAGTATTAATAGGTGACGGACCGGAAAGATCCACAATGGAACGTTTGGCTAAAGAGCTTAAGGTTGAAGATTCAACTTTTTTCCTTGGGAAAATAAAAGAGACAGAAAAAGCACTTTGTGCTGCAGATGTTTATTTAATGACTAGTCAAACTGAAAGCTTTGGTGTTTCTGCATTAGAGGCAATGGCGGCTAGCGTACCAGTTGTTTCCACAAACACGGGGGGTATTCCTGAAGTGAATACTCATGGAGAAACTGGATATTTAAGTAATGTTGGAGATGTTAATGATATGGCTAAAAATACGCTTAAGTTACTGCGTGATAAAGAATTGTATGAACGTATATCTTTAAACGCTTCAAAAAATGCTGACAGATTTAATATATCAAATGTTCTCCCTCTTTATTTAGACTTGTATTACAAAGCAATTTCATAATGAATTTTTCTATGTAGATTAGGTTCGTTTAATTTCTACAATTGTTAGAAAACGCTTAGATTTACATAAAATTCAAAAGGAATGGATAAGATTAAATTTGGAACAGACGGTTGGAGAGCAATAATTGCAAAAGAATATACAGTTGAAAATGTTGCTAGGGTTACTTTAGCTACTGCAGAGTGGTTGAATGACAAATACGATAATCCTTCAGTAGTTCTAGGTTTTGATTGTAGATTTGGAGGTAAGATGTTTGCTGAAACTTGTGCTAAGGTATTGGCTTCAAAAGGAGTGAAAGTTATATTAGGTTCTGAGTTCGCTTCTACACCTATGGTTTCCTTAGGAGTAGTTAAAGAAAGTGCTTCAATTGGAGTGGTTATTACAGCTTCTCATAATCCACCTGAATACAACGGTTTTAAATTGAAAGGAGGATATGGTGGTCCAATGTTAACGGCAGATGTTGATGATATTGAAAATATTATTCCTGAAGTTTCAAATTTTGACGTTAATCAATCTATTGAGCCTTTCATTGAAAAAGGTTTAATTGAATATATTGATCTTGAAGAAATGTACATCAAGCATGCAGAAGCTAATTTTGATTTAGATGTAATTAGAAATTCTGAATTGAACTTTGCTTATGATGCAATGTACGGTGCTGGTAGAGATGTAATGAGAAAGTTATTACCAGATATCACTTTTTTACATACAGATGATAACCCTGGATTTGAAGGTGTTGCTCCTGAGCCAATTTTGAGAAATCTTGGTGAAATGGCTGAAGTAATTAAATTGAGTGGTAATATCGATTGTGCTGTTGCTACAGATGGTGATGCTGACCGAATTGGTTTATTTGATTCTGAAGGTAACTTTGTAGATGCACACCATATTATTTTATTACTTATTAAGTATTTAAAAGAAGAAAAGAAATTCGATGGTAAAGTTATCACAGCATTTAGTTGTTCTGAGAAAGTTGCCAAGCTTTGTAAGCACTATAATTTGGATCAAATAACAACGAAGATTGGATTCAAATATGTTTGTGAATATTTATTAGATGGAGATTTCCTTTTAGGAGGTGAAGAGTCTGGAGGTATGGCAATTCAAGGTCATATTCCAGAGAGAGATGGTATTTGGATTGGTTTAACAATCTGGGAATACATGGCGAAAAACAATAAGTCATTAGAAGAATTGATTGACGAAGTTTACGATATCGTTGGTCCTTTTGCGTTCGAAAGAATTGATCTTCATTTATCAGAAGAGCAAAAAGAAAAAGTAATGTCTGATTGTGCTTCAGGTTCAATTAAAGAATTAGCGGGGAAACCTGTTCAAAGAGTAGATTCTACTGATGGATTTAAGTTTTTCTTTAACGATGAAGAATGGTTGATGATTAGACCTTCTGGAACAGAGCCTGTTTTAAGAACTTACTGTGAATCTTCTTCTAGTGAAGAAGCTATATCAATATTAAAAGCCGCTCACAAGCAATTGCTTGATTAATGAGTTCTTTGAAAAATAAAACTATAAAAAGTCCTTTGAGTTTTCTCATAGGACTTTTTTTTATGTTCATTTTTTCAAACCTTATTGCACAAAAATCATTGTTATCACCTGCTGATACTTTAAATAATAAACGGTTGAATTTCGTTAGAATTGGTGGACTAGGTGGCTCCGTAGTTGTGCTTGGAAGTTTAAGTTACGCATGGTATTCGGATTATGATGCTGTTCCTTTTCATTTTTTCGACGATTCAAAAGAATGGTTGGCAATGGATAAAATTGGTCACGGGTTAACTTCATATTATGGTGGTTTGTATGGCTATAAATCAATGAAGTGGGCAGGTGTGAGTGAGAAAAAGAGTATCTGGTATGGTGGACTATATGGTTGGACCTTTTTATTAGGGACTGAATTCTTAGATGGAATTTCATCAGGATGGGGAGCTTCGCCTTCAGATTTATTATCAAATACTTTGGGAGCCTCAATGTTTATAAGTCAACAGTTAGGTTGGAAAGAACAGCGAATTATTTTGAAATTCTCATACTGGCCAACAAAGTTTGCTAAATATCGACCTAACTTGTTAGGAGATACGCATTGGAATAGATGGTTGAAAGATTATAATGGCCAAACATATTGGCTTTCTGCAAATCTAGATGATTTTGGAGTTAGAGGAAGATTCATCCCGAAATGGTTAAATGTAGCTTTAGGTTATAGTGTAGACGGATTAATTGGAGGAAATGTAAATCCTTTAATTGATGCTAGTGGGAATCCTTTACCATTTTTCGATAGAAAAAAAGAGTTCTATTTTTCTTTAGATATTGATTTAAAGAAAATTAAAACTCGTTCAAAAATGTTGAAATCAATACTATACACCGCATCTTTTATTAAGATTCCTTTTCCTGCTTTAGGGTTTTCAAACGGGAAATTTAAATTACATTATTTACATTATTAATATAGAAACTTATGCTCTTAGAAATACGTAGCTAACTTAGAGTTAAGTTGAAATATTAAATAAATGAAGAACTATAAATTACCTTTAATCGCAGTTTTATCTTCGATTTGCATTTCAGGTTTTTCACAAGTGGGTATTGGAACTACCTCGCCAAGTGAAATATTAGACATTGAGTCTAGTGATGGGACTAAAACTGCAATCGATATAAACAACACCTCTTCTGGTGATCCATTAATCCATTTTCAAGTTTCGGGAACATCTATATTTTCGATGGGAATTGATAATTCTGACGGAGATAAATTTAAAATAGGAACAACTTCAGTTTCTACGTCAACATCTATAACTATAGATGCTAATGGAGATGTAGGGATAAACGACACAGATCCCGCTTACAAGCTAGAGGTTGATGGAGCTATAAATATGGTTAATGCAACGGATGTTTATAGAATTGGTACAGCTCATGTTTTATCAAAACCTAATACAAAGAATATTTATGTTGGAGAAGGAGCAGGGAATGCTAACGATGCAACCGGAACTGATAATACTTATGTTGGTTATAATTCTGGATATACAAGTACATCGGCAGATTACAATGTTTATCTAGGGGCAGGATCTGGTTATACAACTTCATCTGGAGGAACAAATACCGCTGTTGGATTTCAATCAGGTTACTCAAATTCAACAGGTACTGGTAATGTTTTTTTAGGTTATCAAGCTGGTTATAGTGAGACAGGTAGTGATAAATTATATATAGATAATTCAAATACAACTACTCCTTTAATTTATGGTGATTTCTCTACTGATGTATTAACAGTTAATGGCTCGTTAGTAGTTAATGAGCAATCAGCTGATGAGGATTTTAGAGTTGAAAGTGATAATAATACGCATATGTTATTTGTGGATGCTTCAACTGACCAGACTATAATAGGAAGTTCAAATTCTTTTACATTAGGTAGTTCAGTTAAGACATTGCAGGTTTCAGGAACTGATGCTTCTGCAGGAATTGGAATAACAAGGCATTCAACTGATGCTTCTGGACCTAGACTGAGTTTTGGTAAGGCAAGGGGAACTGAAGCATCTCCAACAGTTGTTAGTGATGGTGATATTTTAGGAGCAATGAAATTTTACGCTTATGATGGGACTGATTATGTTTCAGAAGGTGCCGAAATTGAAGCGTCAATTTCAGGGTCGCCTGGAGGTGACGACGTTCCTACCAAATTAAGTTTTAAAACTACAGCAGATGGAGCTTCAACACCAACAACAAGAATGACAATATTACCAAGTGGTTTTGTTGGTATTGGTCAAACAGCACCAACTACTCAATTGTTTGTTGAATCGAGTGGTGCAACAGTAGCTACTTTTAATAGAACAAATGACGGTACAATAATAGAATTTCAACAAGGGGGTACAGCTGAAGGTTCAGTTACAATTACAACAGGTACGCTTGTATATAACGCTTTTACAGGCGCGCATTTTGGGTATTCAAAAAAGAGTTTTGAAAGAGGGTTTCTAGTTTCATTAAATGGTAAGAATGAAAATTATCATGGAAACGAGAAATCTGAGATTTTATATGGTATATCGTATACGACAAAACAAAATGATCCAAATGTTTTAGGTTCTTATTCAAGTGTTTTAGAACCGAGTAAGAAACATGATTTAGACAATCCACATCAGATTATGGCTGTAGGTAACGGTGTAATGTGGGTAACAGATTCTGGCGAAGATTTAGAAGTTGGTGATTACTTAATCTCTTCATCTATTAAAGGATGTGCAATGAAAGATCCACAGTCTGATGAAGTTAGTTATGTAGTTGCAAGATTAGCTGAAAGTATAGATTGGATAGGTGTAGAGGCTGATAGGAAAGGTGTTAAAAAGGTATTAGTTTCAGTGTTTTATGAATCATTTAAAAAATATAATCATAGAGCGAAACTTAAGTTATTACATGATGAACTAGAAGCTTTAAAACTTTTAATTAAAAACTAGTATGAGAAAAGGTATATTAATAGCTTGTTTCTTGTCTGTTTTTAAGATTTTAGAAGCGCAAGTAGGAATAGGAACTCAAAATCCAGATGAAGCTTTAGATTTAGAGAATTCAACTGCAAGTGAAGTTGATTTGGGTATAAATAATACATCTTCTGGTGATCCATTAATTCATTTTCAAATATCAGGAACATCTACGTTTACAGTTGGTGTTGATAATTCGGATGCTGATAAATTTAAAATAGGAACAACGGAAGTAGAAACATCAACTTCATTAACTATAGATGCGAATGGTGATGTTGGAATTAACGATACAGATCCAGCGTACAAGTTAGAGGTTGATGGGAATATTAATTTATCGAATTCAACTGATGTTTACAGAATTGGATCAGCTCATGGGATTAGTAAACCTAATACACGTAATATCTATGTCGGACAAAGTGCAGGAGCACAGAATAATGCTGGAGGATTAGATAATGTTTTTGTTGGGTATGAGTCAGGGTATTCAAATACAACAGGAGATTTTAATACTGAGTTAGGTAGTAGTTCAGGTTATATTAATCAGGGTGGTTCTCAAAATACAAATGTAGGATATCAATCTGGTTATTCAGGGACAACAGGAGCTTCAAACATAAAAATAGGACATCAGTCTGGTTATGGAGAGACAGGTAGTAATAAGCTTTATATCGATAATTCTTCTAGTTCAACTCCTTTGATTTCGGTTTCAGATTTCACAGCTGATGATTTGATTATTAATGGGGGTTTAATTTTAAATGAACAAAGTGGTGTATTTGACTTTAGAGTTGAATCTGACGCTTCAACACATAAGTTATTCGTAGACGCCACTAACGATTATGTGATTACTGGTTCAAGCAATAGTATTTTAGACCGTGACTTACAAATTGGTGGAACTACTGATTTAAGTGGGATCGCTTTAACTTGTCATGAGGCAGGAACTCAAGAGTCGTTTATTAGTTTTGGAAAAGCAAGAGGTAGTGAGGCTTCACCTAGTATTATCGTTGACAACGATGTTATTGGGGCAAATTCATTTTTCGTTTATGACGGTACTGATTATGCTTCTGTAGGAGCAACAATTGAAGCTAAAATTGATGGTACACCTGGTACAAATGATTTACCTACTGAAATTAGATTTCAAACAACTCCAGATGCTTCATCAACACAAGCCATCAGAATGGTGATTAGATCAACAGGTAAATTAGGAATTGGAAATACTAGTCCAGTAGGTGAATTAGATGTTGTAGGAACTGCAGGAACAGTCGCAACATTTAACAGAAGTGATGATGGTATGATAATCGATTTCCAAGATGGAGGTTCTACGGTTGGTAATATTTCTGTTGCAGGAATTACAGTGACTTATAATCCATTTACAGGAGCGCATTATGGAAACTCTAGAGATTCGTTTGAATTTGGTAAGGTTGTTATTCTAAATGGAGATAATGATAATTTTCACCATTGTGAGCAATCTGAAATTATGTATGGTATTAATTACGCTCAAAAACCGAATGATAAAAGAATTTTAGGAACATACGCAAGCTTAATCAAACCATCAGAGATGTTTTCTGCTGATAATCCTCATTTAATAATGTCGGTTGGAAATGGAGTGATGTGGGTTACTCATGAAGGTGGAAATATAAAGACAGGAGATTATTTAATTTCATCTTCAACAGAGGGGAATGCGATGAAAGACAATGGCCAATATCCTGTTAGTTATATATGTGGAAGAGCTGCAGAAAAAGTTAATTGGAGAAATATAAAGGCAGATAAAAACGGAGATAAAAAAGTGTTAATATCTGTGTTTTACGAATCTTTCGAAATAGAAAACATATCTAAAGAAATAGAAAATTTATCAAACGCAATTCAAGAGTTTAAAAATTCTCTTTATAAATTATAGTATAATAAGTTGTTACGAAAAGTTCTCATTGCTGTTATGAATGAAAATAACAGTTATGAGAACTTTTTTATTTGCTTTAATTTTAATTTCAGACCTTACCATAATTGCTCAGCCAACATCTTCTGGTGTTCTGGATGGTATATACATAAGAGAGAATGCAAGGGGGAGAAAGCCTATACCTTACAATCATGAATCTGAGATTAATTTAATGTGGATGAAACGTGTGACCAGAGTACTCGATCTAAGAGAGAAAATTAATCACCTTTTTTACTATCCACTTGAAACAAGCAATGGGATGAGTAATTTAATTACCGTATTACGAAGCGGGATTTGTTCTGATGAATTAACTGCTTTCGATCCAATTTCCGATGAATTCTTATATACATTCAGGGGAGAGGAAGCTTGTAAGATAGGGGAGGTGACAGATACTGCTTATGTTCCAAATGAAGACGATGTTATGGAAGCTCTTGTGATTAATGAACCTTTTCCAACTCAAAATGTATTGAGATTTAGAATAAAAGAAGATTGGTTCTTTGATAGTAAAAGAGGGGTGATGGAGGCTAGGATTATAGGTATATGTCCAATTGAAGAAGTTCATGATGAGAATGGAGAGTACAAAGGAGATAGACCTTTATATTGGGTGTATATGCCTGAAATTAGACATATACTTGCTAGTCAAGAAACACCAAGTAGACACAATGATGTAGAACGCAGGACTTATGATGATCTCTTTAATAAGAGATTCTTTAGTAGCTATGTTTATAAAGCTTCAAATGTTTATTGTCGAAAAGTTCAAGATTATAAATCTGGGTTAGAAGCTTTATTGGAAGGTAGGAGAATTGAAAAAAGCATGTTCGATTATGAACAAGATCTTTGGGAGTATTAATTAGAATGGTTCTGAATCCATTATTCGTTTAGGTTTGTAGTAAAATTTAGTGGTCTATATTTTTTCAATCGAATAAAATACTGCATTTTTGCATCCTAATAAAAGAAACATGGCTAAGAAGTTAATATCAAAACCGCATCCATGGCACGGAATTCCAATTGGAAAAGACGTTCCTAATAAAGTAACCGCATTTATTGAAATGGTTCCTTCTGATACTTGTAAGTATGAGATTGATAAGGAAACTGGGTATTTGATGATAGATAGACCACAGAAGTTTTCTAATGTAATTCCAGCATTATATGGTTTCATTCCTCAAACATATTGTGGGGAAAAAGTAGCTAAATTTTGTGCTGAAAAAATAGGAAGAGAATTAGACGGAGATCTTGATCCTTTAGATATTTGTGTTTTTACAGAAAGAGAAGTTCCTCATGGAGATATTTTAGTTAACGCTAGAATTATTGGAGGAATGAGAATGATCGATGGAGGTGAAGCTGATGATAAAATAATTGCAGTTTTAGATCAAGATGAAGTATATGATTTTGATGATATCAAAGACGCTCCAGAAAGACTAATTAATAGATTAAAGCATTATTTCCTTACTTATAAGCAAATACCTGGTGAGGAAGATGCAAAGTGTGAAATAACTCATGTTTACGGTGCTGAAGAGGCTAAGAAAGTTATTGAGCTTAGTATGGAAGATTACAATGATTTATATCCTGAGTAAAAAGGATTATTTGATATATAAAAAAGCCAGCTATTAGCTGGCTTTTTTTTGTCTTATAATTTTATTTGAATTGTCGTTCCTTGTTCTGTCGAATTTAATATTTGAACAGTTCCGTTTTCAGATTGTGCAAGTTTCCTAACATATGTTAAACCGCTGCCTGTAGTTTCAACTCTAGTTTTAAAATGCTCGTTATAAAATAATTTGAATGGCTTCTCTAAGTCTTTATTCTCAATTCCGAATCCATTATCTTTTATTTCTAAAATTATTTTTTCATTGGAAATATTAAAATCAACAAAAAGTTCTTTTTGCTCATTATTATTAAATAGATGAGCATTCTTAATGATTTCATTTAAAATACCTTTAAACTTTTCCTGATTAGTATTAAAGGATGTTAATTGACCTGTATAGTTAATCTTATGAAATGTTATCTTATTTTCTTCTATAATTTGGTTAATAAGTGCTTCTAGATTTACTTCAGAAACTACTTTCTCTATCCTGTCAATTCTCGATAGAAGGGTAAGCCCTTGAAGCATTCCGTTCATTTGTAAAGAAGATTTTTGAAGAAGTTTGATATTGTCTTCCATGTCAGTTAAATCTTCATTTTCCAAATCATCTTTCATCCATCCAGTTAAACTACTGATTTTCCTGAAAGAAGCCCTGAAGTCATGAGAAACGATATATACAAAATCATCATAATCTTTCTTTAACTGATCATATTTCTCTTCTGGAGTCAACATAGTAGTAGTTAAGGTGCGTAAAGTACCATACGTTCGATTCCTATAAATGTTCACACAGATTTTTTTAATCTGATAATCAGTTGTTTGTAGTTAAATTAAAAAGAATTTTCATTTAGAGGTGAAAACTATTGTTCAAATGAAATCAAATATCTAAATTTGTGATCCCGAAAAGGAAATCAATTAATTGTCAGGAATTGATTAAGTACAGAGCGGTGGGAGAGTGGCTGAATCCACCAGTTTGCTAAACTGACGTACGGGCAACCGTACCGGGGGTTCGAATCCCCCTCGCTCTACTTGAGTTAAATGTGTAAGCTTTAAATGTTTATTTAAAGCTTACACAAAACTTCTCTAAAAAAAATCATTTAAATTTCAACCTAATCTCATTTTTATTTCACCTTTTAATCTAGGATGTTTTTCTATGTCTATACGCTAGATTATAGCTTTAGAATTTATTACCAGCGAAAAGTTTGGAACAAAAAAAAGGCCTAACATAAATGCCAGACCTTAGAAGCGCGGTGAATGAGGGATTCGAACCCCCGGTGGGTTGCCCCACGCTAGTTTTCAAGACTAGTGCATTCGACCACTCTGCCAATTCACCGCGACAAAGATACGCCTTTTTTGACTGAAACAACAAGGTTTTTTAAAATAACTTTAGGTTAATTTTTCTCGATTTGATTTTCAGATAGTTACCTATGAATATTAATGAAATTATTAAAGTAAACTCTATTCTCCGTTGAGATGTGTGTCGAAAGCATCATGCATTAACACGAATTCTTTATTGAATTTCCCAGATAAGAAATCAAATATTGGATCTGGTTCTTTTTTACCAAATTTCTTACCTGAAAACATCCAGATAAAAAACTTTCTTACTCTTTTGTCTTTACAAGTACTAAGTTCTTTATACAGTTCAAGAGGATGTTCTTTAATTATTTGGGCTGCTTCTGCATAGAATTTTTTAGTCATTGGCCCAGCAACACTCATATTGGTTTTCTGTCCGTAACGTATGAATTTATTCATATACCCCGCCCAACCAGCAACTCTTTTATTAAAAATAACATTCAAATAAATTTTCGCCTCCTTTTTAAGATTAGTGTATGGGATTGATTTGTTAAAGAATAATTCAGTTTCATATCCTGATTCAGGAAACTGTTTGAAAAATGCCCTTCTGTAACTAAGGTTCTTTCTGTTTTTCATCATATGGTTGTATGACTCTCTAAGTTTTGTAGTTTCTCTTTGTAGAATTTGTTTATCGATTTTTAATTTAAAATCTTTTTTGAATCTAGTAATAGTATGGAAATCAAAATCTTTAGCAGTATTAGGGTGGAAGTACTTATTTTTGTTTCCAGCTATAATTGTAAAAACTCCTATTTTGGAAAGCGGTAATGTGTAGTTTCCAAAATTATCAGTTTTTGTTTGATTAATTACATCACCATTTTTCCAAACTTGAATATAAATGTTGGGTAAAATAATACCTTCTTCAGATTGAATATGTCCAACCAATTCAAAAGGATTATCACCTGGTGAAAAAGAAAAACTGATTAAAGTAATGAATAATAGCTTGTAAATATTCCGCACGAGATTTTGTACGGATATTTTATGTGTAAGTTCTAAGTACATGACAAAAAATTAACAAGATCTACATTTATTATACTCATAGAGT
>CAWVWF010000031.1:0-22715 GCA_963933885.1 uncultured Flavobacteriales bacterium | reverse complement strand
AGGAATTAGGTTCGAAATTTCGATACTCGACTCCACTCGAAGAGACTCATCTGAATAATCAGATGAGTCTCTTTTCATCCATAACGTGGTGAAACTAATCAGTTACTCGTGCCATCAATGATCTTTTAGAATACTGGACACCATATATCTATACCATTATAGTAGACAATGGAAAAGAATTTCCAGGGCATCAACAGGTTGCAAAAACTTTAGGTATTGATTATTATTTTGCACATCCATATCATTCTTGGGAACGTGGTTCTAATGAAAATCCTATGTTTGTTATGGGGAAATTATTGTTTAACTCAGAAGTTGTATTTATGAGTTGAATTCAGCTAATCAAATAACTAAGGGAGCTTTAGGTCGACTACAATTGGGTAGTGATCGCTTAATTTTCTTTTGATAGTTTGGTATCCTACTGTTTCAAAAACAGGAGAAGTGAAAATATAGTCGATTCTCATAAATGGATATCCAGATGTATGTGTAATACCTAATCCTGAACCTGCTTTAAGAAAAGAATCTTGTAATTTACATGAAAGTTGCTCATATGCATAGGATAGCGGAATCTCATTTAGGTCTCCGCAAACTATTACGGGGTATGGGCTATTGTCTATCTGAGTAGTTACGGTTTTTATTTGAGTTGCCCTCTTACTGAATCCATTATAAAGTCTTGTTACTAATGCTTTCGTTTCTGGTATATCTATCGCCTCGTAAGTACTATCTTTTAAACTTTGTAAATATTTGTATTGCTTTTTACCAAACTTAAAGCTTTGTAAATGAACATTAAATACCCTTATTGTGTCTTCATCTTTTACGATATCACTTATTAGTATCCCATTATTTTGAGATTCTTTAAACTTGATGTATTTTTTGTTAATAATAGGATACTTCGAAAAAGTAGCCATTCCATAATTACTTCCTTTTTCTTTATAACTATAGGATATGTTGTAATACTTATAACCTTGTTTTCTTTTAAACTGTCTTTTAGTTTTATAAGTGCCAAAAGGTTGATTGAAATATTCTTGAAATGAAACTACATCTGGATTGGCTTCTTTTATTGTTGAATAAATACTGTCTAATATAGCTCCATCATCTTTACGTTCTTGCCAATCATCCCAAGTATCTCTTTGTAACCAATTGTAAACATCAAATAAGCGAACATTATAACTCATTACTCTAATATCTCCTTTATTACTAGAGCCTAAAATTGCATATGTATTATGCAACCCCCAAAAACCTATTATTAAGAATGCGCCAGATATCATCCAGTATTTTTTCTTGTAAAAAACCAAGATTAAATAAGAAAGGTTTAAGAGAATCCAAGCAGGTAAGGAATATGCAATAAAAGGAGCAATTCCAAAATCGGTAGGAGGGACAATAGTTATCAAACCCGATATTAATATCATAGATCCTGAGAACCAGTATATTAATTTGAAAGCACGTTTGAAAAACTTTTTCACTCAGTAAATTTAGATTGCAAAGATACAGGTTCAATATTAAAAGTAGTTGTGAACTTAGTTTAATTAAAAAACAAATTTTTAATTGTGGTGTTTCCAAATAATAAAAAACAATTTAATTGAAATTCATCCTAAAAATGGGAGCTGAAGTTTTGTAATTGAGGGAATTTCACCGTGCCAAACTTTTTACTATGATTTTATTTTTCAAACGAATTTTAATAGTTTCCTTGATATAGCTAAGAGAAATGCGTGTCAAGTTTTTTTATTACTGTTTTAATGTTCAAATCAAAACGTTGAAATCACCAACGAATGTCTTCTTTCGTCGTAACTTATTCATCCCAATTATTCCTAGACTCAGCTGTTTGAAAATAGAATTAAGAGGGGGAAATGCAAGTTTGAGCGAATGTTAATTTATACACATTCGTTGTAAAACGTTCTTTGATTTTTGAGTGCAGTTAGTTAGGGTTATTTGTTTGATTTGAAAGTTTAATAAAAAGCCGTATATTGTTAATATACAATGTTTTATTTAAAATGTTAACAACTAGGCCCGAATGTGAATATCTAAACATTGCGTTAACGGGAAAAATAATAGATTTTTGAAGTCTTCAATTTAATACTGCACAGATAAAGTTGAAGATGTAATTTCGAGATGTAAATCAAGAAATTATGGTAACACACTAATAAAGAACAAAATAAGCAATTCGGTATGAAGGAGACTACAAACAAAGTAAACGAACAAACACAAGCTGATCTAAGCGAAATACTTCCAGCGAACATGGAAATCAAGGATGTAGCGGTAGAACCAATATTACAACCAAACAATAATAGGTTTGTATTATTCCCAATTCAACATGATGATATCTGGGACATGTACAAAAAACAAGAAGCTTCTATCTGGACAGCTGAGGAAATTGATCTAAGTACTGATATCTTAGATTGGCAAAACAAGTTAAATGATAATGAGCGTCATTTCATTAAGCACGTTTTGGCATTTTTCGCAGCAAGTGATGGAATTGTAAATGAAAACTTAGCTGAAAATATGGTTGCTGAAGTGCAGTATACTGAAGCTAAATTCTTTTATGGTTTCCAAATCATGATGGAAAACATTCACTCTGAAACTTACTCTTTATTAATTGATACTTTAATAAAAGATAAAAAAGAGAAAGATTATTTATTCAATGCATTGGATACTATCGACTGTGTTAAAACAAAAGCTGATTGGGCTTTAAGATGGATCGATAATGGATCTTTCGCTGAGCGTTTAATTGCTTTTGCAGCAGTAGAAGGTATTTTCTTCTCTGGTTCTTTCTGTTCTATCTTCTGGTTGAAGAAAAGAGGTTTAATGCCAGGTTTATCATTCTCTAACGAATTAATTTCAAGAGATGAAGGATTACATTGTGACTTCGCTTGTTTATTATATACGAAGCATATCGTTAATAAATTAGATCCTGAAGTAGTTACTAAGATTATCGTTGATGCAGTTAACATCGAAAAAGAATTTGTTACTGATGCACTTCCAGTAAAATTAATTGGAATGAACGCTGATTTAATGTGTCAATACATCGAGTTCTGTGCTGATAGATTATTATTGGAATTAGGATCACCTAAGTTTTACAAATCTGAAAACCCATTTGATTTCATGGAATTGATTTCATTACAAGGGAAAACTAACTTCTTCGAAAAAAGAGTTGGTGATTATCAGAAAGCTGGTGTTACTTCAGCAAAAGAGGATAACGTATTTAAAATCGACGAAGATTTTTAAATTCAAAATATAAAGAATGCCCTGGTTTGACTTGCACTTAGACCATTTTTAAACCAAAAAACATTGTTGTCAGTATGTATGTAATTAAGAGAGACGGAAGAAAAGAGATTGTTAAATTTGATAAAATCACAGCACGTATTGGGAAATTGTGTTATGGTTTAGATCCATTAGTAGACTCAGTAGCAGTAGCTATGAAAGTTATCGAAGGGATTTATGATGGAGTTACTACACAAGTGTTAGATAACTTAGCATCAGAAGTTGCAGCATCATTGTCAACTAAACACCCTGATTATGGTTATTTAGCATCTAGAATTTCTATTTCGAACCTACATAGAAATACGAAAAAGTCTTTCTCTGAAACTATTACCGACCTATATAATTACATAGATCCTAAAACGAATACTTCTGCAAAGCTAATTGCTGATGATGTATATGATATTATTCAAAAAAATGCTGATGTATTAGATTCGTCTGTAATACATGACAGAGATTTTGGATATGACTTTTTTGGGTTTAAAACTTTAGAACGTTCTTATTTATTAAAAATAAACGGACAAATTGTTGAACGTCCACAGCACATGTTAATGAGAGTTTCAGTTGGAATCCATAAGGATGACATTGAAGCAGCAATTGACACGTATAACTTAATGTCGGAAAGATGGTTTACTCATGCTACTCCAACATTATTTAATGCAGGTACACCAAAACCACAAATGTCTTCTTGTTTCTTATTAACAATGAAGGATGATTCAATTGATGGGATTTACGATACATTAAAACAATGTGCTAAGATTTCTCAATCAGCTGGAGGTATTGGTTTAGCAATTCACAACGTAAGAGCTACTGGATCATACATAAAAGGAACAAACGGAGAATCAAACGGGATTATCCCAATGTTGAGAGTATTTAACGATACTGCACGTTATGTTGATCAAGGTGGAGGGAAACGTAAGGGTTCTTTCGCAATATACTTAGAGCCTTGGCATGCTGATATTTTCGACTTCTTAGATCTTAGAAAAAATCACGGTAAAGAGGAACAAAGAGCAAGAGATTTATTTTTGGCTTTATGGACAAATGATTTGTTCATGCAGAGAGTTGAGGATGATGCGGAATGGACTTTAATGTGTCCAAATGAATGTCCAGGATTATCTGATGTATATGGTGACGAGTTCGTTGCTTTATATACTCAATACGAAAATGCTGGAAAAGGTAGGAAAACAATTAAGGCTCAAGAGCTTTGGTTTGCTATTCTTGAATCGCAAGTAGAAACAGGTACGCCATATATGTTATATAAGGATGCTTGTAACTCAAAATCAAATCAGAAAAACTTAGGAGTAATCAAGTCTTCTAACTTATGTACTGAGATTGTTGAATATACTGCTCCGGATGAAGTAGCTGTATGTAACTTAGCATCTCTAGCATTACCGAAATTCGTAACGAAGGATGGTAAATTTGATTTTGATAAATTGTTTGAAGTTACTTACACAGTTACTAAAAACTTAAACAAAATAATCGATAATAACTACTATCCAGTAGCTGAAGCGAAAAACTCTAACATGCGTCATCGTCCAATAGGATTAGGTGTTCAAGGTTTAGCTGATGCTTTTATTTTAATGCGTTTCCCTTTTGCATCTGACGAAGCGAAACAAATGAATAAAGATATCTTCGAAACAATGTACTTCGCAGGTTTAACTGCTTCTAAAGATTTAGCTCAGGCTGAAGGTGCATACCAAACTTATAAAGGTTCTCCTGCTTCAGAAGGAATCTTACAGTTCGATATGTGGGGAGTTACTCCATCTGATAGATGGGAATGGGCTTCATTGAAGGAAGAAATTGCAAAGTATGGTATTAGAAACTCTTTGTTACTAGCACCAATGCCAACAGCATCAACTTCTCAGATCTTAGGTAACAACGAATGTTTCGAGCCTTATACATCTAACATTTATTCTAGAAGAACTTTATCTGGAGAATTTGCTGTAATCAACAAGCATCTACTTAGAGATCTAGTAAAGCTAGGTTTATGGGATGATAACATGAAGAACAGATTGATCGCAGCGAATGGATCAATTCAAGACTTTCCTGAGGTTCCAAACAACATCAAAGAACTTTATAGAACTGTTTGGGAAATCAAACAAAAAGATATTTTAGATATGGCTGCCGATCGTGGTGCTTATATCGATCAGTCTCAATCGTTGAACGTGTTCATGGATTCACCAAACTTTGGTAAATTAACATCAATGCATTTCTACGCTTGGAAGAAAGGATTAAAAACAGGAATGTACTACTTAAGAACAAAAGCGGCTACAGATGCAATTAAATTTACAGTTGATAAAACAGCTTTAGGTGAAACTGTTGATGCAAAAGCTATTGAAAAAAGTGCAGAGGAACTTGCTTGCTCAATCGAGAATCCAGACGATTGTGAAGCATGTGGAAGTTAAGATCTTATATTAGTATTCTCCTAAATACTATTTAATTAAGAAGTCCCTTACGTGCAGTAAGGGACTTTTTTTTTGACAATACTTTTGAAATGAAACAAGAAATTAAGATAATAGGATATACAGAGGAGAATAAGCTGGCTATTAAAATATTAAATTACGAGTGGCTGGAAAAGTATTTTAGGGTTGAAAATGGAGATGCTATTGCTTTATCCAATCCAACAGAAGAAATTATTGATAAGGGTGGCTCTATTTTTTACGCCACCTTAAATGATGAAATTGTAGGAACTGCTGCTTTAGTTAAGATAAATGAAACTGTATTTGAGATAGGTAAGATGGCGGTTACTGAAAAAGCTCAAGGTTTAGGGATTGGAAAACTACTCATTGAAAACTGTATAGCTTATGCTGAAGAAAAGTCGTTGACATCAATAATAATCTACTCTAATACTTCTTTAAAAACAGCGATCCATTTGTATGAAAAGTTTGGATTCAAAGAAATAGAGATGGAAGATGGTATGTACGAAAGAGCCAATATTAAAATGGAACTGCTTTTATAATCGTTATTTCGTTTTGTTAATCAATTGTAAAATTATTTACGCTTCGGTTTGAAAAGAATCTATTTAAACTATATTTGTGAAGGAGTATAACCAAGTCTCTCACTTTGATTTAAAATACGTGAAAAAAGGATTTATAATAGCAGGAATAGTAATTTTAGTAACGTTGGTTTTAGACCAATGGCTTAAGGTACATATCAAATTAAATTACGAATACGGACAAAGAGAATCTGTAATTGGAGATTGGTTTCAATTTCATTTTGTAGAGAATCCTGGTATGGCATTCGGTTTAGAATTCCCATTTGTTAGTAGTCATGTTGCCAAAATGATTTTAACCTCCTTAAGGTTATTCGCGGTAAGTGCAATTTTCTATTACTTATGGGGAATGATTAAAAGAAACGTATCTCTTGGTTTGATCATTAGTTGTTCTCTTATTTTCGCAGGAGCATTTGGGAATATTATTGATAGTTTATTTTACGGATTAATTTTCAGTGAGAGTTCTTATTATTTACCGGTAGTAGCAGAGGTAGTTCCATTTGGAACAGGTTACGAAGGATTTATGACTGGTAGAGTTGTCGATATGTTACACCTTGATTTGTTTACGATAAACATTCCTTGGTTTGCAAGTTTGGAAAGTGGAATAGAATTTATATGGAGACCGTTTAGCTTTTTTGCACCAATTTTCAATCTTGCAGATGTTGCAATTTCAGTTGGAGTAGGGATGATCATAGTTTTCCAAAGAAGTGTATTTCAAACGGAGTTTTTTCCTAAGCAAGGGAAGGAAGAAGAAGTTTCTGAAACACCAATTGAAGTAGCTGGAGATTTAAAATAAAGCACAAAAAAAAAGAGAGGTTAATCAGACCGCTCTTTTTTAAATTTTTTCCAGGTTATCTGTCAGGAATTTTTGGAATAAAAATAATTATCTATTTAAGTACATAGTTATAAACGCTAACACCCTCAATTTGTTACAATTGTCGATAGAAAACTTATTTTTCGCGATGAAATAAGAAAGTCAACTTTTATGAAAAAAGCGATTAGAATAATTTACAAAACGCTACTTTCCTTTATAGGCTTGATTTTTCTTTATATTTTATTTGCTTTCATACTTTCAAAAGTATCAACTAGCCCTCAAAATAATACGGAGAAAAAAAATCACGAAATTTTCATAAAAAGTAATGGAGTTCATACAGATGTAATCATTAATCAATACGATGTAAATAATAGTATTCATTCTAAACTGAATCAATCATTCTCAAATTATCTTGCTTTTGGATGGGGAGATAAAGGGTTTTATATCGATATTCCAACATGGGATGATTTAACTTTTACTGTTGCGGCAAACGCCATGTTTTTACCATCAGAAACGGCCATGCATGTCACCCCTTACGAAACAGTGAAATCAAGTTGGGTTTCTGTGAAAATTTCAAAAAATCAATTGAACAATTTATTGAAATATATAGAGGCATCTTTCAAATTAAAAGACACGAAATTTCAAAAAATTGATTTTGAAGGGTATACCGATATGGATGCTTTTTATGAAGCCAAAGGATCTTATAATTTATTTAAAACCTGTAATGTTTGGACATGTATGGCGTTAAAAGAAGCTGACGTTAAAACTGCAATCTGGTCGCCTTTTGATTGGGGAATAATGTGGAATTTAGAATAATAAGTTAATTCCAGATGTGAATTATGTTTCCATCAAAACTCGTATTGTATTTCTTAAGTGGAAGACTAGCAGGTCCAGAAATTGGTACACCATCTAACAATTGAAATTTAGAACCGCAGCAAGAATCTGTAGCGTAAATATTATTATCGTCTGAACTGATTTTACTACATGCATTTTTCGAATCGTAAGTACAATGTCTATCATAAGCAGCAAACTTTCCTAAATCATATTGAAAAACAATAATCCCTTTTGAACCACCAGTTGTGTACGCCCAAGCACCTAATCCAGCGAGATGTTGGTAATTAGGATCAAGCGTGTTAATGTATACATCAACATTTACATCAGGTATATCTTCGTATTGGTCTGTACAATTAATTAAAATTAGGCAGCTAGATAACAAGAAAAGGAATTTTCGCATATACGTAAAACTAAAGAATTGAAAACTTATTTCTTTGCAATATGGCTTTAATTATTTTCTTAACTTTAAGCAAAATTCAACGCTGTGGATCAATTCAAAAAAATAATTAAACTTATTAGTTTATTTCTTTTACTACTTTCAATACCTACAACCACTTATGGACAGGATGAAAGAGAAACAGAGGCAAGAAAAGACCTTGATGATAAGAAAACTACAGATCAAGGTCAGCTTAGAAAAGAGTTGATAAAAAAGCATAGAGCTGGTCAAACTAAGGAAACAAGAAAAAGAATTAAGCGATCTAAAAGAGAGGCGAAAAGAAGAAAACAAGGAAAAAATCCAGTGCCTTGGTGGGATCGAATGTTCAGATCAAAAAAAAGGAAGACGAAAAGAAAGAAACGATCCTAGATGTCAAGTGCATTTAAATAGGCTTATGTATTTTGGAAACGCGAATAAAAGGTTTATTTTTAGCCTCCTACTAAACTAACTATGTATAAAAAAGGAATATCCTTTTTGTTGTTTACTATTTTTTCGATGGCTGTTTATGCTCAATCGGGTGAGATTACAGGTTATGTTTACGAAGAAAAAGGAGATTCTTTAATTGCTGTATATGTTTCATTATTTAAGAACAAAGAACAAATTCTAGCAACTTATTCTGAACTTGATGGGAAATATAGCTTTGTAGGATTAGAACCTGGGAAGTATGATGTTTCTGTTGAAGATAATGGGCATCAAGCCAAAAGAGTGAATGATGTAATTGTAGGGACAAACCAAAAAGTTAAGGTTGATTTTCCGCTTATCTCATCTGAGCAAGCCATTGATGTTGTTGATATAATTAGCTATAGAAAACCTTTAATAGACAAGGATAAGCAAGCAACGATAATTACATCAGATGAAATTCAAAACCTAGCTGTTCGAGATATAAGTCAAATTGCAGCAACATCTGTAGATGTTGTTACGCAAGATGATGGAAAAAACGAACTAAATGTTAGAGGACAAAGAAAAGAAGGAACACAATTTATTGTTGATGGGGTGAAGATTAATGGGGCGATTAGTATTCCTCAAAATGCTATCGAACAGGTAGAAATTATATCGGGTGGTTTACCAGCAATGTACGGTGATAATATTGGAGGAGTTGTTATTGTAACAACAAAAGGAATCAGTCCAGTTTATTATGGAGGCGTTGAAGCTGTTTCATCTCAGTATTTAGACGGTTTTGGATATAACTTGATAACAGGGAATTTATCAGGACCAATATTACCAGCCAAAAGAAATGATAAAGGTGAAATCATAAAAAAATCACCACTAGGATTTTTTATTGCTGGTGAAGCAAAACTTCAAGATGATGCAAGACCTTCTTCCATTGGTGCTTATATGGTTAAGGAAGATGTACTAACTGATTTAGAAAATAATCCATTAAGACCAGGTTTAAACGGAACAGGAACAATGAGAAATTCTGAATTCCTTACTGCGGATGATTTTGAGAAATTTAAAGCACGACAAAATGTTGCTGAACAAAGTTTTAAACTAAATGCTAAGATTGATTTTCAACCAACTGATAATATCACATTAACAGTTGGAGGAAATGGTTCATATAGTAAACGACATCAGTTTGTATATGAATATTCACTTTTCAATCCTTCAAATAATCCTGAAGTTACAAACATGCAGTATAACACGTTTGTTCGATTTAAACATAGGGTTAAAACGGATTCAATTAAATGGATAAGTGATTTGTATTATCAAGTTCAAGCCGATTATATGTGGTCTAAGGAGACAATTTGGGACGATACTCACAAGGATGATTTCTTCAAATATGGTCATGTAGGGAAATTTAAAACTACAAGAAATCCATTATATGAATATCAATTAGGAGGAGCGAATGGCGATGCATATTACTATAAAGGAGAAGAAACTGTATTGTATGAACTAATTGAACCAGGAAGTAATCCTAACGCTTCAAAATATGCAGAACAGTATTATGATATTTATGCTGGTCAAAGTGAAGGTAACTATGAAAACTGGACGCAAGTTCAAAGTGGTGGAGCCTTATTAAACGGCGATCGTCCGGAGAACGTTTATGGATTGTGGTTTAATACAGGTAGGCAATATGATTCTTATCAAATAAAAGAAAATGAACAGTTTCGTGGTAGTATCAATTTAGCTGCGAAATTATTTAAAAATCATCAAGTAAATTTTGGGTTAGAGCATGAACAAAGAATTAAGCGTGAATATTCATTAAATCCAATTGAATTATGGAAAGGAATGAGGCTTCTAGCTAATTCGAAAAATGCGCAGTTAGATTTAACCAATCCAGATTTAGTTTATTCTGGAGCAATATTTTTGGATACAGTGAACTATTCATATCTATATCAAGATGATGGAAGTGGTAAAGGGTTTTTCGAAAATGTTAGAGATCAATTTGGTTTAGGGTATTCAGACTTTTTTGATAGCGATGCTTATGGTCCAGAGGCTTATTCATTAGATCTATTCACACCAGATGAATTGTATCAAGAAGGAAATGGTGTATTAACAAATTTCGGTTATGATTACTTAGGGAATAAAGTAGGATCTAAAAATATGGATGCCTTTTTCAATCAAAAAGATGCTGAAGGAATGTTATTAAGATATATTTCACCATTTCAGCCAATATATTCTTCAGCTTATATTCAAGACAAGTTTGAGTTTAAAGACATTATTTTCAATATTGGTGTAAGAATCGATAGATACGATGCAAATCAGCCAGTACTTAAAGATCCTTATTCATTATATGAAACTTATACAGCTAAGGACTTAGATCCTACAAAGTATACAGTGCCATCCTCAATTGATGAAAATGCGGTGGTTTATGTAAATGATTTTGAATCAGCTCAACCAGATGTTTTAGGATATAGATTAGAAGATAAATGGTTTGATGCTAATGGATTAGAAATTACAGATCCATCAGGAATTGCTCAAGGATCTGTATCAGGAGGAATTACACCTTATTTAAAGAATGCTACTGATGATATTACTTCATCAAGCTTTAATCCAACATCAAGTTTTAAAGATTACGAAGCACAGATTTCAATAATGCCTCGAATCTCGTTTACATTTAATCTTTCAGAAAAGGCTTCTTTCTACGCACACTATGATGTACTAACTCAACGTCCAGGAGCTAGAGAGAGTAGATTCTTACCAACAGACTATTTATTTATGGAAAGTAATGTTGGTGGATATATTAGAAACTCTAATTTAAAACCACAGAAAACAATCGATTATGAAGTTGGATTTCAGCAAGCATTAAACGAAAAAAGTGCGATCACAATTTCTACTTATTATAGAGAAATGAAGGATTTGATTCAATTGATGAATGTATCCTATGCTTATCCTTCTAATTACTTAACATACGGAAATATTGATAGAGCAGCAGTTAAAGGTTTTTCTGTAAAGTATGATCTTCGTCCAATTCATTCTAATTTAAGTTTAAACGCGGGTTATACATTGCAATATGCTGAAGGAACTGGATCATCTGCTACTTCTGGTTTTGATTTAGCATCTCAAGGATTACCAAATTTAAAGGTACTAGTACCTTTAAATTTTGATCAACGACATACTTTTAAGGCGATAATGAATTACAGATTCCTTCCTGGTAAAAAATATATCGGACCTGATTGGAACGGTAGAGGAAGAAAAATTCTAGGAGGATTTGGAGTTAATTTCGTTGCGAAACTAAGTTCAGGACGTCCTTATACTGGTCAGGAAAACTTCACTCAAGAAGGTGCTGTGAGCTCTGCTGAAAGAACCGTATTAGATGGGACTATCAATGGTAACACATTACCTTGGATATATACTTTAGATATGAGGTTAAGTAAGAAGTTTGTATTTGGATTTGAAAAGGAAGCTAAAGACAAGTTTCATTCGGAAATATACTTTGTTGTAACCAACTTATTTAACACTCAGAATATTATTGATGTATATGACGCAACTGGTAATGCAACAGACGATGGATATTTAAATGCTGCATCTTCTCAATCAGATATTTCTACGCAAACAAATACAGAATCATACAAAGACTTATACTTATTGAAAATAGCTGATCCTAGCTTTTATGCTTTACCAAGAATGATTCGAATAGGAGCAACTTTAAATTTTTAGAATGAAAAGAGTATTAACCATATTGCTTATGATTTTCAGCCTAGTTTCTATGGCTGAAATTAGTGCTGAGAAGAAAGCAATGGCGAAAGCGTCTTTTAATTTCAGATCTACTAAATGTAAAGCACCAACTTCAAGAATTGATTTAGATATTAATAATGTTCGAACGACCATTCTTAATGGTGGTGATATGTGGTGGGATTTAAATGATGCTCAATATGAGATTCCTAAAGGTGGAGATAAGCATTCGATTTATGCAGGATCTATCATGATTGGAGGGATTGATCAAACTGGAAATTTAAAAATGGCTGCCTTAACACACCGTAGTGCAGGATCCGATTTCTGGCCTGGACCAATTGATAAGAATACTGTGTCTACAAATTCAGATGTTTGTGATGATTATGACAAACACTTTAAACTAAACAGACAAGAGGTAGAGGATTATGTAACTGCTTTTAAAGCTGGAGAGAGTCCAACACCACCAGCTTTTATGATGGATTATCCTGCACACGGTAATCAGGGTTTAGGACATGATTATTATTTAGCGCCTTTCTATGATGCGGATTCTAATGGTACATACAATCCTTTAAAAGGAGATTATCCAGCTTATGACTTAGGAGATCCAAATATGGATAATCTTGCCAAAGGCGGTAAATTAAATGGAGATCAAACTATTTGGTGGGTTTTCAATGATGTAGGAAATATTCATACAGAATCTGGAGCCAATGCAGTAGGACTTGAAATTCACGCTCAAGCATTTGGTTTTGCAACGAATGATGCTGTTAATAACATGACTTTTTACAACTATAAGATTATAAATAGATCATCGTTTGCAATCGAAAATTGTTACATGGGGATTTGGGTAGATACTGATTTAGGAAATGCAATTGATGACTTTGTAGGTTGTGATGTTGAAAGAGGATTGGGTTATTGCTATAATGGTGATGCTAACGATGAAGGAATTACTGGTTATGGATTTGATCCACCTGCTGTTGGAATAGACTTTTTTGAAGGTCCAAAAGCCGATTATGGTGATGGAGTTGATAACGATAAAGATGGAACTGTAGATGAATTGGACGAGCTAATATCAATGTCTAAATTTGTTTATTATAATATTGGAGCGGGAGATCAAGGAGATCCAAATACAGCTTCTGATTACTATAACTATTTAAAAGGAGTTTGGAAAGATGGTTCCACAATGCAATATGGTGGAAACGGATACGGACCTTCAGGAACAACTTCCAATATAGATTGTGATTATATGTTTCCAGATGATTCAGATAATAAAAGTTACTGGGGAACAGGCGGTGTTGTTGTTCCGGTTTGGAATGAAACTACAGCTGGGAACTCACCAAATGATAGAAGGTTTATCCAATCGGCAGGTCCTTTTACACTTGGATCGGGAGCTGTTAATTATGTAACGTCTGGAGTTGTATGGGCACCGGCTAATCAAGGAGAAGGACCATGGTCTGCTGTTGAAAATTTAAAAGTAGCCGATGATATGGCTCAAGCACTTTTCGATAATGATTTTAAAATTTTAAATGGACCAGATGCTCCTGATATGGGAATTCAGGAGATGAGTAATGCTCTAATCTTATCTTTAGATAACGCGGAATCAAGTAATAATTTTGGTGAAGTATATACAGAAGTAGATCCATTGATAGTTTCTCCTTTCGGACAAAGTTATGATAGCTTGTACAAGTTTCAAGGTTATCAAGTATACCAGTTGAAAAATCGTACAATTTCAAGTTCTGAATTAGCCGATGTTTCTAAAGCTCGTTTGGTTTGGCAAAGTGATATTGAAGACGGAGCTTCAAAGTTGGTTAATCATGTTTTTGATCAAGCAATTGGATTTAATGTTCCAGAAATTAAAGTAGAAGGAAATAATACAGGAATTGAATATTCAATCCAATTAACAACAGATTTATTTGCTACTGGAGATGATCGTTTAATCAATCATATTGAATACCATTATATGGTTGTTGCATATGCTTATAATAATTACATACAATATACTCAAACAGGCGGAGGTCAAAATTTCCCATATAAAGCAGGACGTAGAAATATTAAAGTTTATTCAGGGATACCACATGATCCTTCTGTTGAAAATAATGGGACAGACTATTTAGCTCAGTATGGAATATCTCCAGAAATAACTCAAGTTTCAGGAAAAGGAAACGGAGGTAGATTTGTAAGTTTAACAGAAGAAAGCATTGAAGAAATTTTTAATAGTCCTGATTACAAGGTTGATCAACCAACATATGAAGGTTATGGAGTTCCTGTTGGTGTTAAAGTAATTGATCCTTTAAGTGTACCAGAAGGTGACTTTAGATTAGAGATTTTAGATTCTATAACAATAGGTGACTTGTCTGATGCTTATTGGATGTTGCTATATATGCCGAAAGGAGAAACTACTTATACGGATACAGTATATTCCTCAGGAACAATTGAATTTAAGAATGAAAAAAATATTGCAAAGTGGGGACTAGCAGTAAGTGTTCGAGATGTATTAGGAGTTGGAGAATTGACGGCTGATAATTTTGGACTGATTAGCGATTCAATTATTTTTAAAGATCCTACAAAACCATGGTTAACTGGAGTTGAAGATATTGATGGAATATCATATCAAAATTGGATACGAGCAGGTAGAGATACATCAAGTGCGTTTACAGCAATAAGTAAAGAAGATTATCATTTAACAAGTGCTGATGATGCTCAACTAGGAGCTGCAGCTGAAGCTTTCGAAAAAGTATTCGGTGGTAGAATAGCACCGTTTAGGTATGCCTCTTATGATGATTACGGACCGGCGGGTAAACCCAATCAGCAGAATGGAAGTGAAATAGATAAGTTGAATTCAGTAGATATTGTGATTACGGAAGATAAATCAAAATGGAGTATTTGTCCAGTATTCGAATTGGCTCCACTTGCAATAGGAGGAGTTGATAAACTATCACTTAGAAATAAAACAACGAATGATTGGAATGGAAACCCTTTACCACAAGGAATGGGATACTTCCCCGGTTATGCGATTGATGTTACAACTGGTGAAAGATTGAATGTAGCGTTTGCCGAAAATAGCTTCTTTGCAGGAGATAATGGAAATGATATGATATGGAATCCAACATCAACTTTACTTGACAATTCGGTAACTCCAATTTTTGGTGGTGGGCATTCAATTTATGTTTTCCGTAAAACAAGTACTTTACCAGCATATGATGAAGGTGCAGAAATAGCGAGTTGGATTACTGGTACATCAGTTATTAAGAAGGTTCAAGTTTACCACTCTATCACTTGGGTGTTTGGATATCCAATAGTTGATAAAGCTTATGATTTTATGGCAACAGATGTTACAATAAAACTAAGAGTAAACCAACACTATGAAAGTACAAATGGAGATTTACCTGTTTATGAATTTAATACAGATAAGATTCGTGCTTTGATTAATCAAAATGAATTAGCAAAAGAGAACCTAGATAAGGTTAATGTAGTTCCAAATCCATATTATGGTTATAATAACTACGAAAGCAATAGACTAGATAGTAAGATTAAAATCACAAATTTACCGAAAGAATGTACAATTAAAGTATTCACATTGGACGGGACATTAGTAAAGACATTAAAGAAAGATGATGACTCAATCACATCCTTAACTTGGGATATGAAAAATGAGCAAAGTATAGGTATTGCTTCTGGTTTTTACATTTTCCATGTTAAATCACCAGGAATCGGGGAGAAAATCATCAAATGGTTTGGAGTTCAAAAGGTACTTGATTTAGAAACATATTAATGAGGAAGTTTATTCACATAACAATTTGCCTTGTACTGGTTTCTGCTTTAAAAGTAACTGCACAATCAGGTGGTCAATCTGGAGCAACACAATTGCTAATTAATCCATGGAGCAATTCCTCTTCGGTAGGTGGAAGTGGAGCTGCATATGATAAAGGTTTGGAAGCTGCTTACATGAATCCTGCAGGTGTTTCTGGAACAGAGAAAACTGAATTGATTTTCTCTAGAACGAATTGGTTGCAAGGAACTCAAATCTATGTTAACACTTTTGGAATTGCTCAACGAATAAGTAAGAAAAGTGTTTTGTCTCTAGGAGTAATGTCTTTTAACCTTGGAGATATTGATATAACAACAGTAGCCAATCCCGAAGGAGGAATAGGAACATATAAGCCACAGTTTATTAATGGGACATTAACTTATGGAAGAGAGTTTAGTAATCAAATTCACGGAGGAATAAGTTTAAAAGTAATATCAGAATCTATCCATAATGTTAGTGCTTTAGGGATGGCTCTTGACGCAGGAGTTCAATATATAACTGGTGAAAAAGATAATATTAGTTTTGGTGTTGCAATGAAAAATGCAGGACCTAATATGGGGTATTCAGGAGATGGGTTGAAATTTCAATTACAATTTCCAAACGGTCAAACGCAATCTGGAGATGTTGATGCTGCTTCATTCTCATTACCATTACTAATGAATTTAGCGGCAGGTTATAGATTCGATTTTGGTAAGAGTCATAAACTTCAAACTGGATTTACGTACTCAGCTAGAATGAATTTAAATGATCAAACAAGAGTGGGGATTGATTACCAATTTAAAACATATTTAAATATCCGCCTTGGATTTGTGTATGAAGAAGGTATATTTGATATTGGTACTCGACAAAGTGCTATAACGGGTCCGGCAGGAGGTTTTAGTTTCCAATTACCATACGGTAAAAACGGAGCTCAATTCGGATTTAACTATTCTTATCGAGATACAAACCCATTTGAAGGGATTCATACTTTCGGGGCAAGAATAATTTTATAAATTTGTATTAAATATAAAACGAGTGAATACTGAAAGAATCTTAATTTGATTAAGGTTCTTTTATTATTTCTTCAAAAACAATAAGCATGGCAGAAGTACATTATTTTACAAAAGAAGGATTAGAGAAGTTAAAGAATGACTTACATATTTTAAAAACTGTAGAGCGAAAAAAAGTAACACAGTCAATAGCTGATGCTAGAGATAAAGGTGATTTATCTGAGAATGCAGAATATGATGCTGCAAAGGAAGCTCAAGGATTGATGGAAATGAAAATTTCACAAATGGTGGAGTTAGTTGCTTATGCTAGAGTTATTGATGAGAGTAAAATTGATAACTCTAAAGTGTTAATCTTATCAAAAGTTAAAGTGAAAAACATAGCCAATAAAATGGAAATGGAATATACTTTAGTTTCTGAAGAAGAAGCAGATTTGAAATTAAAAAAGATTTCTATTTCTTCTCCAATTGGAAAAGGATTGTTGGGAAAAGTTTTAGGTGATGTTGCAGAGATTAAAGTTCCTGCAGGATTAATGAAATTAGAAGTTATCAATATCTCTAGATAAAATGGCATCTATATTTACTAAAATAGTTAATGGAGAAATTCCATGTTATAAGATTGCTGAAACAGAAAACTGTTTAGCTTTTTTAGATGTATTGCCACTTACAGCTGGTCATGCTTTAGTTATTCCAAAGAAAGAAGTAGATAACTACTACGATCTTGAAGATGATTTATTTGAAGAAGTAAATGCTTTAGCAAAGAAAGTATCGGCAGCCATCAAGAAATCTGTTACTTGTACTAGAATTGGTGTTGCAGTTATTGGATTAGAAGTACCTCATGCTCATGTTCATTTGGTTCCGATCAATTCATTAAGTGATTTAGATTTCACAAAAGAGAGAGCGAAATTCACACAAGAAGAGTTTAATAGTTTAGCTAAAAAAATAGCTGAGAATTTATAAATAACGGATGTCTTTAAAAATTGATATAGCACAAATTGACAAAGCAGCTCAAAATTTAAAAGGGGTAGCTTTAAGAACTCCACTTCAGAAAAACTTAGCACTTAGCGATAAGTATGGTGCTGAAATTTATTTGAAACGAGAAGATTTACAAATTGTAAGATCTTATAAAATAAGAGGAGCTTACAATAAGATTTGTTCATTAGATCAATCCGTATTAGATAAAGGTGTAATCTGTGCAAGTGCAGGGAATCATGCTCAAGGATTTGCATATTCATGTAATCTTCTTGGTATAAAGGGAAAGGTATATATGCCTTCTACAACACCAAAACAAAAAGTTAAAAAAGTAAAGTTTTTCGGTAAGGATAAAGTTGAAGTTATACTTACTGGAGATACTTATGATGATAGTTATAAGAGTGCAATGATAGCTTGTAATGAAGAAAGTTTAACTTTCATTCATCCTTTCGATGACGTTAAAGTTATCGAAGGACAAGGAACAATTGGAAAAGAAATTCTAGAAGACTTAAGTGATATAGATTATTTGGTGTTACCAGTTGGTGGTGGTGGAATTGCAAGTGGAACTGGTTCGTATTTTAAAGCGAAAAGTGAAGCAACAAAATTAATCGCTGTTGAACCTGCTGGAGCACCTTCTTTAAAGAAATCACTTGAAGCGGGGAAAGTAATAGAGTTAGAGTCTATCGACAAGTTTGTTGATGGCGCTGCAGTTCAAAGAATAGGATACAATACTTTCGAAGTAATAAAAAACATCATTGATGATGTTATTTTAGTACCAGAAGGAAAAGTTTGTTCTACTATTCTTCAATTGTATAATGAAGAAGCAATTGTTGTTGAGCCTGCAGGAGCATTAACTGTTGCATCACTTGATTTTATAAAAGATAAGATCAAAGGTAAAAAAGTAGTTTGTGTTGTATCGGGAAGTAATAACGATATAGATAGAATGCAAGAGATTAAAGAAAGGTCTTTAATGTATGAAGGGTTAAAACACTTCTTCATCGTAAGATTTCCTCAACGTCCAGGTGCATTAAAGGAATTTGTAAGTGAGGTATTAGGTCCTAACGATGATATTACCCGTTTCGAATATGTTAAGAAAAATGCTCGTGAAGCAGGTCCTGCACTAGTAGGAGTAGAGCTTACATATAAAGAAGATTTCCAAGGTTTATTAGATCGTATGGTTGAATATGGTATTAACTATACTGTAATCAATGAGGATCCGGATTTATTCCAATACTTTATTTAATTCGTATTTATATGACTTTTGAAGAACGCGTAGAAAAATCAACAACTCATTATTTTAAAGCAGTATTTCCAGAGTTAACCAATCACCATAATACAATGCATGGTGGGGAAGTTATGAGGATAATGGATGAAATTGCTTTTATTACTGCTACTCGTTTTTGTAGAAAAGATATTGTAACTGTTAGTTGTGAAAAAGTAGATTTCACACAGTCTCTTCCGGCGGGAACAATGGTAGAGGTTATTGGTAAAGTGATAGAAGTAGGTAACACATCTCTAAAAGTTGAGGTTGAACTTTTTGTTGAGCAAATGTTATCTGATGAAAGAAGTAAAGCTGTTCGAGGAGTTTTTACTCTAGTAGTAATCGATGAAGATAAAAAGCCAACTAACGTATTAGGATAAAATAAAATCGATTTATTATTTATGGGGTATTTTGTTGGAATTATTGTGCTCCTAACACTTTGGCTATTTATTCAAAATAGCATTCAAAAGAAACATTTCCACAAAGGCGAAATGGAACAAGAATGGATCGATTTCTTAATCGAACATGTTGAGTTCTATAACAGACTAAATGATGTAGATAAATATAAGTTCGGTTTAAGATTAATCTATTTCCTTAACAAAACAAGAGTCGTTGGTTTTGGAGGTTCCAAAGTAACTACAGAAGATAAATTGCTAGTAGGTGCTAGTGCTATAATTCCTGTATTTCACTTTCCTGATTGGAGATATAGTTTTATCAATGAAGTAATTATTCGTGATGATTATCTAAAGAAAGAAGGCCAGCAAGGTTTTATTGGTGGCTTTGTAGGTAGTGGTCCAATGGAAGGAAGAATGGTTTTAGTTCGAAAAGCCCTATATGGAGGGTTCGCTAATAATACAGATAAGATCAATACTGGAGTTCATGAGTTTATGCATATTATTGATAAACAAGATGGAGTTATTGATGGTGTGCCTAGGGTTTTAATGCACCACACCGATATTGGTCCATGGTTAGAGTTGATAAGAATAAAGTCTAAAGAAATCTCACAGCGTAAGGCGAAAATTAATAATTACGCGCTTACCAATCAAGCAGAATTCTTCGCTGTAGTTTCAGAATATTTCTTTGAACGTCCAGAACTCATGAAGAAGAAACATCCTAAGCTTTACAGTGTGTTAAACAACATGTTTAAATAATGTACTTTCAATTGTTTTAATACGATAGGCTTCCTTATACACTTGAAATATTAAATTCTACATTTTATCGTCAAGACAATTGAATTCATCCATTTCTAAAGTCTATTTGTCCATTCTTCCGTTAAATTATATAGGATGATGAAGAAGGATCTTATATGTGTAATAATACTTTTTTTAGGTTTTTTTACTAAAGCTCAATTTTCCACTGAAGGATCTGGGGAGAATATATTGAATAATTCTAATTCAATAGGCGCATGGGATTCAACATTAATTTCTGGAACATGCTATGCCGATAACAATATAATTACATATTTTAATGTTGAGAATAATGGGGGGAATGTTGTGATTAATTGGCAGACAAATTCTGAAATTCAAAATGATTACTTTTTAATCCAAGCTTCTAAAGATGGTTTTCTTTATCAAAATATCGGGAAAATTAAAGGACTCGGAAACACTGACGCACTTACATATTATCAATTTATTGATGAGTACACAACAAGCAACATTACCTACTACAGGCTGAAGCAAGTATGTTTTGATGACAAGACTTTTTATTCTGCTGTGAAACTAGTAGATAGGGGGATCAAAAAAGATAAGTTTGTAATGTATCCAAACCCTGCAGTTAATCAATTTAGTATCTCAGATTTACGAGAAGGAACTAACACGATGAATATATATAGTTTAAATGGGCATCATGTGATAACTCGATCAATTACAAATTATTCTATTTTAGATTTAACTATAATTGATACAGGGATTTACATTGTTAGTATTACAAATTATTTAGGTACTTCATCACAAAAACTAGTTGTTCGTTAAGAACCTACAAATGGAAGTCAGCCTTATTATTCAATCTCTTCACCCTTAGTTTCTTTGATCAACTAAATTATTTACCAATAAACTTTATATTGTCTGAGAAATTGCTGACCTTTGCCACCGCAAATAAGCAATAAAAATCAAGTAGTTATGGCTAATTATTTTAATACTTTATCTCACGCTCAAAAATTAGAGCAGATGGGACAATGTGAATTCATGGATGGTACTGAATTTACAGATGGTATAGACGCACTTAAAGGAAAGAAAATCGTTATTATTGGATGTGGAGCTCAAGGTTTAAACCAAGGTTTAAACATGAGAGATAGCGGATTAGATATTTCTTATGCATTAAGAGCAGCAGCTATCGAATCAAAAAGACAATCATTTTTAAATGCGTCAGAAAACAATTTCGTTGTTGGAACTCACGAAGAGTTAGTACCAACTGCAGATTTAGTTATCAACCTTACGCCTGATAAACAACATACAGCAGTAGTTACTAAGATCATGCCTTTGATGAAAAAAGGATCATGTTTAGCATATTCTCACGGTTTCAACATCGTTGAAGAAGGAATGCAAATTAGAGAAGATCTTACTGTAATCATGGTAGCACCTAAGTGTCCAGGTTCAGAAGTTCGTGAAGAATATAAAAGAGGTTTTGGTGTACCAACATTATTGGCGGTTCACCCAGAGAATGATCCAGAAAGCAAAGGTTGGGCTTACGCTAAAGCTTATGCAGTTGGAACAGGAGGTCACAGAGCTGGTTGTTTAAAATCATCTTTCGTTGCTGAGGTAAAATCAGATTTAATGGGTGAGCAAACTATCTTATGTGGTTTGTTACAAACTGGATCTATTTTATGTTTCGACAAAATGGTAGCTGGTGGAATTGACGCTGGTTATGCTTCAAAATTAATTCAGTATGGATGGGAAGCTATCACAGAAGGATTAAAGCAAGGAGGTATCACTAACATGATGGATAGATTATCTAACCCAGCAAAAATCAAAGCTTTTGATTTAGCTGAAGAGTTAAAAGATATCATGAAGCCATTATTTGATAAGCACATGGATGACATCTTTACTGGAGTTTTCTCAAGTACTATGATGGCTGACTGGGCTAACGATGATGTTAACCTTTTAGGTTGGAGAGCTGCTACAGGTGAAACTAATTTCGAAAAAACTCCAGCAGGAGATGTTGAAATTACTGAGCAAGAATTTTATGACAATGGTGTTGTAATGGTTGCAATGGTTAAAGCTGGTGTTGAATTAGCTTTCGAAGCAATGGTTAA
>CAWVWF010000030.1:0-24126 GCA_963933885.1 uncultured Flavobacteriales bacterium | reverse complement strand
ATTTTACAAAAACAAAGCAGCTTAATTTATTGTCCACTTTTTTGTTGCAACTCCAGTATCCTACGGAACATGACGCGCGAGAATCGGGTAGTTAAGGGGCTAAACCTAATCGATCATAAACTACTTCGGGTAAAGTTTGGGATAAGCATATAATATTATCCGTTTTAACTCAACTAATATTTGGGTAAATAAACCTTACAATTGATGATTTTACCAGAATATTATTCTGGATTTAGTTTTGGTCGTGGAAGCTTTACAAATGTTTTTTTTGCGAGCTTAAGTATTGATTATCATTTTAATAAACGAATGGTTTATTTTTAAATTATGGAACTTCAATATAGGACTAATCATTCCGGACAAAAAGATATTCCGTTTAGTTAAAAGGAGGTAGTACAAACGATGAACTACTTCAGAACTTAACGAAAGGTTATGATTAGAAACTTAAAATTACTGAAGGGATTACACTAAATAAATTCCGAGTAAATAGATCGTCTTAATTATTGAGCAAGAATTAGAAACACTGCAGGAACCTTATGGATATCTAGTTCATCAGCTTTCCATTCCTTAACTGGTTTTCTCACTATAATTTCATCCGTTTGATTAATATTAGCTGCTATACATAACTCAGTGTTTGGCGAACAGTATTGTTTTAAATTCTCAATTAGTTGTTTATTTCTAAATGGAGTCTCTATGAATATTTGAGTTTGGTTAAACTGTCTACTAATTCTTTCTAATTCATTAAGCCTTTTCTTTAGATCTGAACGATCTTTTGGGACATAACCAACAAAACTGAATGATTGTCCATTTAATCCACTAGCCATCAAAGAGAGTAGGATAGAGGAAGGACCAATTAATGGTACAACTTTAATTCCTTTTTGGTGAGCAGTTTTAGCTACAAAAGCACCTGGGTCAGCAATTCCAGGGCAACCAGATTCAGAAATAATTCCAACTGATTTTCCTTCTAAACAAGGTTGAATGAATTCAAGGATATCAGTAGGATGTGTATGTTTATTTAATACTTCGAAATTTAATTCTCTTATTTGTTTAGGATGACCTGCAGCACGAATGAATTGTCTACAAGTCTTTTCATTTTCTACTATGAAATAATCCAATTCATGAATGATTTTAATAGTATCTGCAGGAAGAACATCAGCAGGATTATTTGCTCCAATTGGGCAAGGTATTAAGTATACTATTCCTTTATCCATTATTTTATATTTTTTGCAATTGTAGTACAGGCATCATTAAGTAAGTCGAAAACCAATTGAAATCCATCATTCCCATAATAAGGATCAGGAACACTCATATTCTCTCCAGGGTAAACTTCATTCAAAATCATTTTAATTTTATGATGATGATGCTCTGGAGACATGTTAACTAAATTGTTATAGTTGGATTCATCCATAGCGTACACTATGTCAAACTCATCGAAATCGGAAAGGACAACCCCTCTAGAACGTTGGTCAGATATGTTAACACCGTTTTCTATAGCATTTTTTCTAGATCTAGAATCAGCTTTTTCTCCATCATGCCAATCACTTGTTCCAGCACTATCAACAGAAATATCTAACCCATATTCGTCGGCTTTGGCTTTCATGACACCTTCCGCAACAGGAGATCTACATATATTACCAAGGCATACCATTAAAATTTTCATGACACAAATTTAATAAACTAACACTTTAAATCATTAAAAATTTAAAATGTTAATTCGTGTGTACTCTTTTGATTCCGTGTACACCTTCTATTTCTTTTAATTTATCCTGCAAATCAAGAAGTTGAATATTGTCTTTAACGTACAACATTACTTTTCCTTCAAACACATTATGATCAGTGTCAAATTGAATAGACTTGATATGAAGTTTTGATTCTCCTGATATCATGTTTACAATTTTAGCTACTAAACCAAAGTCATCTGTCCCAGTAAATCTAACCCCCGTTAGGAACTCATTTGCAGATTTGTCTTCCCATATAGCTTTGATAGTTCTATAAGCGAAATTGGCTTGTAAATGCATCGCATTCGGACAATTCGTTTTATGAATTTTAACACCGTCACCTACAGTTACAAAACCGAATACTTCATCTCCAGGAATAGGATTACAACATGGAGAGATTCTGTAGTCTATTTTATCAGCATCTTCACCTAAAACTAAAACATCTCCTTTCTTGAATGATTCAGCAGTAATTCCAATTGAAGAATCTACATCTTCTCCTGGTTTTTTCTTATGCGCCGTTCGTTGATCTAAATAATTTTTTATGTGAGATCTGTCGATCGTTTTTTGGTCAATCCTTATATATAATTCACTAACATCAGGTACGTCAAAGAACCTAACTAATTCCGCAAGTAACTTAGGGTATTTACCTACCTCTAAGGCTGATATGATAGCTTTGTATCTTTCTTTTCCATTAGTAGCAACACGTTTTCTATCACGCTTAATCCCATTTTTAATTCCATGCTTTGCTTTCGCTGTTGTTACTAGTTTAAGCCATTCATCTTTAGGTTTCTGTTTACCAGAAGTCAAAATTTCTAACTGTTCGCCACTTTGAATAGTATAATTTAAAGGAACCAATTTATGATTCACTTTTGCACCAATACAAGTATCTCCAATAGTGGAATGTATATCATAAGCAAAGTCTAATGCAGTAGAACCTTTTGGTAAAGTTTTTAATTCTCCAGCAGGTGTAAATACATAAATTTCATCTGAGAAAAGATTTAATTTAATATCATCGATAAAGTCAATTGCTGCATTTCCTGGATTATCAAGCAAGCCTCTTATCTTATCAATCCACTCATCAACTTTACTACTCGCGTCAGGATCGTTTTTTGCTTTATATTTCCAATGAGCTGCCAAACCTTTTTCAGCAATCTCATGCATTCTTTTTGTTCTGATTTGTACTTCTACCCATTTCCCTTCTGGTCCCATTACTGTTGTATGTAATGATTCGTATCCATTGGTTTTAGGTGTGGAAATCCAATCTCTTAATCGATCAGGTCGTGGTGTGTACATATCTGTAACTGTAGAGTATGTATTCCAACAATCAACCTTTTCATTGCTCATGTCTGAATTTAAGACAATCCTAATCGCGAAAACATCATAAACTTCCTCGAAGGGAACGTTTTTAGTTTTCATTTTTCTAGCAATCGAATAAGGAGATTTTGGTCTTCCTGAGATTTCAAAGTCGAACTCCTTATCTGTTAGTGAATTGATAATTGGTAAACTAAACTTATTAATAAATCTAGTTAACTTCTTTTGTTCACTTTTTAATTTAGTTGTAATCTCATCGTAAAGTTCAGTTTCTGTATATTGAAAAGCTAAATTTTCCAATTCTGTTTTTATAGCATTCAAACCTAGTCGGTGTGCAAGAGGAGCATAGATGTACAAAGTCTCATAAGAAATCTTAAGTTGTTTATGGCGGGGCATAAACTCCATTGTACGCATGTTATGCAATCTATCAGCAAGCTTAACTAGAATAACTCTAACATCATCAGAAAGAGAAAGCATCATCTTTCTAAAGTTCTCAGCTTGAATTGAATAGTTAGGATCTGAATGATCAATTACACCACTGATTTTGGTAAGACCATCTATGATTCTGCAAACCTTAGCACCAAACATATTGTCGATGTCTTCAAGCGTAATCTCAGTATCTTCAACTGTATCATGTAATAAAGCAGCAACAATGGATGTAGTACCTAAACCAATTTCCTCAGCAACTATTTGAGCAACTGCAATCGGGTGATAAATATAAGGTTCACCAGATTTTCTTCGCATTTCTTTATGCGCTTCAAGCGCAACATCAAATGCTTTTCTGATTTGTTTTTTATCAACATCATCTCGAGATCTTTTTGCCTCAACAAGAAGTTTTCTATACCTTTTTAAGATCTCTTTTTTCTCCGCTTCTAAATCAATATTCATCCTGCTAATTTTGTAACTAACTTTATAATTAAGCTAACTAGTAATCCCAATGTAATGTTACGTTTAAAGTCTTTTAGACATCGCTAACATATAACCTAAATGCATTGCTTCATGAGAGTTGTTAAAAAGAATTGCTTCATCAATAGAGCTTAACGTAATTCCATAACTTGTTGGGTATACATTGTAAGCTATGAAAAGTCCTTCTTTGTAATCTTTTTCCATTTGCTCAACCGAAGTAATTAATAAGTCTTTTACTTTTCCAACTTCAATAATATTGGGTGCTTTAGAACTTGGTTTTGAACCTTTTCTGTATGATTCTATCAATTCGTCATCAATAATCATATCATTTCCAGATAACTTATAACAAAGTAATTGTTGTGTTACTATACAATGAGCTACATTCCAATATAAGCTATTATTAAAACCTTCTGGGATAATATATTCTTTCCCTTTATTATCTTCTAAAATTTTTAGAATATTTTTACGTGTTTGTAATAAATGTTCAAATGCAGTTTTCATTTGTTATAGTTTTGATTTCTTTAAAAATAATTAATTTTTTGTGAATAGTAATACCAACTTTCATCCAATATGATATGGAGTTAAAATTTAAATCTAAATTATTCGGAATATTGATTCTAGTTGGGCTTTTTACAGTTGGAGCAATTGAAAGTGAACCAGCTTTTCGTAATGAAATTTCATCTTTATACCAATTTAAAAAACTTATGAGCAAGCCATTGGTTCTAAAATATGGAAATGTTCAAGGAGTTAAGGTTGTTTATGATTTAAAGAGTAAAGAACTATACTTTGTTAATGGGAAGCAATACTTATTTCATGGTGATTTCTGTAAGAAGGAATTGAGCTGGATAGGAAGTCGTAGTGATTTTAATAAATTTAATTATTCAACAAATAAGAATCAGCGCTACTTATTAGCTAATATAAACTACTATAGTTATTTAGGTAAATATGTTTTGGAATTCGGAGTGACTAATGAATCCAGTATAGAGCAAATAGTTTTTTTATTCAATAAGATTAAGGGGCATGTGTTTTTCAATAATGATTTCTATCTATTAGAAAACAACAAGAATACTAGGATTACTGATGTTAAAAATACAGTTGATGTTCAAACTTTGTATTTAAATCAGACATATCAGCCTTTACATAAAACGAAAGGATTTGGAAGACTTGTTTTCTGCGATAAAGATTCTGTAATGATTTCGAATATTAATCCAATGGATATTTTGGTTGTGAATGGATCTCCTAACGTTTTACCAGTTGTGTCAGGGATTATTACAACAGATCTACAAGGACCTTTAAGTCATATAACTTTACTCGGAATTAATCGAGGGATTCCAATAATGAGTCTAAAGAATGCTTGGGGAAACAAAGTCTTAAAAGCTAATTCGAATAAAAAAATTGAGCTTACTGTTAAGCAAGATACATTTGAAATTAGATCTATTGGTGACGCTGAATTTAATTATGAGAAAAGTAATAGGTTTGATAAAGTGAAAATAAAAAAGGATCTTGATTTTATGGTTCTACCTAACGTAGACGATATGAATGTTAAGATGATTAGTAAGATAGGAGCAAAAGCTTCTTATTTTGGGTTATTATCCAAAATTGATTTTGATGGAAAAGCTTTTGTTCCAGAAGGCGCTTTTGCTATACCGTTTTATTATTATAATGAGCATTTAAAATCTAGTGGAGCTAAAGATGTTTTAGCTGCTTTATTAAATGTGAAAAATGGATGTTCAATTCAAGAAAAGCGATTGCTCTTAAAAAGGATTAGAAATAAGATTAAAAACCACCCTGTAAATATTAATTTATTAAAAGAAATTAATACTAGAATAGTTTCAGAATTAGGTGAAACTAAAGTTAGATTTCGTTCATCTACCAATGCAGAAGATATTAAAGGATTCAATGGAGCTGGATTATATGCTTCAAAATCAGGTATTCCTTTTAGTGATAAAAAACCGATAGATAAGGCACTGAAGAAAGTATGGGCGAGTCTTTGGAATGATCGTGCTTTTAATGAGCGGTCTTTATTTGGAATTTCTCAAAAAGATGTAGCGATGGGGGTGTTAGTTCATAAAGCTTTTCCAAACGAAGAAGCAAATGGAGTTGTGTTAACTAAGAATTTGTATCGAGATAATTATCCTGGTATTACTGTGAGTGTTCAGCTAGGCGAAACGAGTGTTGTTGCTCCTGAGCCTGGAGTTGTTAACGATCATTTCTTAGCCTTTATCAGTTCAGATATTGGTTATACAAAGCAGCGTGTTTCTATGGATTGGATTTCGAGATCTAGTCTTAATAGAGGGGTGCAGATTTTATCAGACATAGAAATTGAAAATTTAGTGAGAGTCGTTGCTCAAATTAAAAGAGCTTATTACAACAAACAAAAGTTTTTCTCGGCAGTCTCTTATAGTGAACTTCATTTGGATATTGAGTTTAAAATAGATGAAGCTTCAAGGAAACTTTTCATAAAACAAGTGCGAAGTTTAGGGATCAAATAGTTAATTCTTAAAATTCCTTAAACAGTTTTTATTTGACTAGCTTTTTCCGCACTTTTGAAGAAATAATATAAGTTATGTTTCAATCATTTTTAGAATACTCAAAATACATCTTGGAAACTGTAAGTTTCGATAAAACTTTATTTCAAAAAGAATACAAAAAGGCAATTGCTATGTTGAAGGGTGATGAGCAAGTTCAATTAGATTATTGGTTAGAATCTAAAGGGCTTAAGTTGGCTTTAATTTAATTTATAAGCAATTCCCCAACCCACTTGGAAGTCTGGTGCATTATCAACTACAAAGTCTTCTCTGAAGAAAGTACTGTAGGTAAATGCTTTGTTTCTTATTGAGAATATAAACGACCATCCCTGACTTCCTAAGTGTAAGGATCTTCCTGCGTAATGCCAGTGAGATACATTTCGTTTACCAGTTAAAACTATATTGTCAAGTTCACTAGTGGGTTGAAAGGCGGATTGTAAATGATAATTGATTCCGAATATAAAATCTCTAGTTGGTTTAATTTTTCTAACAAAATTCCACTGACTTTCAAGACTGAATAACACCTTGTTTTGATTGATCGATACTTTGCTCGATTTAATAATATTTGGGGTTAGCGCACTTCCTGCAAATCCAGTATGAATTGTTAACCTCTTTTTCGAGTATATCTTTTTACTAAGTGTACTCATTAAACCTAAATCAAAATTCACTTTATTATTAATTATAGATCCACCAGTGTGAATTCCTGTGTTGATTTTAATATTATGCTTTTCAAAATAGGAAAAGACTGGATAGAAGTATGCATCAAAAGACACTTCAGTTAAAAGCAAGCGATCGTCTTCTATATTAATTATTCCGCCATTTTTATCCTGGTAGAAAAATTTATTTTGATTGAAGTCATATAGCTTTCTACCAAAAGGATCTTCTCCACCTGCGATATTTGTGTGAAACCATTCAAGTAGCTGGTCGCTAGTTAATAATGAGAAGGGGACTTTTCCTCCCGAAATTTGATTTGCTTTTATTGAAAAATTAAAGTCAGCCTTTTTTGAAAGTGGTCCATTAAGTTGTAAATAATAACTGCTAAAAATTCCATCAGCCATTAAAATTTCTTGTTTACTCTCCGCTGGGTTTAGTTTAAATGTTGATTCTCGTTCGTGCCAAAGGATCTTAGAATAAAAGTCTTGGTCTGCTTTTTTTGTTAAATGGTTAGATACAACTTCGGGAAGCCAAACATTTCCTCGACTTAAAGTGAAAGAGACTTGATATTTAGATGATGCATGAGAATTAAAATTATGATTAATTCTACTTGTGAAAATTCCCAATGGGTGATTGGATAATAAGTATGGTTTCCAAATATTTATTGAATCTTTTTGACAAAAAGCTGACCTTCCTGAAGTTATAATCAGAAAAAACAATACAGCTTTCAAAACTTTATAATCAAAATACTTCATCACTTATTATTGCTTATTACCTTTACCATTATGCTAATAGATATTAACGTAGATACTGGAGAAGGATTTAATAATGAAGCTAAAATAATACCTTTAGTTTCATCCTGCAACATTGCTTGTGGGGGACACACTGGAGATTTGCTTTCAATTAGAGAAGTTATTGAGTATGCGAAACGATATAATACTCGAATAGGGGCTCATCCTTCTTTTGATGATAAAGAAAATTTTGGTCGAATTTCCATGGATGTAGAGTCGGATGAATTATACGAAGATTTACTTATACAAATAAAGAGTGTAGTCGCTATATCTGGTGTTTATGGAGTTAAGGTTTCTTATATTAAACCTCATGGAGCGCTCTATCATAGGGTATGTAATGATCCAGCCTATGCTGAAGTATTAGTTAATCTAATACAATTTGAAATGCCAGAGGTTCTTCTAATGGGGCTTCCGAATTGCGTAGCAGAAGAATTAGCTATGAAGAAAGGAGTTGGATATATTAGAGAAGGTTTTGCGGATAGAGTTTATGAAGAAGATGGTTCGTTAAGAAGTCGAAATTTAGAAGGGTCAGTATTATCAACTAAAGAAGATATATTATCTCAATTTTTAAAAATATCTGGTAAAGAACCAATTAAAAGCTATTCAGGAAAAGAGATTATTATTGATGTGGATTCAATTTGTTTTCATGGAGATCATAAAGGAGCAGAGAAAAACTTAGAATTTGTTGTAAATTCGGTCAAAGATTACAATATTCAAATTGGAATTTAATATTATATCATACGGAAACAACGCAGTTCTTATTTCTTTTGAAAATGAGATTTCAATTGAAGTACATCAAAAAGTAAGATATTTATATGAAAGTCTCAGAAGATTTCCTGAGCAGGGTATTGTAGCTTTAACACCAGCGTATAATTCTTTAGTGGTTTATTATGAACCGAAAAATCAAAGTATTCAAGGTGTTTCTGATTTGGCTGAAGAAATTCTGAATCAATCGGAAAGTCTTCAATTACCTTCTTATGAAGTTATTCTCCCAGTTTGTTATGATAGCTGTTTTGGTATTGATACTGAGTTTGTTTTACAGCACAATGATTTAACGCAAGAAGAATTGATTACAAAACATACAGCACCGGAGTATTTAGTATATATGATCGGTTTTGTACCTGGTTTCCTTTATTTAGGAGGATTGGATGAAGAACTACATACGCCAAGATTATCTACACCTAGAACAAAAATTCCAAAAGGTGGAGTTGGGATTGCAGATAATCAAACTGGTGTTTATCCATTAGAAACTCCTGGAGGTTGGCAGTTAATTGGTAATTGTCCACTAAATTTAATTGGGGGTGATAATAATGCTGTTATAGAAATGGGGGACATTGTAAAGTTTACTTCAATTACCAAAGCAGAGCATTCTGATTTAATTGGCAAATTTCCTGAAAGAAGATTATTATAATGAAGTTTGAAATCTTAAAATCTGGTCTAAATACAACAATCCAAGATCTTGGAAGAATTCAGGGATTGGCTTATGGAATTCCATTTTCAGGAGCTATGGATAAACAATCTTTACGATCTGGAAATTCTATTCTAGGTAATTTACCAACTGAAGCAGCTATTGAATTTTGTGTTATTGGACCATCAATAGAATTTAAAGGAACTCAGGAAATTGTTATTACTGGAGTGAATTTAAATCCTACTCTAAATAATAGAGATATTGCTTTAAACGAAAAAATCAAAGTGAATGAAAATGATGTCTTGAAATTTAAAGGAGGTAATGGTTTAGGAGTTTATGGATACATTTGTTTTAAGGGTAGAATAAATGTTCCACTGGCCTGGGGAAGTAAAAGCACCTACGTTTATGGAGTAATTGGAGGTTTTAAAGGTAGAGCTTTAAGGAAAGGAGATGTACTTGAAGTTATAAAAAGTACAAATGCTTTAAGTTCAGAAGAAACAACATTGATATTTGAAAAAAGCCCAGTTATCAAAATTCATAAAGGTCCAGAGTATTCTGATTTTCCCGTATCTGATATTAAAATATTAGAAGAAAGCATTGGTGAAATATCACATGATACCAATAGAATGGGGGCAAGAATTAATAATATTCAATTACAAGGTACTTCTACAGGGAATATTATCTCTTCAGGAACAATTCCTGGGACAATTCAAATTCCTTCATCTGGAAATCCAATAGTATTACTAGCTGATTCTCCTTGCACTGGAGGTTATCCAAGGATTGGAATTATAGTAAAAGAAGACCTAGATCAGTTTTGTCAAATTAAACCTGGATCTTCTTTTAATTTTAGTTGGATTGATTAAGCATTAGTCTTCTCAAAGTCTTTCATCACAGTAACAAGAGCTTCAACACTTTTTAATGGAAGAGCATTATACATAGAAGCTCTAAAGCCACCTACAGAGCGATGACCTTTGATTCCGCTAATTCCAGCTTCAGTAGCCTTCTTTAAAAATACTTCAGTTAAAGAGTCATTCACCATTTTAAATGTAGGATTCATTGTTGAACGATCTTCTTCATTTGCTGCTCCTTCAAATAAAGGGTTTCTATCAATTTCAGAATATAATAATTGAGCCTTTTCAATATTTATTTTTTCAATAGCTTCAACACCACCAAGTTCTTTAAGCCACTCCATAGTAAGCATACTTACATATATGCTAAAACATGGAGGGGTATTAAACATAGACTCCTTGTCAATATGAACTTGGTAATCCATCATGCTACTCAAAGTTCTTCCTGATTTTCCAAGAATACCTTTTTTAATTATAACTAAAGTAGCGCCTGATGGTCCAATGTTCTTCTGTACACCCGCATAAATTAAATCAAATTTAGATACATCTACGGCTTTACTTAATATGTCACTACTCATGTCTGCAATAACAGGAATGTTAGTTTCTGGAATTTCCTTAAACTGAGTTCCGAAAATAGTATTGTTTGTAGTGTAATGAAGGTAGTCTGCATCCTTAGGAATATCAAATCCTTTAGGGATGTAGTTGAAGTTTTTATCCTTAGAGCTAGCAATAACATCAATGTCACCTACTAGTTTAGCTTCCTTAATTGCTTTGTCTGCCCAAGTACCTGTATTGATATAAGCACCTTTACCATCAAGAGGTAGTAAGTTTAATGCTGTCATATAGAACTGAGAACTAGCTCCTCCCTGTAAAAAAATAACATCATAATTATCAGGAACATTCATTAGTTCTTTAACTAATGAAACTGCCTTATCCATAACAGCCACGAAGTCTTTACTTCGATGACTCATTTCTATTATTGATAAACCAGTGTTATTGTAATTAACAACAGATTCTGCAGCTTTCGCCATTACTGATTTTGGTAATATACAAGGACCTGCGCTAAAATTATGGATATACATGAATGTAAGTTTTTAGCGAATTTACGAGATAATAGAAAGAAATTGAAATCTATTCACTTTTTTGTGGAATCAAAGTATCTTTTGTTCTTTCTTTAACATCTTTTGGACGCCATCTTACTGGATCAATTGTCTCTTGATTTCTAACGTCAACATCACTAGAATGAATCCATTTTCTTTTTTCATATTCTAATCCGTCATATGTGAAATCTGGAGCATATGTGAAATAGAGGTTAGCCAGTTTAGGGTCAGATGGCATAAGGTGATCAAAGATTATCTTTTTTAGATTTGTATTATAACTTACAGTCATTGACACTTCGCCATTATATTCAAATATCAATCGAGCTTTAGAAACCAATTTAGGACGCTTGTCAGTACCAATATTGTATTTTATGATTTTCTTACCAAAGGTGATCTCTCCTTTATTATTAAACGAAAAAGTCTCTATGATTTTTTTAGTAGATCTCCAGTTGTTTCCATCCCAACCAATTAAAATGTGTGTTTTGTCTTTGCGTTTTTCAGGTGGAATAATTTGATAATAAACACAACCAATCCAATTATTGGAATCTAATTTAGATAATTCATCTTTCCCGATTTCCTTTGATTTGTTGTTTAATTTAAACACAAAGTTTTTGAGTTTCTTTTTTCTACTTCGCTGGTATTGAGTGAAACCGAAATAATTGTAATCATCATTTCCAAGTTTCATCACCCAAGTATAAATTCTGAATTTTTTCTTTTTCCTAGGTGATTCAATAATCGAAAGACATTTTATTTTACTGAAATTATAGTGAATACTTGTTGGGTCATTTAAGATCTGACGCAATACATCTTCGAATTTTTTATTTGCAAGAAGTCTAGATAGATCGTTGCCAGTTTGAATTGCGCTGGAATAACTAATTAAGCTGTCTATTTTATCTTCGAATAAAAAGCTGATTTCTTCTTTCTTCGCAGAAGAGCTTAAACTTAATAGAAGGATGAAAAGGGCAATAATATTTTTCATATCTGCTTAATGCAACGGTGTAGAAGTAATTGTTAGTGTGCAAAATACAAATAGTGAATTGAAAAAAATGAAAGCATATTTGTTTACTTCAAACAATATATTGTTAGTTTCGCAATATGGATAAGCCAGCCCACGTAAAGCAGTTATTGGATTCGTACAAGAAGTTTGTGAAAAAAGATTTGATAGAAAGGTCTGGTGATGCGGAGACTGATTTTAGAATTATTAACAATTCTAGTTTCATTGTAGCTTCACATAATGGAGCAGATAATCCAATTTTAAATTTCGGAAATAAAGTAGCTTTAGATCTTTGGGAGTTAGATTGGGAGAATTTCACAAAAACACCATCAAGAAAAACAGCTGAGTTAGATTTAAGAGAGAAGCGTCAAGAAATGTTGCGAATAGCTGAAGTGAATGGTTATTTTGATGATTATGAAGGTATCCGGATTTCTTCAACAGGTAAACGCTTCATGATTAAAAAAGTAATTATTTGGAACGTAGAAAATGAATCAGGAGAGAAGATTGGTCAGGCAGCTACTTTTAGTGATATTACTTTTTTGTAAGAAATTCTATTGCACGTTTCTCATGCCAGTAAATTCCATTGATCCCTGTATTGGATAAGAATCCCATATGACCACCTTTCTTTGGTGTTTCTAAAAATAAACTATTACTAGTCTTTGCGATTTCAAAAGGAAAGCAATCAGGTGTTAAAAAAGGGTCATCCAATGCATTTATTAATAGAGTAGGCGTTGTTATTTTTTTTAAGAAAGGCTTACAGCTGTTTAATTCCCAATACAATTCTGCATTTTTAAATCCATGAACTGGTGCAGTATATTCATTGTCGAAATCAGCGAAAGTTTTAGATCCTTTAATTTTCATCAAGTCAATAGAATGATCAGTATGCGTTTTACATTTTTTGAATACTTTATGCTTAAGTGTTTTCAAAAAACGTTTCATATAAACGCTATTGGAGGTTTTAGCCATTTGTAAAGCAGAAGACTTTAAATCGCATGGGACCGAAATAGCAACGGCCTTTTTAATTAATTCAACTGAAGGATGTCCTTCTCCAAGGTATTTTAATAATGCATTCCCTCCAAGACTAAATCCTATTGTTGATATTGAATTATACTTGCTACTAAGGTGGCGTATAACTAAATCAATATCATCTGTTTTCCCACTATGATATGCACTAAGTAATTTATTAGGTTCACCACTACAGCCTCTGAAGTTCAGGACTACAGCATCATAGTTATTTAGATTACTTATGTTTACAATCCCCTTTACATTGGAACTTTTAGAGCTTCCTTCTAAACCATGTAGAACTAAAACGACTTTATTGTTTCCTTTCGAAGAATAATCTAAATCAATAAAATCATTATCAGGAGTTTGTAATCTTTCTCTTTGATATTCAATATCAACCTTTCTAAATAAAGAAGGGATGATAGTGTTTATGTGTTTGTTTGATAAAAGTAGAAGAGGATTATATTTAGAGTTTGAAACAATTGGCATTAGATCAACTCTAATCTATCTCCATCAATAGCTTCAATTGTTTTTCCCATTTTCTTTTGAATTAATTTGAAATGTTGTTCTTCTTCAGGATTAACAAAAGTTATCGCTTTCCCTGGATTTTCTGCTCTTCCAGTTCTACCAATTCTATGTATAAAATCTTTTGGAGATCTAGGTAGTTCATAGTTAATTACAAAAGGAAGGAATGCGATGTCAATTCCTCTGGCCAATAAATCTGTTGCAACCAATACTCTTAAACTACCTTCTTTAAATTTCCTAAGTGCTGATGTTCTTGCTCCTTGGCTTTTTTTACTGTGGATAGCAGTAGCTTGTATATTATGCTTTCTCAGTTTTGCAGCAACATTATCCGCTTTAAATTTTGAAGAAGTAAAGATTAAAACTTGTTGAATATTTTGTTCTTTGATAATATATCTTAATAGTGGTCCTTTGTTTTCTTCAGATATGAAATATGCTTCCTGTTGAATAAGGTCTAAGTTTTCTTCCTGAGGTTTTATCTTAACAACAATAGGTTGCGTTAAAACCAATTGGTTAATCTCTTTTACTTTTTCAGAAAGTGTAGCTGAAAATAATAAGTTCTGTCTCTTTTTAGGCAACAACTTAATAATCTCATCCATTTCTTCTTTAAACCCAAGATTTAACATCTTATCGGCTTCATCAATAACCAAATGTTTAACTTGAGATAAGCTTAAAGCGTTAGCTCTAACTAGTTCTAATAATCTACCTGGAGTTGCAATCAATATATTAACGCCAAACAAACCTTTCATTTGTGGATTAATAGAAACTCCTCCAAAAACAGCATTTATATTTAAAGGTGTTCTTAAGCTGAAGTTATATTCTTTAAATACTTCCTCAACTTGTCCAGCAAGTTCTCTAGTAGGAACGAGAATTAATGCATCTACATCTCTATTCTTATCATCCTTTCGAGGTCTTAAAATAGAAAGTATAGGTAACACGTAAGCTGCTGTTTTACCAGATCCTGTTTGAGCAATTCCCAAAACATCTTTTCCTTTTATAACAGCAGGAATAGCTTGTTGTTGAATAGGGTAAGGTTTATCGTATTTCGAATCAATTAAGTTTTGAGTTAAAGGACTTGATAAACCGAGCTTAGTAAATGGCATAAAATAGATTTGTTGCAAAGGTATGATTTTCTAAAACATTTATAGGGTAGAAGGGAGGGTCTTCTTTTAATCTTCATATCCTATTAAACGAATTGTAATTCCCTAGGCTTAAAAAGTGTTATTCAGGTTGTCTTAAATACACCTTCAATAAATATCTTGTATCTACCCGGCTGAGTTTCACCTAACGCGATTAAAACAATATGCCCTTCTTCTTTTTTCAGATACACACCTAGGTCTTCTTCGTTTTTGTATTTAGCCAATTCTGGAATTAAGGAATAAAAACGGAGACTAGTACAAGCGTTAATCATGAATTGAAAATCTTGTTCAGAAAATGATCCTTTCTCATCATTCAATTTTGACAATTCACTATGATTAAATTGAAACAATGTTCCATCTTGTAGATTGATTGAATGAGTGTCATAAAAATTGACATCCGTAGAATCGTAAATGAGTTTCCTTTTTTCGATTTGTATTAATCTAGGTTTATTTGTCATTCTATTAGAGCTTGTTCTTTAATTCTTCAAAAATTAATTTGATTTCGATATAATCTTCAATCTCTTTTGGAACTCTGATTTTTGAATTGTTTGTTAGAATGTTATTGTGTTTTGATATGATTACTATTTCTTTTGATTTTATGTTGACTGATTCAATTTCATCAAAGTTAATCAAGGCACCTTCTATTGATCCATGACGTAATTTATTTCTTGCTAACATAAATGAAATGATGAATTCCATAACTAAATTCACTTTTTTTAAATCAAAGTTAAACTCAATTGAGTTCTCTTTAAGTTGATAATAGAATGTTTTTGAATATTCCCTTTTAAATAGGAACATTATTCCAGTTATAAACATGAAAACAGCTAATGTATTTATAAGTTCAACATATTTCTGAAGCTTTGCGCAAGCAATTAATATGATAAGAAATGGAATAATTAAAATCCAGATTCGAGCACCTAATTCTCTAAATACAAACTGATTAATTTTTGATTGGTGAATTTTCAACTTTTTATCCATAATTAGTAATCACAAATCTAAAGTATGTTTTTATCATATCAGAACCATCTTCCAGAACACTTTAAAACAATTCTTATTGAAAATTGATGTAATGAAAGAATTTGGTGATTTGTTTTATCCGATATCCGTCAACCTCTTCAAACTATTCTTTAAAGTTTCTAAAGACAGTGGTTTCGTAAGATAGAAATCAAAACCAAGTTCTTCTGGTGATTTGTGTAGATTTTCAGATACTTGAGCACTTAAACCATATATAGGGGATAAGTCGTTTGGATATTTTTCTCTTAATTTATTTGTTGCTGTTAAACCATCCATTATTGGCATTTGAATATCCATTATAATAAGATCATATTTTTCTGAATTTCTATCATACTTAGTAATAGCAATTTCACCGTTAGTTGCTGTATCAACTTTACATCCCAAGTTTTTAAGCATAAGCGTTGCAACCTTAAGGTTAATTACTCTATCGTCAACCAAAAGTACATTTAAGTTAAATTTGTTTTCATTCTCACTAGTAAGTGTTTTTTTAACTTCTGTCGATTTTTCAGCTATAGGTAATTCAACTGTAAACCAAAAAGAACTTCCTTCTTTTTCTGTACTATGAACTCCGATTCTACCTTCCATTAAAGTAACAATCTTTTTAGCGATACTTAAACCTAGTCCTGTACCTTTTTGAGTTATTAAATAGTCGGTTGCGTTAGCAATTTGATCATATTTATTAAAAATCAGTTTTAATTTATCCGTCGCAATTCCAATACCTGTATCCTCAATTTTAAATTGAAGCTTCACATCATGTCTGCTTCTTTTTAATACATTGATAGATAGTCTTACTGAACCTTCATTTGTGAATTTAATAGCATTAGAAAGTATGTTTGTAACCACTTGACTAAGTCTGTGTTCATCTATATAAACCAGATTAGGTAAATCTTGATCAAGATTTAGTTTAAGCGAAATGTTTTTAGATTTTGCTTGCTGACTAAAAAGAAGCATCATTCGATTCCCAAAACTAGCAATATTTGTCTTTTTTGGTAGTAATTCAAGTTTTCCAGATTCAATTTTACTTAAGTCTAATACATCATTAATAACATTAAGTAAATCGTCGGAACTCTTTTTTATAGTTTCTAAATAATCGTGTTCTTCCTTTTCTTCAACTTCTTTTAAGAGTAATAAATCAACCAATCCTACAATTCCATTTAATGGAGTTCGGATTTCATGAGACATGCTAGCAAAAAAATCACTTTTAAGCTTCGCCATTTCTTCCATTCTAACTTTTTCTTCTGTTAAGTTTCGAATAGTGATTCCTTGTTCAAGCGTATTAAGAAATGTCCTATAAGAGTTTTTTGAAGCTGATAAAACTATATATACAAATAACGAAAGTATAAAGGCGAGTATGTAGTGATTGACGTCGCCAGTAATTAAGTTGATAATTACAAGTGGAATAACAAGAGGGAATATGAAAACATCCGATAAATTCTTAACTGATCCATAAGCTGTAACTGCCCCTGCACTAACACCTGCTAGAATGATATACATACACATGACGTGAAGTTCATTAACCATAAAGTAAGTGGAAACACTTGCTACAGCATATGCAATACTAGATAAGGCTGTGTTAACGAATACTAATTTATGCCAAGAGGATAAATTATTTCTGTTTAACGGGAAAGTTTTTTGAATAAGGAAAAGGTAAATTCTAAAAATTAAGGCAAAGCCAGAAATAAAAAACCAAATTATAACTGTAACGAAATCAAATTCTTCATTAAACTGATATGCAATTGCAAGTAGCATAACAAAACTACTCATGATGGTTAACTTCAAATTGTCGTTAACGATCTTAAGTTGTTTTAAAAGTATTTCGCTTTGAATGTTCTTCATTGGTTATTTTGAGTACGCAACAAAGAGAAAAAAGATTTAACTTTAACCCAATAAAAAAATTAAGATGAAACAGGTATTAGTATTATTGATTTCTTATTTGTTTATCAGCTGTGATTCAGGTGATAATAACGTTTCAAAAAAAGGTGAATTGATCGGCTCAATTGAAAGTAAAGCAATGATAGGCGATTTAACTGCTGAGGAATATGAACCATCTTGGTTGAATGTTGAGAACAGAAAAGAAATGATTGCTGATTGGTTTGATAAAATTAGAAATGGTAAGCAAGAAGTTTTTGAGTACTTCCCGGATACATTAATACCTCTTTCTATTGAAGACTTAAAATATCAATTTCATCATATTGATACCGAATATATCGAACTTTCGGTTTATGAAATGGATACAATTATTTTTGAAGAGAAAATAGATCTTGATGGGATTGTCTACTTAAAATTTAAAGAAGACCTTTACTATGATAAAAGTACTGGAGCTTTTAGTAAGGTTGTGAAGTATGTTTGTCCTATGGAAAAGACTTATAATGAAGATGGTTCTCTTAGAGGTTATAAAGGTTTGTTCTGGGTTAAAGTAAATTAAATGATTGAAGAAGTAATATTGCCTAATGGAATTAGAGTAATTCATGAGGAAAATCCTTTTTCCAATATTGCACATTTAGGTGTGTTTATTCATGTTGGAACAAGAGATGAGGAAAAACATGAATTTGGTTTAGCTCACTTTTTAGAACACGTAATATTTAAAGGAACTAAAAAGCGTAAATCAAGACATGTTCTTAGTAGGTTAGACGCTGTTGGAGGTGAAATCAATGCTTATACAACCAAAGAAGATACTTGTTTGTATGCCTCTTTCACTGATAATCATTTAAAAAGAGCCTCTGAGTTGCTAGCTGATATTACTTTTAACTCTACATTTCCTAAAGGAGAATTAACAAAAGAAAAAGAGGTTGTTATTGATGAAATCAATAGTTATAAAGATGCTCCGTCTGAGTTAATTTATGATGAGTTTGATAATCTAGTTTTCGGAGATCATGCCCTAGGAAGAGATATCTTAGGAAATAAAAAGTCTGTAAGAGGTTTTAAGCGATCGGATGTTGTGAATTTCGTTAGTGATCATTACACACCTGAACGTATGGTTATAAGTTCTGTAGGGAACTTCAGTATGAAAAAACTTCAAAAGATTCTCTCAAAGTATTTTGGAGAATTTGAAAAGAAAGGAAAGTCTTTAAACCGTAAACAACCAACCTTAGGAAAGGTAGTGTCAAAGTCATTCAATAAAGATATACATCAAGCACACTGTATGTTGGGAAACCAAGCATACGCAAGTAACCATAAAAATAGATCTGCATTTTTAATGTTGAATAATTTATTGGGAGGTCCTGCAATGAACTCTCGATTAAATCTTGAAATTAGAGAGAAGCATGGTTTAACTTATAATATAGAAAGTAATTATACGCCATATTCTGATTCAGGAATATTCAGTATCTATTATGGAACTGATATTAAAAATATTGAAAAGACAGAAGGTTTAATAAGGAAAGAACTCGAGAAACTGTGTGCGAAAAAACTAGGAACTAATGAGTTGCATAAAGTCAAACAACAGATTGTGGGACAAATAGCAATGAGTATGGAGAGTAAAGTTGGAGTTATGCTTTCTCTTGGTAAGAGTAAGTTGCTTCATGATACAGTTGATCCAATAGAGGAAGTGTTGGAGAAGTTTAATAACATAAAAGCTAAACAACTTCGAGACGTTGCAAATGAAATTCTTCACCCTGATAACTTGTTTAGCTTAACTTATAACCCGAAATAGAATGGATTTTATACCAACGGATATTAACGACTATTGCGAGAAATATACGCAGAAAGAAGATGAAGTTCTATATCAGTTACATAGAGAGACTTTTCAAAAGATCTTAAGGCCAAGAATGTTGTCAGGACATCTTCAAGGACAGATTCTTACTTTTTTTGCAAAAATGATCCAACCTCAAAATATTTTGGAAATTGGGACATATACTGGGTATAGCGCAATTTGCTTAGCAAGAGGTTTAAAACCTGGAGGAGAATTACATACTATTGATATTAATGAAGAATTACAAGACTTTGCTAATTCATACTTTGAGAAAGCAGGGCTTAAGGATAATATAAAAATGCATGTTGGAAATGCAATAGATATTGTTCCGACAATTGATAAGCAATGGGACTTAGTGTTTATTGATGCAGACAAGGAGAATTATGTGAACTATTACAATATGGTTTTGCCTAATGTAAAGCAAGGTGGTTTTATCATATCCGATAATGTATTGTGGAGTGGTAAAGTTACTCAGCCAATAGATCCTAAAGATAAGGAGACAAAAGTACTCGTTGAGTTAGCGGAATTGATTGAAGCTGATAATCGCGTTGAAAACGTATTAATGCCTATTAGAGATGGCTTATTAGTCGCTAGGAAAAAATAGTTAACCAATTGTTAACACTATAAATGCTAATAAGTAATTCTAGGTATTTAGAAATTAGCCAAGCTTATCTGTACTTTTAATTCATGTCTAAATTAACCATTGAAAAGGATATCGAGTATATTAAAATTCAAGTGAATTACTTGGTTGCTTTTCAACAGAAAATCAACAATGCATTTGGAGATTTAAAATCGTACTCTACTTATTGGAGTGGTCCAAAACAAGAAGAACATGTTTATATTGAGATTGATAGGTGGTTAAAGTGTTACACTCAGTTAAGGCAGCATCTTTCTGATAAAGAGGTTATTGATAGTGAGATTAGATCTGACTTAAAGGAACTTCCCGCTTTAGGCTTTAAGAAACCGACAAAATCGGAAATAGACATTGCAGCAAAAAGTGGATTTACAAAATTCATGTATAAGGCTGTTCCTCCTTATAGAATATCCTTCAATAAAAAGAAGGTTAAAGAAATCGAAATTCAAATAAAAGATTATAAGGTTTGGGTTGAGAAAATTAGAAAATTATCATTCCAAATTGAAAATGTTTATACTGACGGTATTTAGTGGTGGGAGAAAAGCGACTTAAAATAGCGTTTTTATCTGTTTTCTTTCCTTTTCGAGGGGGGATAGCTCAATTTAATACTGAACTATTCAAGGCGTTAGAAGAAAAGGCCGATGTGAAAGCGTTTAATTTCTCAACACAATATCCCGATTTATTATTTCCAGGTAAAACTCAATTTGTATCTGAAACTGATGTAAATCAGGGAATAGAAAGCGATCGTTTATTAAGTAGCGTTAATCCTTTAACTTTCCCAAGAACGATAAAAGCCATTAAAGCTTACGAACCAGATGTGTTAATTACAACCTTTTGGATGCCATTTTTTGGACCTTCCTTAGGTTATGTTACTAAACAACTAAAAAAGTCTGTTAAGAATATATCTATTCTCCATAATGTGATTCCACATGAAGGTAGAAAAGGTGACAAGGCTTTAACTAACTTTTATTTAAAACAACAAGATGGATTTGGTGTTTTAAGTGAAACAGTAAAACAAGATTTATTAAGTTTAAAAGAAGACGCAAAGTTGTTTCAACGTGCTCATCCTTTATATGCACAATTTGGTGAGTTGAAAAGTAAAGAAGAAAGTAAGCTTAAATACGGAATTGATCCAGCTAAGAAGGTATTACTGTTCTTTGGGTTTGTTAGAAAGTATAAGGGGCTTGATTTATTAATCAACGCAATTAAGAATTTACCGAAAGACACTGTAGTATTAGTTACAGGTGAATGTTATGGTGATTTTAAAGCGTATAGTGATCTAATTAAATCAGAAGGAATTACGGAAGATCAGGTTATCACGCAAATACGATATATTCCAGACGATGAAGTTGCTCAAATCTTCTCAGCATCAGATTTATGTATTTTACCATATAGATCAGCTACGCAAAGTGGAATAGCTTCAATTGCAAAATTCTATCAATTACCCATGATTGTAACACCAGTTGGGGAGTTACCCAATGAAGTTATTGATGGAGAAACAGGAGTAGTTTGTAAATCTTCATCTCCAATCGATATCGCAATCGGAATTAAATTGGGTTTAGAAAATGTTGATCAAATGAAAGGTAAGCTGAAGTCTGAAAAAGAGGAGCATACATGGTCTAATTTTGCAGATGCTTTGATAGATTTTTCAAATTCAATCGATTAATATTTTTTTTTAACAATCTTTTTTGCTAAATTATCAGTCATAATAACTGATAAAAATCCCGTCATGAGTTTTTTTGGAACAAATTTACAACTGTTAAGGAAGCGTAAGTCTAGGTCACAAGCGGATCTAGCTAAGTCATTAGAACTTACACGATCATCATTAAGTGCCTATGAAGTTGGAACTGCAGAGCCTAATTTTGATACATTGGCCCGTATTTCTACTTTTTTAGATATTCCTTTGGATATATTTTTAAAAGAAGATTTAAGAGAGTTCTCTGAATTAAGGTTAACCAATCTGGAGAATGGATTTGATGTAGATGTAAGTGGTAAGAAATTACGTGTCTTAGCAACTACTGTAGACCAGTTTGATGAGGAGAATATAGAATTAGTTCCAATGGCTGCGAAAGCGGGTTATACAAGAGGACACGCTGACCCTGATTATATAAAAGTTCTACCAACTTTTCAGTTGCCATTTTTATCAAAGGATAAGAAATACCGTACTTTTCCAATCTCTGGAGATTCAATGCCACCAGTCTCTGATGGTAGTTTTGTAACAGGAGAGTTTATTCAGAATTGGAGTTATATAAAAGAAGGTCATCCTTATATTGTTATAACAAAGGATGATGGTATTGTTTTTAAAATCTTATACAATCAATTGAAGGATAATAAGAGTTTTCTTTTATGTTCAACAAATCCCCTTTATAAGCCTTATGAAGTTCCTGTTTCTGAAATAATGGAAATTTGGAAATTCACTAACTACATCAGTTCAGACTTGCCTGAGCCAAATTTGTCGAAAGACAGCTTAACCGAAACGATTTTGAATCTTCAAAAAGAGGTTTCGTTAATGAGGAATGAATTTAAAAGTAACTAGACTATGAAGTCAACGAAACAAGTTGAGATTAACTGCAACGTTGAGACGCTTTGGGCGATTTTAACAAAAGCTGAGTACACGAAACAGTATATGTTTAATTGTGCCGTAGAAACTGATTGGAAGGTTGGGAGTGATGTTATTTGGGAAGGTGTGTTTAATGGCGTTAATGCTTTTCAAAAAGGAAAAGTAATCTCTATTACACCTGGTCAGCAAGTAACATATTCAACGTTTGATCCAAATAGTGTGTTAGATGATATTCCTATAAACTATATTAATGTTTCTTATACATTACATGATATTAATGGAGTAGCACATTTAACGATAACTAATGAAACATTTGATGACTCAACTGAAAGAATGTCTCATATAAAACAGGGTTGGGATATGGTTATTGATAAGATAAAAGAAGTTGCTGAGTCAGTGAATTTGGTTGCTTAAGAACCTATTAAGTATTTCAACAATTTTTAATGTCCTTTATTTAATGAAATCAATGAGGATATTAAAAATTATAACGACTTTTACAGCCTGATACTAACAGATGGGAAATAATAGGCAGTTGTGTAAATTAGATATGAATCCAAAGAGTACTTCTCCGAAAGAGATTGAGGATACAATAAGGACCATAGTTAGCTGTTTGGAAGACAAAGTCAAGATAGTAGAATTTCATAATCCTATTAAGTTAATTGAAGATTTAGAAGAATTGGGTGTGGCGGATAGCTTCGATGGAAATATCGCAGAAAGTTATTTAAAGTTTGTTTCAAACGGGAATCTTATGTCTGATCCTGTTATCAAGAAATATGGAATCCCTAGACAGCTTTCTTATACATACTTCTATGAAGGTTTAGACTGGTTAAGTCCAACAGTAATTTATCAGTATTCACTTGAAAGTGTTATCGATAAATTATTGGTTGCAGATCTCTTTTATTTAAAGGCTACAACAGATCCTTCTTTTCATCCTTACGAACCATATTTTTATGGAGAATTTAAAGATGAAATTCCTTTAGTATGGACAACAATGGAGAGTTTTGTATTCTTTATTGATGACCAATTAAAGATTGAATTGGAGTTGTTGTTAGACAAGGAGATTAAAATAGTTGATCAAGAAAGAGAATTCATACACTCTCCACAAGTAGATAAACACATAATTAAAGTAGGTGTTAATAATTAATTAAAAATCAATCAGATATGTTAAGTAATAACGATATTTTAAAGAAGTTAAGAGTTGCTCATAAGTTTCGTGATGAGGATATTATTGAAGTATTAAAATTGGTTGATTTCACAATTACTAAAAGTGCTTTAGCGGATATGTTTAGAAGTGAAGATCATCCAAAAT
>CAWVWF010000029.1:0-24523 GCA_963933885.1 uncultured Flavobacteriales bacterium | reverse complement strand
AAGGAATATAATATGTCAAACCAAGTTAATACTTCCATAGAAGGTAATTACAATATACTTATTTTTTCTACGATGGACTAGCTGAATCGTCTGTTCATTCTCAAATATTTCAAGACTTATAAAGGTATCGGAATAAATCCATAAACAAAACTAAATATGTCCTTATTGTGAAAAGTAAAGTATCGCCACTTAAAATCGATACAATTAATTTAACTTTACATGCAAAATAAAATATCTAAAAAAACATTCTTATGTTTCATTATATAAATATTGAATTAATTAGAAATAATTTATCTGAATTTCAAAATCAATGGAACTCCAAGAAACCTTTTAAGTATCTGTATTTTGATGATTTTTTCTTTAAAGAAAAAGCTGAATTGATTTACAGTTCATTTCCTCTTCCAAATTCAAAAGAATGGAACAATACAACTTATATTAATCAAAAAAATAAATTCCAAAAAACTCAGTTTGAAGAAAACTCCATTTTTAATCAGGTTTTCTCTGAACTGAATTCTCTCGAATTCTTAACCTTATTGACAAAAATCACTGGAATTCCAAATTTAATAAGTGATGAGAAACTATTTGGAGGAGGATTACATCAGTCGGTAAAAGGAGCTTTTTTAGATGTTCATGTTGATTACAATTTTCACCCTATAACTAAAAACCATAGAATGCTAAATACACTCGTCTATATGAATAAAGACTGGAAAGATGAATATGAAGGGTATTTAGAACTTTGGGACATGGATGAAAAAATCATGATAGAAAAAATATCTCCAAATTTTAACCGGTTGGCAATGTTTGAAACCAACGAAATTTCTTTCCATGGACATCCCCATCCATTAAACACTCCTGAAGGAGTAAATAGGCAATCAATAGCAACCTATTATTATACTGAAAACAGGAACGAAAGTGAAACCTCCGAGGAACATAATACTATCTATGTAAATACTACTGGAGTTGCTGGACGTTTTAAAAATTTAAAATCTGGAATAAAAGCAATAAAGGAAAGGTTTCAAAAGAAGTAACTCAACAAATAATAATTCAATAGAATTTCACCCCGTATTTAATGACAAAGTTTAAACAAGCTATTTTCATCTCTTATGATGGCATGACCGATCCACTTGGGCAATCCCAAGTTCTTCCATATATTTCTCACCTCTCTAAAAACGGATATAAATTTCATTTGATAAGTTGTGAGAAAAGCCAGAACTTCTCTAAATACAAAAATAATATATCGGAAATATGTTCTAATAATAACATATCCTGGCACCCAATTAGATATAGTGGATCAATCCCTATAGTATCCTCAATAATTAATTTACAACGAATTAAAAAAGAAACTTTAAAAATTAATAAACTTCACAACATTCAAATAATTCATTGCAGATCATACATCCCAGCTTTCATAGGACTCTATTTTAAACGAAAATTCGGAACCAAATTCGTATTTGACATGCGTGGATTTTGGGCAGACGAAAGAGTTGACGGTAAAGTTTGGAACATAAAAAAAGCTCCATTTAAACAAGTTTATAAGTTTTTTAAAAAAAAGGAAATAGAATTTATTCAAGAAGCAGATCATATAATTTCATTAACTGAAAATGCAAAAGAAATAATACACTCATGGGAACATATTAATAATAACCCCGTTAATATTACGGTAATTCCATGTTGTGCTGATCTTAACCTTTTTAATTACCAAAAGGTTAAGATTCAGAGTAAAAACTCATTCAAAAAGCAACTTAACCTAAAAGATAATGATTTCGTTATTTCATACCTTGGATCAATAGGAACTTGGTACTTACTTAACGAAATGCTTGATTTTTTTAATGAATTAAAAAAATCAAAACCTAATACTAAATTTCTATTTATATCAAAAGATAATCCTTCATTAATCACTGAAAAAGCGGCAAATAAAGGAATTAAAAAAAACGACATTATCGTTATAAGTGCCGAAAGAAATGAGCTTCCAAACCTCTTAGCACTATCAGACATATCTATATTTTTTATTATGCCTACATATTCTAAAAGAGCAAGTTCACCAACAAAAAAAGCTGAACTTTTAGGAATGGGCATACCTATCATTTGTAATTCAAACATAGGTGACACCGACAAAATAATAGAACAACAAAACTGCGGATTAGTAATAAAACAATTTAATAATCAGGAGTATATTAATGCAATTGACAAGATTGATACAATCACGACGATTACTAAAAAACATCTTTTCGATACAGCGAACAAACATTTCTCCTTAGAAAAAGGAGGGGATTCATACCTCAAAGTCTATAATGATTTATTAAATAATTAATGATGGTACTTCTCCCCCTTTGTAATTGTGAACGCTCGATATAATTGCTCTGTAAAGATTAACCTTACCATTTGGTGAGTGAAAGTCATTTGTGAAAGTGCCAACTTAAAATTTGCTCTTTGATAAACGGCTTCACTAAATCCATACGCTCCACCAATTAAAAAAACCAATCGTTTAGTGCCAATCATATGATGCTTCTTTATAAAATCGCCAAATTTATTAGATGTATATTCTACTCCCCGCTCATCTAATAAAACTAAAAAATCACTTTTCTCTAGTTTAGCAAAAATAATATCTTCCTCTTTTCTTTTCGTTTCTTCTCCGGTAGCCGACTTACCTAGTTTAACTCCATTTAGCTCCACGTATTCATACTCACAATATCTTTTCAGACGTTTATTGTACTCTTCAATTCCTGGTATTATGTATTTATCGGTTGTTTTCCCGATAACGATAAACTTTACTTTCATAAAATGTTTAAATTTACACTTTTAAATAAATAAATTACAATGAAAAACAACCTTATTCTTAAAGCTATTGCTGATGCGTTTACTGAAGACGTAGGTGACGGAGATCATTCTTCATTAGCTTGTGTTCCAAAAGAAGCTATCGGAAAAGCTAAACTGATAGTAAAAGATGAAGGTGTTTTAGCTGGAATTGAAATTGCCGAAATGGTATTTTCTCTTTACGATAAAAACTTAAAATTCAAACAATTCCTTAAGGATGGTGATAAAATAAAGTATGGTGATATTGCCTTTGAAGTAGAAGGTTCATCACAGTCTATTTTAGCTTGTGAAAGATTAGCACTCAATATTATGCAAAGAATGAGTGGTATAGCAACGAAAACAGCGGAAGTTGTTTCAATAGTTGAGGGAACAAAAACTAAACTTTTAGACACTCGGAAAACAACACCAAACTTTAGAGTTTTCGAAAAAGAAGCTGTTAGAATTGGAGGCGGATATAATCACCGATTTGCATTATATGATATGATAATGCTTAAAGACAACCACATAGATTATGCTGGTGGAATTTCTGAAGCATTATCAAAAACAAATAATTATCTAAAAGCACAATGCAAATCGTTGAAAATAGAAATTGAAGTAAGAAACTTTGAGGAACTAAATCAAGCCTTAAAGCATCGTGGTTTCAATAGAATAATGTTAGACAATTTCACCCCAAAAGAATTAACTAAAGCTCTTAATATAATTAATGGGGAATTTGAAACTGAAGCTTCAGGAGGAATAACAGAAGAGACTATTAGAGAATACGCAGAAACTGGAGTTGATTATATTTCGATGGGAGCTTTAACTCATCAAATAAAAAGTTTAGATTTAAGTTTAAAAGCTTTTTTATGACATCTGAAAACATCTTATACATTGGTAACCCCAAAAGTATTCATGATTTAAAATGGATTAGTTTTTTCAGTACAAAAAATAATTATAAAACCTTTCTGATTTCTGAAAAAAACACATACATGGGGCTAACTCAAAGTAAGGAGCAAGAACTCAAGGATCATCAAATAATACTATTACCACCCATCAATGACTTTTCTCTCTCAAACCCATTAAAAACTATTAATTCAATTTTTCAATTAAGAAAAGTTATCAAAAAAAACAACATAGACACAGTTCATTGTTTATTCGGATCTCCACAGCCCATTTGGTTGAATTTTATTCCAAGTAAGTTAAAAAAAATCATCACCACTAGAGGCTCTGATGTCCTAATTCTGATCAAAGGGTTAAAAGATAAAAAAAGCTTTACAAATTCAATATTGTTCTACCTTATAAAAAAAGGATTTGTTATAGCCGATTTTATTACATCAACAAGTCAGAAACAGATTGAATACATAAATAATCATTTAAAGAATTCAAAAATTGAACTTATAAAAACAGGGGTTGATATAGATAAAATCAAAAATCATCACTCCAAATACAACTTCGAAATCCCAATTAATAAAAAAATAGTTTTATCAATTAGATATATCGGTGAGATATATAACATGAGCTATCAATTAAAAGCAATAGATATGTTGCCTCTTCAATTCAAAAAAGAATTAACATTTGTTTTTATTAGAGGAGCTCAACTCCAAGACTCTTATTACGATAAATTCGTTTCCGATTTAAAAAAAATAGATAATATCAATTACTCCATTCTTGATGACCTTAGCCAAAATAAAATTTGGGCATTAATCAAGCTTTCTGATCTTGTATATATGGTTCCTAAAAGTGACGGAACTCCCAATTCAGCATTAGAAACAATGGTAGCAAAAACACCACTAATAATGGGAAACCTTAATTACAATAAAGAATTATTCGACAATGTTGCTCTAATTGCAGACTTAGACTCTCCAAATTCTCTATCCCGCCAAATCATTAAAGCCATTGAAGCATACCCCCCTAGTTTAATTAAAAATGGATTTAATAACGTTTATGAGTTTGGAAATAGAAAAATAGAAATGAATAAATTAAATGAAATTTATCAATTGAATTAAGTGTTAAAAAATATTGAACATAAAATAAGAAATCATCCAACTGTAAAACTATTAGTTACAGTTACAAAGAAGCGGAGTTTACCTGGTTTAGGATCAGTCCCTGTATATTATGTTGGATACTATTTCACAAACACTTTGAAAAACGGAGCTCTAGCTACTAAAGCATCAAGCTTAGCATTTAACTTTTTTCTAGCTGTTTTCCCCGCAATACTTTTTATGTTCTCACTTATACCATTTGTTTTCCCAGAAGATTTCCTTGTTAACTTATTAGAGCAAATAAAAACTTTCTTACCTGCCGCAATAAAAGAAGAGGTCATGGAAACCTTGGGCTTTTTTAGTGAGAAACAGGAGGGGGTATTGTTTTTAAATATCATTTTAGCTTTGTACTTCGCTAGTAATGGTATCGTAAATTTAATGACTCAATTTAATAGTACTTATCTATTTAAAGAAAAACAAGTTTGGTGGAAGCAACGTCTCATGGCTTTAGGATTAGTCGTAATTCTTACAGCTTTAATTTTAACAGCCGTTATTCTTACAAGTTTAACTCACTTCTCTATGGATTTCGCAATAGAAAAAGGTTGGATTAACGGTACTGTTAACTGGATACTCATTAATACTTTTAGATGGATAATTGTTTTTGCCTTATTCTATTTTGCCATAAGCTTCTTGTATTATTTCGGCCCTGCTAAACGAAAATCTTGGACCTTCTTTTCAGCTGGATCAAGTGTAGCTACGTTAATGATTATAATTTCAAGTATAGCATTCTCATTCTATATTACACACTTCAGTAGGTACAATGCTATATACGGCTCCATTGGAACTATTGTAATTATAATGCTTTATTTCCAACTCAATTCCTTTATATTGTTGTTAGGATTTGAATTAAACGCAAGCATTAGAAAAGGAAAATCAAACGATAAGTTTATTGCCGAGTCTAATTAAGAAAATCTTTAATTACATCAACAATCCTGTCAGTAGCGTTACCATCCCACTTCTCAGGAATTTCACCTTTTTTATAAGTCCCATTAGAAATTTGCTTTACATGTTCAAGAATAAGTTTCTGATCTAATGATAGTAAAGTGTTTGTTCCTATTTCATTTGTAATTGGACGCTCAGTATTTGGACGAATCGTTAAACAAGGAACTTGCATAAATGTAGTTTCTTCCTGAATACCCCCACTATCAGTTATAACACCTATAGAATTCCCTATTAGTTTCATGAAATCTATGTAACCAACAGGTTCTGTAATAACTATATTGTCATTTAGTAATGAATCTAACAATCCATTATCTGCTAAATTCTTTCTTGTTCTTGGATGAACTGGGAATACTACTTTGTTTGTCTTAGAAATTCCTTTTATCACTTCAACTAGTTCTGTTAATTTTTCTAAATCATCAACATTACCAGGACGGTGAAAAGTGAAAACAAAATATTCTTTTGATTTAACATTCAACTTATCTAGTATTTCTGACTTTTCGAAAACGGGTTGAAATTGAACCAAAGAATCGATCATTGTATTTCCTACAAAATGAACATTCCCTTTGTCTTTCTTTTCATTTGCTAAGTTTTTAACTCCTGAAGGTTCTGTTACAAAAAATAAATCTGAAAGCTCATCGATGATCAATCTGTTAATTTCTTCAGGCATTGTCCTATCGAAACTTCTTAATCCACTTTCGATATGACCAACTTTAAAACCTAAACGAGATGCAGCTACGCCACATGCCATTGAAGAGTTAACATCTCCAGGGACTAGAACTAGATCCGGCTGAAGATCCATTACGAACTCTTCAAACTTAACCATCATTTCAGCAATCTTCCCTACTGCAGTTGGAGCTTCTAATTTGAATATACAATCAGGCTTTGGAATTCCTAATTGCTCAAAAAAGATCTCACTCATTTGATAGTCGTAATGCTGACCAGCATGTAATATTTTTAAATCCAAATCAGGATGCTTATCAAAGCAAGCCTTAAATTTTGTGATTTTAATTAAATTTGGACGCGTACCAACAACTACTAAGACCTTCTTCATTTCGATAATTTTATGTAAAAATAAAATCTAATTTCATATTACCTCAATTAATCTTAAATAAATTAGATTTAATTACATTTGCACCATGTGTGGAATTAATGGAATAATCTCAAAAGAAGCAAGACCTTATAGTGACCTCATCACCAAAATGAACACTAAGATTAACCACCGAGGACCAAATGCTTCGGGACAATTCATTTCTAACCACACAGCACTTGGACATGTAAGACTCTCAATAATAGACCTTTCAGAACACGCCAACCAACCGTTCAAGGATGACCATTATACACTTGTATATAATGGAGAGGTATATAATTTTGAAGAATTAAAGGTAAAGTATAAGCTTAATTGTAAGACAAGTTCTGACACAGAAGTTATTTTTGAAGGATTAAAAAAATTAGGCGCAAAATTTATTGAAGAGTTAAATGGAATGTTTTCTCTTGCTTTTCATAACCAAGAAACAAAAGAAACTATAATTGCGAGAGATAGAATGGGAATTAAACCATTATATCTTTTCGAAAATGATCATACAATTGCATTTTCATCAGAATTGAAAGCTTTAAAAGAAATTCAAAAAGAACTTGGTGGATTCTCTCTTAATCAAGAATCTATTAATAGTTTTTTACACTTGGGGTATATTCCTAAACCATTGACTATATATAATGAGATTTCTAAATTCCCTCCTGGCTATATTGGAGTTATAAAAGACAATAAAATATCAACATATAAATACTGGAATACTTTCTCTAAAATTACGTCTACTGTACTTTCTGATGAAAAAGAAGCTAAGAAAGAATTGAAATCTTTACTTTCTTCTTCAATAGAGTACAGATTAAAATGTGATGTCCCCTTTGGTACATTTCTTAGTGGCGGTGTTGACAGCTCAATAGTTACCGCTATTGCTCAAGATGTATCTCCTCAAAAGATAAATACATTTACTATAGGATTCGATAATCCAAAATTTAACGAAACCGAGTTTGCTAAGCAAGTTTCGGATCATGTTGGGACCAATCATCATGAATTCATGGTATCTGAAAATGATGCGAAGGATCTAGTTGAAGATATAATCAATTACTATGATGAACCATTCGGAGATAGTTCTTCTATTCCAACAATGATGGTTTCCCAACTTGCAAAAAAACATGTTACCATGACGCTTTCAGGTGATGGAGGTGATGAATTGTTTCATGGTTATGGATTTTACAACTGGGCAGATAGGTTGAATAAACCCGCTATTAAAATGGGTCGTAAACTTATTAGTGCAGGACTTTCTCTTGGAAACAATAGAATGAAGCGTGCTTCTAATATGTTTAGCTATCCAAAGCATCAATTAAAATCGCATATATTTTCTCAGGAACAATATTATTTCACGCAGAAAGAAATTAAGGATCTAATGGTTCAACCCAATAGTTATCCAAGTTTTATGGATGAAGAGATTCCTGTTAATAGAAAGCTCTCTGCAAAAGAAGAACAAAGTATTTTTGATTTAAATTATTATTTGAGAGATGACCTTTTAACTAAGGTTGATATTGCTTCTATGAAATATTCCTTAGAAACTCGAGTACCAATTCTAGATCACCGAATAGTTGAGTTTGCATTGAACTTAGATGAAAACCTTAAGATAAAGGGCGGTAATCAGAAATATTTACTGAAGCAAGTACTATATGATTATGTTCCCGAAAAGATCTTTGATCGTCCAAAAAGGGGCTTCAGTATTCCACTACAAAAATGGCTTCAAGAAGATCTTAACTATTTGATTACAGAAAACTTATCCAAATCTTCGATTGAAAGTGCTGGAATTATTAAATTTGAATATGTTGAAAGATTATTAAAGCGATTTAATAACGGAGAAGACTATCTTTTCACTAGAATCTGGGCAGTTATTGTACTTCACTTTTGGTTTAAAGTAAACAACTAAGATATTTATTAAGATGAGAATATTTAGCCTACTTTTTTTATTGATTTCTGTTGCATCTGTTGCCCAGAATAAATTGGAATGGAAAAACAGAAAACCTTCAGCTGATTACTGGCAACAAGATGTTGAATATAAAATTAAGGCGGCAATCAAAGAAAAAAAGCTTCAAATCAAAGGAGATTTAGAATTAAATTACACGAATAACTCTCCTGATACTTTAACTGAAGTTTATTTTCATCTGTACCAAAATGCTTTTCAAGAAAACTCTCATTATGATAATTTATTGAAAGAGAACGGAAGAAACCCATGGTATGGTTTATATGAAAAAAGTGGATTAGGAACTACTGTTGATTCTATAAAGACCAATAAAGGAATTGACTCTTTAATATATGACAATACAATTCTTAGGGTACAATTAACCAATCCTATATTACCTCACGAAACTGCAAATTTCGCTATCAAATTCACAACCTACTGGGGGAATGGGAGCAACAGGAGAAGAATGAAAGCTTATTATGTTGAGAATAAATTCGTTCATTTCAATGGTGTTCATTGGTATCCAAGGATATCGGTTTATGACAGAAAATTTGGTTGGACTACTGAACAACATTTAGACAAAGAGTTTTATGGTGATTTCGGAACTTTTGATGTTGAATTAAATTTCCCTGATGACTATGTTGTTGAAGCTACTGGTACATTAACAAATGAAGCTCATGTACTTCCAGATACTTTAAAAAAGAAATTACATATTTCAAACTATTACCATAGAGGTACTGGAAAAGCTGGTGACACCTTATCAATCCCAACAAAAAGACGAATTAGAAAAGTGTGGAAATACCACGCAGAAAATGTTCATGACTTTGCATTTACTGCTGACCCTACTTATAGATTGGATGAAAAGATATGGAATGGAGTTAGATGTATTTCTGTAGTTGAAGAAAGACATTGCCCGAAATGGAAAACTGCGGCAAAATTCGCTTCTGAAGTAATTAAAGTTTACTCTGAAGATTTCGGAATGTATGCTTATCCAAAAATGGTTGTAGCCGATGCTCAAGATGGAATGGAGTATCCAATGTTAACTTTAAATTCAGGGAAATCACCACATTATAGAGGTGTTATCGCTCACGAAATTGGTCATAACTGGTTTTATGGTATGCTCGGTTCTAATGAAACTTATCGTGCAATGATGGATGAAGGTTTCACTCAGTTTCTAACAGCTTGGTCACTTATGAAGATTGATGGTGAAATATATAAACCTTATCAAAAAGACTTTAACAACGCTTTCTTAAACAAGTATCAGCACAGATTAAAAACACTTGACATTAGAGCTTATTTAGGATATTTAAATGCAGCGGTTGAAAGAGAGGACCCATCTTTAAATACACATTCGTCTGACTTTTCTGGAGGAGCAATAAGACACGGTGGTGGTTATGGACAAGTGTATACTAAAACTGCAGTGATGTTATATAACTTGCAATATGTTTTAGGTGATAGTTTGTTCTTATCGTCAATGCAACATTATGTAGAAAAATGGAAATTTGCACACCCCTACCCTAACGACTTTAGAAAATCAGTAATTGAACATGTAGGGACTGATTTAAACTGGTTCTTTGATCAATGGATGGAAACATCTAAAGTCATAGACTACAGTGTTGGAAGAGTTAAACATTTAGACAAGGATACTTTCTTGATTCGATTCGAACGTAAAGGTGAAATGCAAATGCCTATTGATTTTGAAGTATTAACCTATACAGGAGAGAAAATAAAATACCATATTCCAAACACATGGTTCGTGAAACAAACTGATGCTGAAGTACTACCTAAATGGTGGGGATGGGGGAAATTAAACCCTGTTTATGAAGCTAAGGTTGTTATCGCCGATGGAATTAAGGATGTAACTATTGATCCTTCTAAAAGATTGGCAGATATTAACCCGCTTAACAATAGCAAGACATTCCCATATTCAATTAGTTTTTATCCTGAATTTAACAATTCAGCAAGAAGAAGTGAATATGAAATTTTAGCAAGACCTGATCTTTGGTTTAACAGATATGATGGACTAAAAGTTGGAGCTAGATATAGAGGTAGCTATCTTCATAAAAAACACAAAATAGACGCATCATTTTGGTTTAACTCTGGTTTAGGACAAAGTGCATATGATACGACTGTTAGAATTGGTGGTTTTGATCAAATTTCTTATAGATTTAACTACAATACAATTCTTCCAAATATCTCAAAAAAGTTAAGTGTTGATTTACTAGCAAGTCAGCTTGCGGGTGTACATAAATACCATGTTAATTTTGCTAAACGATCAAAAAACAATAAACACGTTTTCAAGTTTGGAGTTAAATCAATATTTAGAAGTCCATCGAGTCAGTTCACATATGCTCTTTACGAAGACGAATGGAATTTAAGGCAAGCAAACAACACGTTAAACTTTGGCTATTCAACTAACTATTCTGCAGGAAAAGCTAGAGGTGCAACTAAATTGAAATATAGAAGTTCTGGCTTCTTTAGTGATTATGATTATGATTATATAACGCTAGAGAACAAGCTTAATGTTAGAGTTAAAAAGTTCATTCTTAAAACTAGAGTCTATTTCTTTTGGGGGGCTGGTAAAAGTTGGGCACCTGAATCAATGTTGTTCTTAGCTGGAGCTAACCCTGAAAGCATTTCAGACAATAAGTTCACAAGAGCAGAAGGAATCTTCAGTAAAGACAACACTTCAATTGGTGATAATACAAATACATTCCATGCTGGAGGAGGTTTAAACCTAAGAGGGTATGCAGGATACTTAGCACCTGAACAGATTGGTACTACACAACACGCAACTTATAAAGGAACGAACGGAGCTTCAATTAACTTGGAAATTGAATTTGACAACTATTTAGGACTAAATAAATTATTTTGGAAAAGACACTTAACATTTAGAACCTATGCCTTTGCAGATGCAGGTATAATAGATGTTTATGATGCTGAGGATAAATTCACGTTTAAAGCCCCAAGAGCAGATGCTGGTTTAGGAATAGCATTAACAATTAAGAAGTTCTATCGATTAAATGCTGTAAAGCCTTTCACGATAAGAGCTGACTTTCCATTATTTTTAAATAGAGTTCCGAATATTGATCCTGAGTATATTAATTACAGGTGGGTAATTGGAATAAACAGAGCTTTTTAAATTGAATTAATTATTTGAACTAAACCTTCAACTTGTTTCTCTCTAGAGAACTGCTGAACTTCGTCAGAATCTATTCTGTTTTTTGGAGTGTTATTACTTAAAAATAAATCGTACTCCACTTTTAGAAACTCTATTAATTTAGAATTATCGCTTATCATTACTCCGCAACCTGAGTTCTCAACAATTTGATGAATAGCACCGTCATCAGAAGGAGCAACAATGATCTTAGTTCCACTCGCAATATATTCATATATTTTACTTGCGATAATACCTTTATACCCTTGCCAAGCAACATGTAAAAGTAAATGAGATTTCTTTTCTAATTCCAAAATCTCCTCTCTTGGAATTCTTTCAGAACATTCAAAGAATTGCTCATATCCACTAAGTGCTTTCTGAACTCGGGATTCTTGTTCTCCAAAAAAAGCTAACCCAGGAAATAATAATTTGGCGTTTTTAATTTCATACTTCTGAATAAACTCTTTGTAAGCCTTACAAAAGAATTCTATTTTCTGACCGTCATATAGTGTTCCTACATAAGTTATTGTAAAATCTTTTAGAGGGTTTAAAATATTTACATCATCAAAATCTTCAAATAAAATACCATTAAATAATGCTGTACTTCTAACACCTGTAAGCATCTCTATAGATTTACCGATCGGTTGAGAACTAGCAGTTACATAACTTGCCGTAGAAACCCATTTCCTTTCATATATAGTATCAAGTTTATGAATGATTCTTTTAAATATAGAGCTCGAAACGTCGTTAATTTCACTTGTTGACCAGCCATCTCTATAATCTGCAATCCATTTTAATTTATATTTTTTATTGATCAGAAAACCAAACTTAAACAAGTTAAAAGGGTTTCCACTTGCTATCATACAATCAAAAGACTCCTCCTTACACAGTTTATCAGCTTGCGTATATAAATTAGAGTAAGGGATAAAGGAATTAAAAATATATTGGAAAAACAATTCTATAAAAGTTAAAGACTGTCTAAGTAATCGAAACTTAGAATCTCCATGTTTTTTATAAATACGATCTCTCAAGTTCCCAGCATAAGGCATATAATAAACCTCGAAATTATCATTTTTTTCATGAATTACACCTGGTGAAGTAGGAATCGAAACATCCTTAAGTGTTTTTAGTTTTTCTTCCCATTTTCTAGTTACCACAACAGGATAGTACCCGAATTTATTTAAAAACTTAGCCCAAGATGAAACTCTTTCAGATGCTGTTAAACTACAAGGCGGGAAAAAATATGATATAATTAGAATCTTTTTCAAAAGCGTTTTATTTTTTCAAAGTTAACCAATTGTTTTTTCTCTTTAACACTTTACTCTTAACCTTTTGAAGTTCTACAATCCTCACAACATCAAAAAATGTAGATTTACTTGGTTTTAGAACAACAGTCCGTATTAAGCCATCTTTTCTTACTGAAATTTTCAAACTGCCTTCGAAGTAATTGGCCCACTCATTTGAATTATTCTTTTCCAATAATACATCGTTAATCGAAACGATTTCATCACCTATATTAAATCCATTCTTATATCCTGATGAATCTGGGGCAATTAATAATACCTTATTACTATTTGGTTCAGTATATAATCCAAACTTGGCAGCCAAAGTTTTAGGGGTTTTAGTTTTAGTTAAATCAAAACCAAATTTAGGAAGTACATTTTTCAATAAACCGAAATAATCTCCAGTTCCATAGTAATAGTTATTCCAAAGTTCATCAAATGAACAACCAGAAGCTTTTTCTAACTCTTTTTTATAATCTAGCTCTTTAACTCCTTTTCCCTTCTGAGCATAGTTTTGAAACAACCTATTTAGAACAGAATCTAAAGATTTCTCTCCATTTGATGCATCCCTAATTAGAAGATCCGTAGCCATTGCCAAAATTGAACCTTCAGTGTAAATAGATGCTTTCCTATTTGGAATACCCCTTACGTACCCGTCAAGCCATGTATCGAAAGAAGACTCAGCAACTGACAAATTCTGAGCTCCATAGTTGAAAAAGTGCCTATCTAAAATTTTGTTGATTTGCTTTAAAAATTGACTTGTCGTAAAAACGGCAGATCTTTTTAAGAATAAATCTCCATAATAAGTAGTTACCCCTTCGGCTAAATATCCCATTTTTGAATAATTCTCTTTTGAAAAATCATAAGGAAACATATCTTGAGGTCGAATCGATTTGATATTCCAAGCATGAAATAATTCATGAGATGATACACCTAATAGCTCTTCATAATCTTGTCCTTCCATAATACAATAACCAGGACCATAAGAAATAACAGTACTTGTTAAATGCTCAACACCATGATATGCTTTCTGTGGAAGAATTTGATAAATAAAATGGTACTCATCGAATGGAAAATCTCCCATTACAGCAAGTTGAACTTTTGTAAATGCTTTGAAATCTTTTTTGAGCTTTCCCCAATCAGGATTGCACTCTCCTTGAAACCAAATATTAAATCTCACACCATTAACAGTATATGAATTCTGCTTTATGTTATCAGATAAGATAAAAGGTGAATCTGCCAACATATCAAAATGGTCAACCACATAATGGTCTTCAACTTTTTTCATTCCTGTAGCTACCCTTTCATTCTTTTTTTCGTTTAAAAACACCTTTATTGTTTCGCTCTCTCTTCCAACAACATACAAACAACAGTTTACAGGATTAACATAAATCTGATGATCATCAACCCAAGTTGAACCTGCATTAAGTTCATTTGAATAATAGTTATAAATAACCTTAAATTCAGAAACACCTTTCGTAGTTACTTCCCATTGATCTTTAGATTTTTTCACAAATTCTAAAGTCTTTCCATCCATAGACTGAACATCAAAATGCTGAATGTTTTTCGCGAAATTAGCTAACTCGTATCTACCTGGTCGCCATGAAGGCAATTGCAATAACACATTGTTTTCTTTAACATTATCAACAAGCAATTCAATCTCTAAAAACTTGCTTCCTCTATTTTTTGATGAAAAAGTATAAACCATAACTGAAAAATAATTTTATTGGTAAACTAAGTGTATCTATAATTTGCTTTAAAGTTAGTATATTCGCGTTGGATTTTTCACACAAAAAGAAATAGTAATGAGTTACGATGTTATAGTTATTGGAAGTGGACCTGGAGGTTATGTTACTGCAATTAGAGCTTCACAGCTTGGATTAAAAACAGCAGTTGTAGAACGTTCGGAATTAGGAGGTATCTGTTTAAACTGGGGATGTATTCCTACAAAAGCACTTTTAAAGAGTGCTAATGTATTTGAATATATTCAACATGCTGAAGACTACGGAATCAAGGTAGACGGAGCTGAAGCAAACTTTGACAACATCGTAAAGAGAAGTCGTAATGTTGCTGATGGAATGAGCAAAGGAATTCAATTCTTGATGAAAAAAAACAAGATTGATGTACTTGCTGGAACTGGGAAAATTAAGCCAGGGAAGAAAGTTGATGTTACTGATGCCGACGGAAAAGTAACTGAATATTCTGCTGATAATATCATTATCGCAACTGGTGCAAGATCTAGGTCTTTACCAAACTTACCACAGGATGGTAAAAAAGTAATTGGATACAGAGAAGCACTTACATTAAAAAAGCAACCTAAATCAATGGTAATCGTTGGTTCTGGAGCTATTGGTGTTGAGTTCGCTTATTTTTATAACACAATAGGAACTGATGTTACTGTTGTAGAATTTTTACCAAACATTGTTCCTAATGAAGATATTGATGTTTCTAAAACATTAGAAAAAAGCTTCAAGAAACAAGGTATTAAAGTAATGACAAATTCTTCTGTAGAATCTGTTGATACTTCAGGTGAACTTTCTAAAGTAAAGATTAAAACATCGAAAGGTGAAGAAATTATAGAAGCTGAGGTTGTATTATCTGCTGTAGGAATTCAAGCAAATATTGAAAACTTAGGTTTAGAAGAAGTTGGAATTATAGTTGACAAAGGACGTGTTATCGTTGATGACTTCTACCAAACAAACATTCCTGGATACTTCGCAATTGGAGATATCATTCCTGGTCCAGCATTAGCACACGTTGCTTCAGCTGAAGGAATTACTTGTGTTGAAAAAATCGCAGGTATGGATGCCGAAACTATCGATTACAATAACATCCCAGGATGTACTTATTGTTCTCCAGAAATCGCATCTGTTGGTTATACAGAAGTTCAAGCAAAAGAAGCAGGTTACGATATTAAAATCGGTAAATTCCCATTCTCTGCTTCTGGAAAAGCAAGTGCTGCTGGAGCTAAAGATGGTTTCGTTAAAGTAATTTACGATGCTAAATATGGCGAATGGTTAGGTGCTCACTTTATTGGTGCTAATGTTACTGAGATGATTGCTGAAGCAGTTGCTGCTCGTAAATTAGAGACAACTGGTCATGATATTTTAAAAACAATACACCCTCACCCTACTTTGAGTGAAGCTGTAATGGAAGCTACTGCTGCTGCTTACGATGAAGTAATTCATTTATAAACCAGAGTTGTAGGGAATAAAAAATTAAAGCCCTCTTTTTGAGGGCTTTTTTACTTTCCTATATTTTCGTTTTCAACTAGTGAAATTAAAAAGTTAATAATCATTGTTGCCTTATGTGTGGAATTGCAGGTATCATCGGAAAAGATAATGTTGGACAATCTAACATTCCTTTAATTAGTAAAGCTATAGATGCTTTACATTTTAGAGGTCCAGATAACAAAGGCGTTTTTTCAGAAGAAAACATAGGATTAGGTCATGCAAGACTAAGTATTATTGATACTTCAAGCGGAGCTTCTCAACCGTTCCATTCACACGACGGAAGATATATCATCATTTTCAACGGTGAAATCTATAATTACAAAGAACTTAGAAAACCATTAGAAAGTTTAGGAGTTAATTTTAAAACGACTTCTGATACTGAGGTTTTACTTTATCACTTAATAGAAAATGGTAAAAAAGGAATAAGTGACTTAAATGGTTTTTTTGCTTTTTCATTCTATGATAGGGAAACAAAAGAGCTATTAATTGCAAGAGATCGTTTCGGTATTAAACCATTGCATATATATGAGGATGATCATCAAATAATTTGGGGATCTGAAATGAAGGCAATTTTTGCCTTCCCTATCATAAAAAAAATAAACTTTTCTTCACTTCAAATGTATTTGAAGTTTAATTACATCCCCCAACCCTACTCTATTTTGGAAAATTGTTCCAAGTTAGAACCAGGATTCTTACTGGAGATCGATAAAAACTTCAAGGCTACAAAAGAACAGTATTACAAAGTCGATTTCAAAGACAATAATTACAAAATAACTTCTTATAAAGAAGCTCAAGATAAATTACGTGATGTACTAGAAGAAAGTGTCGTTAAGAGAATGGTGGCAGATGTGCCTCTTGGAGCTTTTTTAAGTGGAGGAATAGATTCTTCTGTAATTGTATCATTAGCATCGAAACACACTCAGGATTTAAATACATTTTCCATTGGTTATAAAGATGAACCAATGTTTGACGAAACTAAATACGCAAAATTAGTTGCTGAAAAATACAAGACAAATCATACTGCATTTCAATTAACAAATGATGATTTGTTTGGTCAATTAAATCAAGTATTAGATTATACAGATGAGCCTTTTGCGGATAGTTCAGGTTTAGCAGTGAATATTCTTAGCATGAATACTAAGAAAAAAGCTACTGTTGCCCTTTCTGGAGATGGTGCTGATGAAATATTTAGCGGATACAATAAACATATGGCAGAGTATATTGCTCGGTCCGGTGGAATAAAAAATAAAATGGTTGTTGCTGGAAAACCGCTTTGGGAAATACTTCCTAAGTCTAGGAATTCCAAAATTGGAAACTTAAACAGACAACTACTTAGGTTCTCTCAAGGAGTTAAGAAAGGAAATAAAGAAAGATATTGGGATTGGGCTGGAATATTGTCTGATGATAATGCTTTAAAATACTTAAAGGCTACTCCAGATCAGTTTGAAATCATGAAAGAGAACATTCTTGGAAATCATTTACTGTCTGATGATTACAATGGAGTTTTAATACAAGATGTTAATCAGGTTTTAGTTGGCGATATGTTAACCAAGGTTGATTTAAATAGTATGAATAACAGCCTGGAGGTGCGTGTTCCATTTCTAGATCATAATGTAGTTGATTTTGCATTCTCTATTCCTTCAGAGTTTAAAATTGGAAAAGGAATCAAGAAAAAAATACTTCAAGAAACATTTCGCCCTGATTTACCAGAAGAACTATTTAATAGACCTAAACATGGTTTTGAAGTACCTCTACTTAAGTGGTTTAATGGAGATTTAAGTAAAATAATTAAGACAGAATATCTATCAAAAGACTTCATAGAACACCAAGGAATTTTTAACTCTATAGAAACTGAGAAATTAATCAAAAAACTTAGTAGTTCAAATCCTGAAGATGCTGCAGCAACAACATGGGCATTGGTAGTTTTCCAACATTGGTGGAAAAAATGGATGGACTGATAGCATTTTACTAATAGCTCAGCAATTAACTCTATATCTGTTGATCATAAGTCAATAATTTACTTTATTTTAGCGGTTGATTTAAATACTGCATGCCAAAGGTTTTAAGGATAATAAATAGATTTAATATAGGTGGACCAACTTACAATGCGGCCTACTTAACTAAGTATCTACCGAATGAGTATGAAACACTACTTATTGGTGGAGACAAAGAAGAATCTGAAGACTCATCTCAACATATCCTAGATGACTTAGGAATTACACCTACTATAATTCCTGAAATGCAAAGAGCCATTAAATTTGGTAATGACTACTCTGCATACAAGAAAATAAAGCAAATTATAACAGAATTCAAACCTGATATAGTGCATACACATGCATCTAAAGCAGGAACTCTTGGAAGAATGGCAGCTTTTTCTTGTAAAGTACCAGCAGTAGTACATACTTTTCATGGTCATGTATTTCATTCTTATTTCAACAAAGCAAAAACAACTGTTTTTAAAAGGATTGAAAGAAAATTAGCCGAAAAAAGTACTGCTATTGTAGCAATTTCAGATATTCAAAAGCAAGAATTAGGTGAAATTCATAAAATTGCACCTTTAGATAAAATTGAAGTAATTCCTTTAGGTTTTGATTTAGGAAGATTTCAAGAAAACTTGGACTTGAAAAGAATTCAGTTCAGAAGAGAATATCAAATTGAAGATGATGAGATTGCTATTGGTATAATTGGAAGGTTAGTTCCAATTAAGAATCATGATTTATTTCTAAGAGCTTTAAAATCGGTATTAGATAGAACCACTAAAAAAGTAAGAGCTTTTATAGTTGGTGATGGGGAATCAAGAGATCAAATAATTGCACTTGCAAAAGAGTTAGGTATTGACTTTTGTCAAAGTACAATCCAACAAAGAAAAACACCTTTAACACTTACTTCATGGATAAAAAACATAGACATTGTAAATGCTGGTGTTGACATAATAGCACTTTCGTCATTAAATGAAGGAACTCCGGTTAGTTTAATAGAAGCTCAAGCAGCAAATAACCCGATTGTTTCAACTAATGTTGGAGGTATTGAAAACGTTGTTTTACAAAATAAGACAGGGCTTTTAAGTGCTGTTGATGATGTTGAAACATACGCAAACAACTTACTGGAATTGATCGAAAACGACTCATTGAGAGATGAGATGAAGATTGAAGGGTGGAATCATGTCAGGAATAAGTTCAGTCACACCAGATTAGTGAGCGACATGGATAAATTGTATAATAAATTACTAAAATGAAAAATTTAATTTTTATAATATTAGCTATTTTTGCTTTGTCTAGCTGTTCCCTTTTAAATAAAAGCAGGATGTTAAAAACACCAACAAATTATAAGTTCAAACAATTTGTTGATTCAGTTAATTTGAAAACTGCATATAAAATAGCTATCGACGACGAAGTAAGTATTCAGATGTATTCCAATGATGGATATAATTACATATCTCTAACTGGTTCTGGTGGTTCTGGTGGTTCTGGTGGTTCTGGTGGTTCTGGTGGTTCTGGTGGTTCTGGAATGAATTATAAAGTACGACTGGACAGTAGTATCAAAGTACCTCTAATAGGAAGAATTCCAGTAGTTGGTTTAACTTTAGATGAACTCGAATATAAAATCGAAAATATTCTATCAGCTCAATTTAATTCCCCATTCGCAATAGTCCAAATTTCAAATAGAAGAATTTATTTTTTTCAAGGAGGAAATGCAGCACAAGTATTGTTATTGGAAAATGAAAATTCAAGTTTATTTGAATTATTAGCGACAGTTGGAGGGGTAGCCGAAGAAAGTAATGCTAGTAGAATTAAATTAATTAGAGGAGATCTTAATGATCCCGAAATATACTTAATTGATGTTTCTACTATTGAAGGAATTAAAACAGCAAACATTAATTTAATGGCTGGAGACATAATTTACATTGATCCTTTTATAAATTACGGTGCTAGATTTACAAGTGACGTATCTTCGATTCTCTCCGTATTTTCCAGTATCATATTAATTTATACATTAACACAAAATACCAATTAGAAAAATGGATAAAGATAAACTATCCTTATTAAATGATGAGTTTGATTTAGGTCTTGCCATTCTTATTATCAGGAAAAACCTTCATTGGATATTACTTCTTACTTTAATAGGAGCAAGTTTTTCCTTTTTTATAAATCGATATACCTTACCTCTTTTTGAATCAAGTTCCATTATTAAAATTGGTGACAAAAATGAAGTAAATAAGGTAATGAAATTTGATAATATTTATGAGACTAATATTAATGGAGAGCTCTCTAGAATTAAGTCTAAGAAAATGCTAAGCTCAGCAATATCAAATCTACCTATTTACATCAATTATTACTCAAAAGGAAAATTTATAAATACCGAAAACTACTCTTCAAATCCATTTTCTATAAAACTTCAATTAAATAGTGAAACAGTTTTCGGAAATAAATATACAGTCCGATTCCATAAAGAAGTAGCAATATTAACTTTAAATAACAATGACACATTTGTAACATCATATATCCCGGTTAACAAGTGGACATCACTTGATGGAATGGAATTTCTTCTAGAAATAAGTAATTCTAACTTAAATATTTTGAATGGAAATAATAAACAATTTGTTTTTGAAATACTTAATAAGAACGATATCGTAAATAATTTATCAAGAAGACTGAATATTGGAATTGCCAACCCACAAGCAAAAACAATATCGATCAAACTACAAGATAAACATCCAAAGAAAAGTGCGGATATTATAAATGCCCTTTCAAATGAATTTCTAAGATCAAATATTTTAAAGAAAAAAGAAAGTGCAAATCAAATGATTGATTTCACGGATAATCAAATTTATCAAATCAATCAGAAACTAAATTATTACCAGGGTCTTTTAAAACCTTACCAAAGAGTAGATGAAGACGGTAATGATATTGATTTTAGAAGTATAACCCGTGATCTAAAATCGAAAGATCAAATGGAAGGTATGGAACTAGAAAAAAGTTTAGAAGGTCTAAGGAAATTTGATCTTGCGCTAAGTTCTAACGGAAGCAACGAGGAGCTTTACTCTCTTATATTATTAAATTCTAATAATAGATATCTAAGTTCAGTTGGTAATCGATTACAAAACTACCTTTCTGAAAGACGGAGTTTAAAATATACTGTTAAGGAAGAGTCATACAAAATTAAAGAAATAGATTATAAAGTAAGCTTAGAAAAAGACGATTTAAAAAAAATAGTTAAGAACCTTATTGAAGACATTCAAGATAACATAATAACAGTTCAACAAAGATTAGATAGCTACCAAATAACAAAAAAAACTGCTATTCAAAACTTTGATCACAACACAGACTACCTACACTTAAAAAGAATGTATGACATTAATAGTCAATACTATGGCAAACTTTTAACTAAGAAAGCTGAATATGAAATGGTAAGAGTTGGATACGTTTCAGACAACGAAATATTAGAACCTGCGAGAGCTAATTTAACTCCAGTATCACCTCAAAAAAAGTTAACATATCTTATTTTTACAGGTATAGGACTTTTCATAGGTTTACTAATCGTAATTGTTCAGTATTTACTACACAATACTGTATCTAGTACATCTGACATTTCGAGGCATACGGATAATATTCCAATTTTAGGTATGGTCCCATCATACAAAGACATCATTCCTGTTTCTCAATTGATAGTTGACAAAAATCCTAAATCATTAATGTCTGAAGCATTCAGATCAATACGTTCCAACTTACAATTTATAGCAAACAATGAAGGATCTAAGGTACTTACCGTAACATCCACAATTTCAGGAGAGGGAAAAACATTTGTTGCAATTAACTTAGGAGGAATAATAGCATTCTCAGAAAAGAAAGTTATTATTTTAGATTTAGACATGAGGAAGCCAAAAACACACATTGGTTTTAATGTTCAAAATACTGTTGGAATGAGTACTCTTTTGATAGGTAAAACATCCATTGAAGAATGTATTCAAAAAAGTAATCTTGAAAATTTGCACTTTATTACTGCTGGACCAATTCCACCAAATCCTTCAGAATTAATAATTAGTAAAGCAATGACTAAAGTCATTGAAGATTTAAAAGGATTATATGACGTAATTGTCATTGATACACCACCTGTTGGAATTGTGACAGATGCTTTACCAATTATTTCAAAAGTAGATTACCCTATCTATATTGTAAGGGCCCATTTCTCAAAAAAAGTATTCTTGAAGAACATTCAAATGTTGAAAGATAGTAAGGATGTCAAAAATCTATCTATTATCCTTAACGGTTCTGGTGGAGGAAAAAGCTATGGAGGATACGGATCGAAATACGGTTATGGTTATGGTTACGGATACGGATACGGATACGGATATGGATATGGAGGGAATCATGGATATTACGAAGAAAAGCCTCAAGAAGAGAAAAAAGGAATTTTAAACTTTTTTAGCAAAAAATGAAATTTGAAAAAACAGAATTAGAAGGTGTATTTATAATAACTCCAAATATATTTGGAGATGATAGAGGTCACTTTTTTGAGCCATTTAATAAAAAGATATTCAGCGAGAACATTGGAGATTACAGTTTTGTTCAGGATAATCAGTCACTTTCTTCCAAAGATGTTTTGAGAGGTTTACATTTTCAAAACCCACCATTTGAACAAGGTAAATTAGTTAGAGTTATTAAAGGAAGCGTTGCTGATGTAGTAGTAGATATAAGAAAAAACTCTTCTACTTATGGTAAATCTCTAAAAGTAGTATTAACAGAGAGTAACTTCAAAATGTTATGGATACCGCCTGGTTTTGCCCATGGTTTTGAAACTTTAGAAGATAATACAATTTTCGCATACAAAGTAACCAACTATTATAACAAGGAATCTGAAGGTTGTATTTTATGGAATGATGAAACTCTAAAAATAGAATGGACATCAAAAAGCCCAATAGTTTCAGATAAAGACAAAATTGCAGATAATTTCGAAAGTTTTAACAGTTTGTTTTAACCAAACGAAACTACTACTTTTGCATCATAATCAAGCGAAAAACTAAACTAATGAGTTACATTATATTCTTTGTTTTCAGTATAATATTTTCATTACTTATTAATGGTTTGTTTCTGAAATTCGCAAGAACATTAGGTTCGAAAAACGATCCTAATACAGATGAAGTCCGATGGAGCAGTACTACAAAACCGGCATTTGGAGGGATTTCTTTCTACATAATTTTCCTGATGTCATTCGCTACTTATGCCATAATGTTTGCACACAAAGGAGAAATTGACACTTCTTTTTTTGGTGTATTAATTGCAGCTTCGATTGGTTTTCTAGTTGGTTTAGCAGACGATGCCTACAACACTAAACCTATACTTAAGTTTATTGGTCAATTCTCTTGTGCAGTAGTTCTTATTTTAAGTGGTAATTATATTAATTTATTTGAAAACGACTTATTAAACTATGGAATAAGTTTTTTGTGGATTGTAGGAATGATGAATTCAATAAATATGCTAGATAACATGGACGGGATTACAACGTCTGTTTCTATAGGGACACTTTCTACAGCATTATTTGTTTTAATATTAACTAATCAATTAAATGCACTATATTTTTGGGTCATATTAGGAACAATAGGATCATTAGTTGGATTTTTATATTATAATTGGAACCCTTCAAAAATGTACATGGGGGATACAGGTAGCCAATTTCTAGGGGTTGTATTAGCCGCAGTTGGAATTCATTTCTTTTGGAATGGATATCATTTTAATGATCCAAGTAATTCTTGGGCAAAATTTCTAACTCCTCTCTTAGTATTTTTACCATCTCTAATTGACACAACAACTGTTACTATAAACAGATTATCAAAAGGTACAAGCCCATTTGTAGGTGGAAGAGATCACACTACTCATCATTTATCATTTTTAGGTTTAAAAGATCGGTTAGTAGCTATTTTCTTTTTAACTCTAACTTTTGTTTGTGGAGCTTTAGCCCTATACTTAAATTACATAATTAAAGAATGGAGTAACTTAACCTTAATTAGTACAATTGGGGGTATGTTGTTGGTTTTTGGAGGGTTATTTGGAATCACGAAAAGAAAAAATCAGAA
>CAWVWF010000028.1:0-24640 GCA_963933885.1 uncultured Flavobacteriales bacterium | reverse complement strand
TGAAGCAGCTTCAGGCTGTCTTGCGATACCTTCCATTGCAGCACCACCAATTTTACCAATACCTAATCCAGCACCAATAACAGCTAATCCAGCACCGATTGCAGAAACACTCAAAACACTCATAATTATATAATTTAAAAGTTAATATACAAATTAATGATGCTCATGCTCTTCAACGGCAGTACCGATGAACAACGCTGATAACATCGTGAAAATAAAGGCTTGTAAGAAAGCAACTAAGATTTCTAACGTTCCAATAAAAAGTCCCATTGGTACAGATAACCCTGCCCAAGCAATAGATTTTGTTGCAAAGATAACTCCCATGAATGCTAGTACAACAATGTGACCTGCAGTAATATTCGCAAACAAACGAATGATTAATGCAAATGGCTTTGTAAGTGTACCAATGATTTCAACAGGAATCATAATTGGATATAATGCTATTGGAACTGGAGGAAGGAAAATATGCTTCCAGTAATCTTTATTTGCTGAGAATTGAGTAATCAAATAAGTCATGATAGATAATACTGCTGTGAAAGCGATGTTACCTGTAACGTTAGATGCTCCTGGGAAAAATGGAATTAAACCTATTAAGTTGTTAATCCAGATAAAGAAGAAAATCGTTAATAAGAAAGGCATGTACTTAGCGTACTTCTTTTCACCAATGTTTGGTATAGCTATATCATCTCTTACGAAAAGAACAAATACTTCTAAAAAGTTTTGCTTTCCTTTTGGAGCTGATTCAATTCCTTGTTTTTTGTATTTCTTTGCAGCTGGTAAAAACAGTACAAAAAGAATTAACACAGAAAGTAACATTGACATTACGTTTTGTGTTAATGAGAAATCTAAAGGACGAGTATTTGAAAGGTGACCTTCATTATCGAATGCTAATCCGTTTCCAAAGTGATATATTTTTTCGTGAAATAAAATATATTTATTTCCAGCTATAGTTCCTACAGCATAATAACTTGAATCATTTTCTAGAGCAGCTCCAAGAGAATCTCTTAAAACAACATCATTAGAATCAGTTTTTTCCCAAACGGCAAGATTTACTTGATTAAAGTTATCCGAATTCCCAGTAACTAACCCACCATCAATTAAAACGATAGGTAATCCAAAATGAATAGAGTTATGTACAACTTCTATCGTCCTGTCGTTATTAATTACCATTGAATCTTCACCCCAAACATGCCAAGAGTGTGCATCACTAACGTGGTGCATAATAAAAGCCTGCAATTCCTTAGATGAATTAACCTCACCTTCCACAATTGTAGCAGAAACTCTATTTGGTAAAACAGTCAACAATGCAACAGCTGCAATTGTTATTAATCTCGATATATACTTCACTTCAAACACCACTTCTGATCGTTAAAATTTGGTGCAAAGATACAGCTAAATTTGAGAAAACAAAGCTTTTTAACGGGTTTGTTTATTATTTCTTTGAACGTCCTATATATAGTGAGACACAATCGCTATATGCGATTATTACAAAAGGTATTTAGCTACAATAGGCATCCTTCTTCCCATTCCAAATGCTTTATGACTAACTCTTAAGATTGGTGGCGTCTGATATCTCTTATATTCATTCAGATTAACCATTCTTAGGATTCGTTTAACAAGTGCCTCATCAAAACCTAGTTCAACTAATTCTCTAGGTCCTTTTCTGTTTTCGATGTATTCAAAAAGAATTTCATCTAGAATATCATAATCGGGCAAAGAATCACTGTCTTTTTGATCAGGTCTTAATTCAGCTGATGGTGGTTTTACAATTGTATTTTCAGGAATCACTTCTTGATCCTTATTGATGTATCTAGCCAATTCAAAAACTTCCGTTTTATAAACATCTCCTAAAACAGCAAGACCACCACACATATCTCCATAAAGCGTCCCATATCCAACTGCTGCTTCACTTTTATTAGATGTATTTAGTACGATATGCCCGAATTTATTTGAGTTAGCCATTACTAAAACACCTCGAATTCTAGCTTGTAAATTCTCTTCAGCTAGTCCAAAAGGAAGGTCTTTAAAAATAGGTTTTAGTTGCTCATCGAACGTGTTGTATATTTTTTCAATTTCAATCGTCTCGTGTCTTGCTCCTAAATTATTAGCTAACGCCTTCGCATCGTTAACTGAATGATCAGAAGAATATTGAGAAGGCATTAAGATTCCATAAACATTCTCATTTCCTAATGCTCTTGCTGCAAGCGCAAATGTAACTGCAGAATCAATTCCTCCGCTCAAACCAACAATAGCTTGCTTAAATCCTAACTTTTTAAAGTAGTCCTTAATTCCTAAAACTAATGCATCATGGATTAAAGCTATTTTACTTTGCTTACTCGATTCCTCTTGCTCAAACTCACCTGTTAGTACATTGAGATTGTTAATCAAAAGACATTCTTTAAAGAAAGACTCTTGATGTGCAACTTCTCCTGACTGGTTCATAAAGAATGAACCTCCATCAAAAATCAATTCTGTCTGAGCACCAACGTGATTACAGTATACGATTGGTAATTTTGTTTTCGAAGCGTTATCTCCTAGCACAAGTTTACGTTCTTCGTGTTGCTTATATGAAAATGGGGATGCTGCAATATTCACGATTAATTCAGCTCCTAATTCTTTTAACTCTAGTGCTGGAGTTTTTGTATATAATGGATTATCTCCAGTATTCCAGAGATCTTCACAAATTGCAATTCCTACATTAACACCCTTGATGTTTATAGTTTCAAAACTTCTATTAGGCTCGAAATATCTGTACTCATCAAATATATCATATGTAGGCAGAAGTGTTTTATTGATAACCTTTGTTATCCCTCCGTTTTCAAGAACATATGCAGAATTAAACAATGGTTTACCTTGGCCCGTTTTGTTAATTGACGGAGCTCCAACAACAACAGTTATCCCTTGAGCTGATTTAGCAATCTCGTTAACAGATTCTAAACATGAATTAATAAAGTCATTAAATTCCAGAAAATCTCTCGGAGGATAACCACAAACAGATAATTCAGAAAACACTACTAATTCAGCACCTTTCTCCTTAGCTAAGGATATATTTTCTATAATTTTCTGAGTATTCAACTCAAAATTACCAACATGGAAATTCAATTGGGCTATCGCAATTCTCATTTTCAAAAATGTTAAATTCTAAAATAAACAAAAAAAAGGGCCGTGTAGAAACACAGCCCTTTTCAAATTATATTTTTTTATTAAAACTGTATACCTACAGTTAATGAAATGTAGTCTGATTTTACAGTCTGATTAAATTTCTCTTTACTGCTACTATAGTATAGCTCATCAGATTTTTTACTTAAAATATTTGTAAAAGCACTGTTCCAGTTAAGTCCTACTAATAAAGATGTATTTCCAACAAGATTATACTCAGCTCCAATTCCAATATTTAATGCTCCTTTAAATAAATTCACGTCACCGTTAGCATCAATCTTTGTTAAATCATCAGATAATTCTGTTTTAACATCTCCTTCATCTTCTATAACAAGGTTTTTAGAAGTATAAGAATCATAAATTATACTTAGTGTTGTTCCAAATTCTGCAAAATAAGTTAAGTAACCAATTTCCGGTGTTTTTAATTTCAAAGCTATAGGAATATCAACAGATTTAAATGTATATTTTCTTCCTAAAATTTGATTTGCTGTATCTAACAAAGTTTGACCTGAAATAGATTTTTCAAAAACAAAATACAATGAATCAGTATAAGAAACATTCCCTCTAAATGAGTTCATTAATAATCCCGTTGAAATAGAAAAATTTTTTGAAAATCCATATTCATATTGTAATCCATACCCAAATGCATAGTTAAGACCGTCACGTTCTTGACCTGACTTATCGATGTTTAAATAAGAAACTCCTGGAGCTATTTTAACTCCTAACCTATGTTTTCTGAATGAAACACCTGACTCTTCTTGTGCAGTTATTGTTCCTACAGACAATAAAACTAGCACTACAGCAATAATTTTTTTCATAATTTTCAGTTTATTAAAAATCTGCTTTATTAAATAGTAACTTTGTCAAAAATACATAAAGCAAACGATAGTTTTATGAAGAACGTATTTAAAATAATTATTTCAGCCTCGATCATTTTCACCTCTTGCGATAGCAATAGATTAGAAATTGACACGTCCAACAGTAAAGTCAACCTCGTTTTTAACAATTACGAGCAAGATTTATTTAATGTTGATCAAACTCAAATTGCAAAGCAATTAGACAATTGGGCTATTAAATATCCTCCATTTGTGAATGGCGACTACAAAAAACCAGCCAACATTTATGTATTGAAGGATTACCTCAACAATGAGTTAAATTTAAAACTCTGGAATGATTGGTCTGAAAAAATCGGAGATTACGAACCGATAAAATCAGATCTTGAATCAGCCTTCCAACATTACAAGTATTATTACCCAAATGATTCTACTCCTCCAATCTATACATATATATCTGGATTGAATTATGAAGAACCAATTGTATTCTCTCAATATGGAATTATAATAGGTATTGATATGTTTTACGGATCAGACTATCAACCCTATAAAAAACTACAAATCCCAGGATTCTTAAGTAACAACTTTAATAAAGAATACATTGCTCCAATCGTAATGAGGGATTTTGCAAAACAAAAGTTCAAAGCTTTTCTCTCAGGAAAAACAATGTTAGACAACATGATAGGATTAGGTAAAATTGAATACTTCCTAGAAGCGATGATGCCTAACATGGTTGATTCAGCAAGATTTCAGTTTACTGAGAAACAAATGAATTGGTGCAACAGCCATGAAGGTGCTTTCTGGAAACACCTTACAATGAAAAACTTATTGTTCTCTAAAGATTTACATTCTTATAAAAAATACTTACAACCTGGTCCATTTGTTTCTTCATTAGAAAGGGATTCACCAGGAAGAGCTGGAGTATACATTGGATATAAAATAGTGAAGAAATATATGGAACGAAATCCAAATATTTCTTTAAATGAATTAATGATTGACACTGATTTTAACGCCCTTTTTTCTGACGCGAAATACAAACCATAAAACAACAAAGATGAGTACTACAAAAGAAATAAAATTTACAGTTTCGTTAGACGAAAATCATATTCCTGAAAAAATTGAATGGACGGCTTCTGAAGGAGGTGGTGTTTCAAATGAAGAGATAAAAGCAATGATGATTTCTGTTTGGGATCCAAAAGAAAAAGTTGCTAAGCGTGTTGATTTATGGACTAAGGATATGTTAGTTGATGAAATGAAATATTACCATTTTCAAACATTAATGACACTAGCTGACACATTAGAAAGGTCAACTGGAGAAGCAGAAGCTGCTAAGAAGATTAGAACTTTAGGAATGGAGATTGGAAAAGACATGAAGGTACTTGTTAAGTAACATTCAAATATCTTTAAAACAAAAAAGCCTCTGTATTTTACAGAGGCTTTTTTGTTTTATATAAGTTAGATATGGATTTAATGAGCTTCCAACCATGTCTCTCCAAATGAACCTTCAATCGTCAAAGGAACAATCGTCTTTATCGCATTCTCCATTTTATCTTTTACCAAAGCAGCTATAATCTCTTTCTCTTCTGGCACTACATCGAATACCAATTCATCATGAACCTGAAGTAGCATTTTTGATTTTAATCCTTGATCTTTCATTGCTGTATGAATATTAATCATTGCAATCTTTATTACATCAGCAGCAGAACCTTGAATTGGTGCATTAATCGCATTTCGTTCAGCATAACCTCTTACGATTGCATTACTAGAATTAATATCTTTTAAGAACCTCTTACGCTTCATTATTGTTTGAACGTAACCAACTTCTTTAGCATTATCAACACTATCTTCCATGAAACGTTTTACACCAGGATAACTTTTGAAATACTCATCAATTAATCCTTTAGCTTCCTTACGTTTGATGTTTAAACGCTGACTTAATCCAAAAGCTGATATACCATAGATAATTCCAAAATTTACCATTTTTGCTTTTCCTCTCATCTCTCTAGTCACCTCTTCGATGGCAACACCAAATACTTTAGCCGCAGTCGCTGAGTGAATGTCCTGATTTGCCTGGAAAGCGGCAACCATATTCTCATCCTCGCTCATTGCGGCCATTAACCTCAATTCAACTTGAGAATAATCTGCTGCATATAAAGAATTCCCTTCGCTTGGTACAAAAGCCTTACGAACCTCTCTTCCCTTTTCCGTTTTGATTGGAATATTTTGAAGGTTTGGATTTACAGATGCTAAACGCCCTGTTGCAGCAACGGTTTGATTGTATGTTGTATGAATTTTATTCGTTCTTTCATTAACTAATACAGGTAATGCATCTACATAAGTAGACTTTAATTTTTTAAGCTGTCTGAAACTTAATATATCTTCAATGATGGGATGTTTCCCTGCTAGTTTCTGTAATGTTTCTTCAGAAGTAGAATACTGTCCACTTTTTGTTTTCTTCGCTTTCTCATCGATCTTCAATTCATCAAAAAGAACTTCACCTAATTGTTTCGGTGAACCAACATTGAAATCTTTCCCAGCTTGATCCAGTACTGATTTCTCCAATGCTGCGATATCAATCTCTAATTCTTTAGAAAACTCGTTTAGCGTTTCAGAGTTTAGGGAAATACCATTATTTTCCATTGTAGATAAAACAGCAACAAGTGGCATTTCAATATCATAGAAAAGATCTTTTACTTTCTTAATCTCTAATCTCTTATTAAATAATGCCTTTAATTGCCATGTAATATCTGCATCTTCAACAGCATAATCTGTTAATTTTTTCAAATCAACATCTCTCATACTTAATTGATTCTTTCCTTTTTTTCCAATTAAGGATTCGATTGAAATCGGTCGGTAATTTAAGTATGTTTCGGCAAGGTAATCCATCCCATGTTTTAAATCCGGTTCTAATAAATAATGAGCAATCATTGTGTCGAAAGTGCCTCCTTTTACCTCAACTCCATATCTTTTTAGGATATTAATATCATACTTTAAATTCTGTGCAATCTTTTCAGTCTTCTCATTACTGAACACATCTTTAAATGCATTCATGATTTCTTGTTCCTTTCCTACCGGAATATTAACATAATATCCTTCTCCTGATTGCCAACAAAAAGACATTCCAATAATTTCTGCAACTTGTGTATCCAATCCAGTTGTTTCAGTATCGAAACAGAAACTCTTTTTCTTTGATAGCTTATCTATGAATGCAGTAATATCATAACTACCATCAATTAATTTATAAGTAGGTTGCGCGTCTTCAATTGTTTTAATTTCATCCTCATCAAAATCCTCCTCCTCAGTTTCAATTGCTCCTCCACCAAACAAATCCATTTGACCATTTGAAGGTTTTACTTTAACTGACTTAGTTGTTTTTTCAGCTTTTGACTCTTCAATTTCGATTGGAGCAGCCACTTTAGTTTTATCAACTTTTACTATATCAACTCCTAACACTCTCTGAGCAAGGAATCTAAATTCCATTTCTGAAAAGATAGCGAGTAACTTCTCTTCATCCCAGTTATCAATTAGCATTGCATCAAAATCAACTTCAACAGGAACATTAAGATCAATCGTTGCTAATCTTTTTGAAAGTAATCCTTGTTCTCCAAAACTGATTACATTCTCTTTCTGCTTTCCTTTTAGGTCATCAGTATTCTTTAAAAGCTCTTCAATAGAACCATATTTAGAAATTAATTTTTTTGAAGTCTTCTCTCCAATCCCAGGAATCCCAGGTATATTATCAGCAGCATCTCCCCAAAGTCCTAAAATATCAATCACTTGTAAAGGATCGTCTATTTCAAATTTAGCTTGTACTTCAGGAATACCCCAAACTTCAGCAGGATTACCACTTCTTGCAGGCTTATACATGAATATATTATCCGAAACCAATTGTGCGAAATCCTTATCAGGAGTCATCATAAAGGTTTGAAATCCCTCTTTTTCAGCCATCTTAGAAATCGTACCGATTACATCATCAGCTTCAAAACCAACCTCTCCGAGCATTGGAATATTAAAACCATCAATCAATTTTTTCACATATGGAATTGATGCTATAATATCTTCTGGAGTTGGTTTTCTATGCGCCTTATAATCGGGATACATATCATTACGAAATGTTTTTCCTGGCATATCAAAAACAACTGCGATGTGAGAAGGTTTTTGTTTATTTAAAATCTCAAGTAATGTATTTGCAAAACCAAGCGTGACTGAAGTATTTACACCTTCTGAATTATATCGTTGATTATTTCCGAAAGCAAAATATGAACGGAAAATAATTGCAAAAGCATCAATTAAAAAGAGTTTTTTATCTGGACTATTGGTTGACATACGTGTATTTTAATTTGAAAACTAAAATACTTAAACCTATAGGATTTGAGAATTTTTAACGCACTAGGTTGTTAACAAAACTACACATTAAATGAACAAACGAACTTAGCTCCACCAAGATTAGAATCTGTTACATAAGAATCACCTCCCATCTGAACTGCCATTTTTTTCACAATGGTTAATCCAATTCCTGTACTATCAACATCATCTCTTCTTTGTAGTGTTTCAAAAACACCGAAAATTTTCTCTCTAAATTGCTCAGGAATACCAGGTCCATTATCTTCAACCCAAATCTCACATTTATCACCTTTCGATTCAGCTGAAATTTTAATTTCAGGAACTGCTTTATCATTATACTTTATAGCATTGCTTACCAAATTAGAAATCATCTGATACATATACAATTCTTTGTTTTCAACCTTTGGAAAACTATCAATCATTTCAAATTTCACTTTTTCATTCATAGGTCGAAGTTGATCTACAACTTCGACAACTATATCTTTCAACTCAAAAACATTTGTTGGTGTTTCATCCCTACCAACTTTTGAGTATTCCAGCACACCGTCAATTAATGAACTCATCCTCTCTGCACGTTGGCTAATTAATAAGAAATCATTTTCTGATTCCTCGCTAAAAACGTTCCCTTCTTCATCCTCTTTAATAAAACCAATCAAATTTTTAATTGCTCGAAGTGGAGCTTTTAAGTCGTGAGATACAATATGAGCAAACTCATCCAATTCTACATTTTTCTCTTCTAATTTAAGGGAATTAACTTCCAAATCACTTTTGATCCTTTGTAGTTCTACTAACCTACCTATAACATCCGCAATCAAGTTTAAGAATTGCATATCTGTATTATCAAAATTGCTGATTACAGAATTACCTTTTGTAATAAATTCAATGGTACCAACTGAATTTTTATCAAATTTCAAAGGGTAACCAACATATCCTTTACCTCCTTTCAAATAACTTTCTTCTGGTAAAGCATCATAGCTTTTAAGAGACATAACAAATTCATCTCCTTTATTAAATAATTTTTGAGAGAGTGAATTTTCATCTATAATGATTCCTCCTTTTTCTATCGTAGTATCTCCAAAAATATTTGTGATTTGATTTCTTCCACCTGTCATTCTTCTCGTAATAACAATAGTGTCAAAACCATGAGTCTGTGTTGTTATTCCGATAATTTTAGAAATAGATTCTTCTGAATAAGGTGAAGAATTTGTTAATACAGATTGCAATAGATATAACCTATGAGATGACTTTTCAAGTGATTCATTAACACCTCTTAATAAAACAGAATATTGCTCAAAACGCTGTTCATGCTTTAACTTCTCTGTAATATCATTTCCTTTTACTAAAAAACTACCTTCTTGTTCTTGAAACTCCCATTCAACTCTACTAGCCCTTTTATCTTTCGATAAAACTTGCGCTGTGGTTTTATTAAGTGATTGAAAGCCTTTATCAAACTCTTTCAAATCCTTTGTCAAAATCAAAGAAGAGATCTCAACTCCAATAATAGCGGTTTTATCGTAACCAAAATGGTTTAAAAACTTACCATTTACATCCTTGATAATTCCATCTTTAATAATGAATAAATAGGAATCAGAAAATTCAAAAAATAAAGCCGACATAATAAAGTTTAATTAGATATTAATCTATCAAACAACGTACGAAAGGTTTACCATTCTGTTTCAGAATTCTATAGATTGTATTTGATTTAAGATAAAGATTCGAAAATTGCCTTTTTTTCATCCATCCAAGCTTGCATAGCCTCAGGTGTTTGCATCATTTTCTGAATTTCTCCAATCGCTTTTAAATGATCAGTATCTCCCGTTGTAAACATTTCCATTCCATGCATTTTACTCATGTTGATGATTTCCTCAAAAGTATCTGCTGTAAATTCTTTGTCGCATGCTCCTCCAAGCTGCTTACATGTCATTGTCTTCATAATCTTATTTTTCTCTGTATATAACTTGGAGCACTGTTTCAGTAACTGCCTTTAACGTTGTTTTTGAAATATTACTCATATTATCTTGATGTGTATGCCAAGAATGTGCAAAACCTTTACCTTGAGGTTCTCTATGAATAATATCTATGCAGGGAATTCCTGCCTTATTTACATATAAGTGATCATCTGTAATTTCTCCATCTTGGATGTTTTGAAAATATCTTCCATGTCCCATATTATTTGCAACTCTCCATACTTTATCCAGAACTGGACGTGCATAGATTATAGAATAACCTTCATATGGAAAAACAGCATTAGCGTCTCCTACCATATCTAGGTTAATTCCAAATGAAGGTAAGTTTGGTTCTAACATCGTGTTCTTCATCCAGTATTGAGAACCATAACAAAATGTTCCATTAGACTTTCCGTAATCTTCAATATCAAACAAAACAAAATCAACGCCTACATTTGGTGATTCTTGAGCAATCAAACGAGCAAGCTCAAGTATAACTCCTACTCCACTTCCTGCATCATTTGCACCGTCAATAGGTTCGTTTTCACGTTCCGAATCTTGATCTGCCCAAGGGCGCGTATCCCAATGAGCAGTTATCAAAACTCTCTTTGCTTTTTTAGGATTGTGACGAGCAATAATATTCCTAAAATTCAGGTTCTTTCCATCATGAGCCAATTGAGTACCTTTTTGTTCTTGAACCTTTAAACCAAAACGTTTAAACTCCTTCACCAACCAATCTGCACATTTTTCGTGAGCTACTGAGTTTGGTGTACGAGGTCCGAAATCAACTTGCTTCTCAACAAAACCAAAAACTGAATCAGCGTTAACAGCAGGCATTTTCACTAAAGAAAAAGATGGCTTACTTGGTTTTTCTATCTTTGGATCATCACTACACCCAACTATAATATTCCCTAATAGAAATAGAGAAAGTAAATATTTTAATCCTTTACCCATACTGTTCCTTCTTTAGAATCTTTTAACTGAACTCCTAATTCATTAAGTTTATCTCTTATAAGGTCACTTGTACCCCAATCTTTATCAGCTTTAGCTTTAGTTCTTAAATCAATTGTTAATTGAACTAATCCTTCTTCCAAATCTCCACCTTCGTTTGATCCTTCTTCTTCAGATAATTCCACACCTAAAATCTCAACTAAGAAATTATTAAATAACTGTTTAAATTTTCCCGCTTCATCCTTAGAGAAATCATTTGAGTTAATAAACTTAACAGTATCGAAAAGTGTAGCAACTAATATCGGTGCATTAAAATCATCATTCATAGCAGCAAAACATCTTTTTGAAAAAGTATCAACTCTTCCCTCTTCAGGTGTCTTGTCTAATGTTGGCGATTCTAATTTCTTTAATGCCTCTTTTATACGTTGTAAACCTTTCTCAGCAGCAGCAAGTGCATCATTACTTAAATCCATGGTTGAACGATAATGACATTGCATCATCGAAAAACGAACCACTGCAGGAGAATATGCTTTCTCTAACAAATCAGTTGAACCATCAAACATTTGTTCCGGTAAAAAATACTTCCCAGTACTTTTACTCATTTTCTCACCATTAAGCGTAAGCATATTAGAATGCAACCAATACTTAACGGATCCGCCACAACCTGCATGAGCAGTATTTTGTGCAATTTCACTTTCGTGATGAGGGAATTTCAAATCCATTCCACCTCCGTGAATATCAAATTGGTCTCCTAGGTATTTTGTACTCATTACTGAACACTCTAAATGCCAACCTGGAAAACCTCTACTCCATGGTGAATTCCATTGCATAATATGAGAAGGTCCAGCTTTTTTCCATATTACGAAATCAAGTGGACATCTCTTTTCGTCTTGTCCTGTTAATTCTCTTGTATTATTTTGAAGCTCGTCTATCTTTCTTCCTGAAAGCTCACCATATTTATATTCAGCTGCGAATTTCTCCACATCGAAATAAACAGAACCATTAGATTCATAAGCATATCCATTTTCAATAATCTTCTGAACGTACTCTACTTGTTCTAACAAGTGTCCAGTTGCTGTTGGCTCTATACTTGGCTTTCTATTATTAAATTGTTCAAGAACTGCATGAAATCCATTTGTGTATTTCTGCACAACTTCCATCGGCTCGATATTATCTAACCTGGCTCTTTTGGAAATTTTATCTTCACCTTCATCAGCATCATTTTCTAAATGCCCTACATCAGTGATATTTCTTACGTACCTTACCTTATATCCGATAAAGGTTAGATACCTATATATAACATCAAAAGAAATAAAGGTTCTACAATTCCCAATATGCACGTCACTATAAACCGTTGGACCACAAACATACATCCCTACGTTTGGAGCTTTAATAGGCTCAAATTTCTCTTTCTTCTTTGCTATTGTATTGTAAACAAATAAATCTTGCATTGATATAACTTTGAAACAAAAATACACAAATGTTCAATGTTTGAAGTTTAAACTTCAAATAAATTAATCAGCTCATCGGAAAAACTAATGAAGATTAAAGTTTAAACCGAAAAGTTTAAGCTATTTTTATATTCTACAATAAAATAAAACACATTATATATGTATCCAGCTGAAATAGTATTACCAATGAAAAAAGATCTTGTTGATTCAGGATATCAAGATTTACAAACGGTTGAAGATGTTGATGCTGCTGTTAATTCCGATGGTGGAGTTTTAGTAATTATCAATTCAGTTTGTGGTTGTGCAGCAGGAAATGCTCGTCCAGCTGCTAAACTTGCTGCTAAACATGAAAAAGCGCCTAAATTGACAACAGTTTTCGCAGGTTTTGACAAAGATGCAGTGAATCAAGCAAGAAAATATATGCTTCCTTACCCTCCTTCTTCACCAGCAATGGCGTTGTTTAAAGACGGTAAACTAGTGCATATGATCGAAAGACATAACATCGAAGGAGTTACTGCTACTATGATCGCAGACAGTCTTACTGGAGCTTTCGACGAATATTTATAGTCTCAAATAAAATTTAAAAAAGATGCTGCTTTTTGCAGCATTTTTTTTGGGTCATATTTTTTTTATCTTTGCCGACTTCAAAAACAACGCGCTAGTATGAAATTATCAGCTTTTAAATTTGAATTACCAGAAGAACTTTTAGCACAATATCCAGCAGAACATAGAGACGAGTCTCGTTTGATGGTTATTGACAGAAAAACTGGAGATATTCAACATAAACTCTTCAAGGATGTATTAGAATACTTCAAAGAAGATGATGTAATGATCTTCAACAACACGAAGGTTTTTCCTGCAAGAATGTATGGAAACAAAGAAAAGACTGGTGCTAAAATCGAAGTTTTTCTTTTAAGAGAACTAGATTCAGAAAGTAGATTATGGGATGTATTAGTTGATCCAGCCCGTAAGATCAGAATTGGAAATAAATTATACTTTGGTGAAAACGATGATTTCGTTGCTGAAGTAATTGACAATACAACTTCAAGAGGTAGAACTTTACGTTTCCTTTATGATGGACCTTATGAAGACTTTCGTAATATCTTAAATAAATTAGGTGAAACTCCTCTTCCCAAGCATATCGACAGAGCTCCAGAGCCAGAAGATATTGATAGGTTCCAAACAATTTATGCTAAAAACGAAGGTGCAGTTGCTGCTCCTGCTGCTGGATTACACTTCAGTAAATCGTTAATGAAACGTTTCGAAATCAAAGGGGTTAACTTCGCAGAGGTTACCTTACATGTTGGTTTAGGATCTTTCAGATTGGTTGAAGTAGAAGATTTAACAAAACACAAAATGGACAGTGAGCAAATTTTTGTTCCTGAAGAAGCTTGTGAGATTGTTAATAAAGCTCAAGCTGAAAAACGTAGAATTTGTGCCGTTGGTACAACATCTATGCGTTCTATAGAATCTTCAGTTTCTACATTCGGACAATTAACACCATATCAAGGTTGGACAAATAAATTCATCTTCCCTCCATATGATTTCGAAGTAGCAAACTGTATGATTACTAACTTCCACATGCCGGAATCTACATTATTAATGATGGCAGCTGGTTTTGGTGGATATGATTTAATCATGGAAGCTTACAAGATTGCAATTAAAGAAAAATATAAATTTTCATCGTACGGTGATGCGATGTTAATCATCTAAAGTAACTAGCGACTATCCTTAATTGGTTAGTCGCTTTTTTTATCTCACATGAATTCAATTGTTATAGTTGCAGGCGGTAAAGGATTAAGAATGGGAAATGATATCCCTAAGCAATTCCTTTTACTAAACAACAAGCCTATTCTAATGCACACGATTGAAAAATTCCATTCTTGGGATTCCAAATGTGAAATCATTCTTGTTCTTCCTGAATCTCAACACAATTACTGGAATTCACTTTGTGAAGAACAACAATTCAACATTCCCTTAAAAATCACAACTGGTGGTGAAACTCGTTTTCATTCAGTTAAAAATGGATTGAATATAGCTACTGGAGATATTATTGGAATTCATGATGGTGTTCGTCCATTAGTAAGTCACGATACAATCTCACTTTGTTTTAATACTGCAAAACAAAAAGGAAATGCTATTCCTTGTATTCCTGTTAACGACTCATTAAGAAAAGCAGAAAAAAATTCTAATAAGATGGTTGAAAGATCTCTATTTTTCAGAATTCAAACACCACAAGTTTTCCAATCAGACATTATAAACAAAGCATTCAATCTACCCTTTTCCGAAAACTTCACAGATGATGCTTCAGTTATTGAAAGTAATGGTCAATCAGTTATTCTTGTTGAAGGAAACGAGGAAAACATTAAGATTACAAGGCCAGTTGATTTAAAAATTGCCTCGGTTTTTATTTAGTTCCTTCTCCCAAAAATAACACAGAGTTCAAGTCTATTAAAATCAAATAAAAAACCGTATTTTTGATCTTCAAATTCACAGTATGGTTCAATCAATGACAGGTTTCGGGAAAGCACAAATTAACATCCCTGGAAAATCTATAAGTATCGAAATAAAATCTCTTAACTCTAAACAGCAAGACTTAAGCGTTAGGATGCCTGGAGTATATAAAAGCAAAGAAATGCAGTTGAGAAACCGCATTATCAAAAGTTTATCTAGGGGTAAGATTGAATTTTCGATGTATGTTGAATCTACTGCTAACTCTGCAAATAGTAAAGTAAACTTAGACTTAGTTAAAGTTTATCACGAGCAACTTAAATCTGTTCTTGGAACTGATGAGTTAACTCCTGAAGTTCTTTCAACTATCATGAGATTTCCTGATGTTATGCACTCAACAAAAGAAGAAATCTCTGAAGACGAATGGTCTAAGATTCTTGTAGGAGTTGATGAAGCACTAGTAAACATCAATCAGTTTCGTTCAGATGAAGGCGCTAGTTTGGAAAAAGACATGATTGAACGTGTTGCTTCTATTGAACAAGGTTTAGAAGATGTTATCAAATGTGACGTTACTAGAATTCAAAATATAAAAGACAGATTGCATAATGCTATTTCTGAGATCGAAGAAAACTTGGTTGACAAAAATAGATTTGAGCAAGAATTGATATACTACCTTGAGAAACTAGACATCAACGAGGAAAAAGTTAGATTAAAACAACACTGTGTGTACTTCAGAGAAACTATTCAGAACGAAGGAAGCATGGGGAAAAAGTTAGGATTTATCTCTCAAGAAATGGGTCGAGAAATCAATACAACTGGATCTAAAGCAAATGATGCTGCTATTCAAAAGTTTGTTGTTGTAATGAAAGATGATCTTGAGAAAATAAAAGAACAAGTTTTAAACGTACTGTAATGAGCGGAAAACTAATCATATTCTCAGCACCATCTGGAGCAGGTAAAACTACCATTGTTCATCATTTATTGAGTAAAAAATTCGGTTTGGAATTTTCTATTTCGGCTACGACAAGAGAAAGAAGAGGAGAAGAAGTAGAAGGTAAAGATTACTACTACCTATCTGTTGAAGATTTCAAAAATAAAATAAGTAAGAAAGATTTCGTTGAGTGGGAAGAAGTTTACAAAGACAACTTCTACGGTACGTTAAGAACTGAAGTTGAAAGAATTTGGGCTGCAGGTAGCACTGTTATCTTTGATGTTGATGTTGATGGTGGTTTAAACCTTAAACATGCATACGGAGATAAAGCGCTAGCAATTTTTGTTATGCCTCCATCTTTAGATAAGTTGAGAAAGCGATTAGAAGGTAGAGATACAGAAACGCCTGAATCGGTTGACAGAAGAATGAAAAAAGCTCCTCAAGAAATTGAAAAATGTGTTGATTTTGATAAGTTAATTCTTAACGACAAACTTCCTGATGCTTTCAAGAAAGCTGAAAACATGATTAGAAATTTCATTAAAAAGTGAGTTCAAAACGAGAAATAGGTCTATTTTTCGGCTCATTTAATCCAATCCACATTGGTCATTTAATACTGGCTAATTACATGGTGGAATATACAACTATGAATGAATTATGGTTTGTAGTTTCACCGCAAAGTCCATTTAAGAATAGCAGTTCTCTACTTCCTGAAATTCACAGATACGCCATTGTAGACAGAGCAATTGAAGATGAAGATAGGCTTAAGGTTTCTAATATTGAATTCAAGATGCCTAAACCTTCCTATACCGTAGACACACTTGCTCATTTAACTGAAAAACATACTGACTATAGTTTTTCCCTTATTATGGGGCAAGATAATTTAACACATTTGCATAAGTGGAAAAATGTTGACTTCATACTTGAACAACATAAAGTGTATGTTTATCCTAGACCAGCTAGTAAACCAGGTAAATTAGATAACCATCCTAGTATTACAATTATGGATGCTCCTCAAGTGGAAATAAGTGCTTCTTTTATTAGAAAAGCAATTCAAGAGAAAAAAGATGTTTCATGGTTTTTACCAGAAAAAGCTTGGAGGTATATTGATGAAATGGGCTTCTATAAGTAACCCTAGTTATTTTAATACTGTAGGTTCTGAAAGCTTTACAATGGCATAAGTTTCGTTTTCTAATACTACATCTTTTCCAGAATAATCAAAAGCAGTTTCAAGTGTTGGTTTATAAATTATAATATAGTTCCATTCGAAGTTATATTCGTTCGCATCATGAATCTTAAGTTCTTTTTGTAATTCCGGAATTCTGTCTTCGAAATTCAAAAAATAATGATATAATGCTTCGGCAGCTAAAGTTAAATTATCAGGAAATCCTTTTCCTAGTTGAATCCGTTTTGATTCAACATAACTATGATACACCTCCCAATACTCAGTATGTTTTCGATACTTTTGGTATTCCTTTACAATTAAGGAATCAGCATATCCCAATGTCTTATAAGTACTGATAAAACGATAATACAACTCATGAGTTCTAGATCGACTATGACAAGTTGAGCCTGAATATAAATAAGCATGACTATGTCCTGTAAAAGTGATTAAAGACATTATGTTATTACCTCCTATTATTGGCTTATTCTCTTGCTCGTTTAAAAATAAAATAACCGCTTCATCATCTTCAGACAAATTCCAAAACACCACATTCCTCTCTGCAAATCGATATGAATTCAATCCTCCTAAAACAACAATTACGACGATGGACCCTTTAAGGATTTTATTAAAGATTCCTGATGGTAAATGTTGTCTTAATAAACCAACAACACAAATTGCCATTACAGAAAAGTAAGTTGTATAAATCCAATGATATGGTTGAACGTTATATCCAATGATATATGTTAAACTTATAAGAATGAAAGTTAGATAGAAGTTAAAAACATTGATCAATTCCAGCTTTGTAAAATCAATTTTTAATATTGAGTAAACAAGTGTTAGAAGTAAAACTACACATACTCCCAATGCAAGTATTAATTGTAAGTTACCTTCCGGGAAGACATAATTTATTTTCTTTAAAACCAATACACAAACTGCTGGTAATATATATAGAAAAAGACCTAAGCGCTTATTTTTTAGAAAAACAGAATAGCCACTTATTAGTCCAATAATTAAAATCCATGTGTATGAGAAATATTGGTCTCCTTTAAGGCGCTCAAGATATTCCGCTGCAAAATCTAACGCATTAAATTCGAGAAAATTAATCCAATAATGAATGGTCCCTAAAACATATATTGAAGCCAATATTAAAAATGTTTTTGGTTTTGACTGCGTAAAAAGAACACAACCAATTGTTATTGGCAATGCATAAGACCAGTAATAAAAGTAGGTGTAATGACAAAGTATAATTGATAAAGCTAGTAGTATTTGATTTTTCGAATTTTTGTCAAACATCCACTCTATTAAAGTATAAATCCAAAACACAAAAATAACATTGGAAAACTGACCGTAAGGGAATCTTCCATTATAGCCTAAAGGCATTACATCATCCAAATCTTTCACATGAAAGATGAACCCTTCAATGAATTTTCCAATCCCAAAAAAATCATCGAAATTGGTTAATAATAAAATTACGGACAAACCGATTTGATATAACAATTTATCTTCTCCTAATAACCTTTTTGAAATTTTAAAAATTAACAACACACTCAAAAAGAGCGGTAATAAACTTCCAACTATGGGTACTAAATCTATATTCTTAACAATCTTCAATACCCAACCTGCGTATACATTTATAATATTCCCATCGGCAAAGACAAGTCCTTTGTTCTCTTTAATCATTCCATCTGGACGTAACAAAGAAGGTTGTTCACTTGAGTATCTTAAGTGTCCAGCATAATTTAAAATATCACAATGAGCAAATGGTCCTTTGTAAACAAATTCCGAAAATCGGCCTTGAGTATCATCATGTAAACCGTAAGCAATGAAAGTATGAGAATTTTGAATTATCCAAATTCCAATAAACACTAAAAAGACATGGAGTAGATTAAGCTTCATTATGATGTAATATGTTGATTGATGTATTCCATTATTTTATCTGACGCCCCAATATTTGACTCAATATACTTTTGAGATTTTTTTGCTACTTCATCTCTAAAGCTATGCTCTTCAATTAATTTATTTAAAGCTTTATCAAATTCTAATTGATTAGAAATTGAAACTGCAATACCATTTTCTAATAAATCTTTTGCTTCTTGAAACTTATGAAATATTGGTCCGAAAATCACAAATTGATTTTGAACCGCAGCTTCTAATGTATTATGAATCCCTGTTCCAAATCCGCCACCTATATAACTTCCAATTGCATATTGATAGAGATGTTTTAAAATTCCGATTGTGTTAATAATCATTACCTCTCCAGAACTATCATTATCTAAATATTTAACAACTCTTGAATTTATAGATGATTCTAATCGATTGATCTCTTCGGGTTTAATTTCATGTGGAGCAATTATAAATCGTACGTCTTTAGACTTGTAATTATTAATAAATGAAATAATTAAATCATGGTCTTCATCCCAAGTACTTCCAAATACGATACACTTTTCATCACCAATAAACTGTTCTACAAGATCATTTCTCTTAGCTAGTTTTTGAGTTGCACAAACTGCATCAAAACGAGTATCTCCTGTGACTTGAACAGAATCAATTCCATGAACAGCTAAAATAGATTTAGATTGATCATTCTGCACAAAAAACTGAGAGACATTCTTCAAATGATTTAAGAACCATTTCCCCCACCATCGAAAAAACATTTGATCTTCTCTAAAAACAACAGAGATAAAAACAGTTTTAATCTTATTGAGTTCAAGCTGTTTTAAATAATTAAACCAAAATTCATACTTTATAAAAACAACCATTTCCAAATCTAACTTAGAGATGAATAGCTTACTATTTCGAGAGGAGTCTATAGGTAAATACATCACTAAATCAGCCTTTTCATAATCTTTCCTCACTTCATAGCCAGATGGTGAGAAAAATGTAAGTAATATTTTACAACCATTATCTTGGTCGAATAACCTATCAATTATCGGTTTTCCTTGCTCAAATTCACCTAAAGAAGCAGCATGAATCCAAATTACTTTCTCATTTTGTAATACTTTTAACCTAGACGCCCAGTCTTTTCTCCCGTCTCTCCATAACTTAGCTTTTTTTGAAAAAAAAGAAACTATAAAGATGAGGACATTATAACCTCCAATTCCTATATTATAAATGAGTTGCACATAACAAATATACGTTCAAAGTTTCCTAGATTAAGAAATGTTTAATTATTTTACAGAAGATTTGAAGAGTTCCACAAAAATATCGCTAATATCCCCTATTTACAAGAGTGAGAAATCACTTGAAAAGCTTGTTATAGAATCTACTGTTGCGCTCTCCAAATATTCAGATGAATTCGAAATAATATTAATTAATGATGATATCCCTAACGATTCTTGGAAGGAAATCATTCGCCTTTCAGAATCACATAAGAACATAAAGGCTATATGTCTAGATAAAAACCGTGGTCAACACCCCGCAATACTTGAAGGTTTAAAAGTATCTTCTGGAGAATTAGTTGTTGTTATTGACTGTGATTTACAAGAACCACCATCTGCCATTCCAGATCTCATTAAAAAAATGGGAGATTTAGATTACATTCTTGCTGAAAGAGCAGATAGAAAAGCCCCTTTTTCAGTGAAATTATTTTCCTTTTTATTCTATCGAGTATTAAGAATATTGAAAGGTGTTTCAATCAATTATACAACTGCTAATTTTGGAGTGTTTTCTAGAGCAACAATTGATGAAGTCTTATCGAATAAACGGGAGTTTAAATACTTCCCACTGGCAATTGCTCAAACAAAAAGGAAATCTACCACAATGAAAGTTTTACATAGTGATAGATTTGAAGGTAAATCCACCTATAGTTTTAGGATTCGTTTAAAGCTTGCATTGTATATTCTGAGTAATAAAAAACCAGTTCAAAACGTGTTAATTAAAGCCTCTATAAATGTTTAAAGTTGGTTGTTATATAACAGGTTCAAAAGGTTTAGCTGTATTAGAAACACTGATTGAATTTAAAGAAGTTCAAATTTCGTTTGTGGTTTTAGAGAAAAACATAGGTGTTAAAGGGAATTGTTTTGAAAGAAGCAAAGCACTTTGTAACAAACATGAACTTAATATATTATCTCGAAATCAAAAAACACCAAGCGTTAACTTAAAGTTTACTGCTGGATGGAAATGGATCTTAGAAGATCTTGATCAACTAGTAGTTCTTCATGATTCGATCCTCCCAAAACTAAAAGGTTTTGCTCCTTTGGTAACAGCACTTATAAATGGTGATAATAACATAGGATCTACTGCTTTTTGGGCATCTGAAGATTACGACAGTGGTAATATTCTGTATCAAACAACTCATAATATAATAACACCTATTCGAATTTCAGATGCTACAAAATTAATTGAGGCTGATTATAGAAAATTAGTCACTGCTGTTTTAAATGATTTAACAAGAAATGAATTATCCAAAGGTACACAACAGGATAATTCCAAAAGCACTTATAGCATGTGGAGAGATCAAGAAGATTATCATATTAATTGGAATCAAAGCGTAGAGGAAATCAGGAGATTTATATATGCTGTTGGACATCCCTTTGAGGGCGCATTCTCATTAATTAGTGGGGATAAAGTTAGAATCATGGATTGTGAAATTATTCCTGATATTAAAATAGAAAACAGAACAATTGGTAAAGTTTTCAGTTTGGCTGATAACATTCCAGTTATAGTAGCAAAAGATGGTTTAATTAAGATCACACATGCTACCGATGATGCTGGAAAACCATACAAATTTAAGATACTAAAAACTCGTTTACAATAAGTATATGCGAAACATTCAAATGGTGGACTTAAAAAGTCAATACGCCAAAATAGAATCAGAAGTTGACAAAGCTATAAAGGAGGTTATAACGAATACAACCTTTATAAATGGTCCTTCAGTAAAAGAGTTTAAAGCTGATTTAGAAAAATATCTAAACGTAAAACATGTAATCCCATGTGGAAATGGAACAGATGCTTTACAAATCGCTTTAATGGCCTTAGATTTAAAACCTGGCGATGAGGTAATCACATCTACATTTACATTTATCGCAACAGCAGAAGTCATAGCTTTATTAGGATTAACACCTGTTTTTGTAGATGTTGACAGAGAGAATTATAACATATCTGTTGAAGAAATAAAAAAACACATCACTCCAAAAACGAAAGTGATTTTACCAGTACACCTCTATGGGCAATGTGCTCCAATGGAAGAGATTCTCGAAATCGCTAAATCCAATAATATTTATGTTGTAGAAGATACAGCGCAAGCTATTGGATCAAAATATAAATTTAAAAATGGAACTGAAGTAGCTGCAGGTACAATGGGTGATATTGGAACAACTTCTTTTTTCCCTTCCAAAAACTTAGGTTGTTACGGAGATGGAGGAGCTATTTTTACAAATAATGATGAACTAGCTCAAAAAATGAGCATGATAGTAAATCATGGTAGTAAAGTGAAATATCATCATGAAATTGTTGGAGTAAACTCTAGACTAGACAGTATACAAGCTGCAGTTCTAAAAATAAAACTACCGCTTTTAGATTCTTATTGTGAAGCTCGTCTAAAGGCAGCATTACAATATAATGAAGGATTAAAAGATGTAGAATGGATAGTAACTCCAAATATCATGGAATACTCAACACATGTATTTCATCAATATACATTACAGGTTAAAAATGGTAAGAGAGACGAGTTAAAATCTTTCTTGGCTGGGAAAGGAATTTCAAGCATGGTGTATTACCCAATACCTTTACATCAACAGAAAGCATTTAAAGATAACGTTAGAAATAGTATCTTCTCAGTATCAGAGGAATTTCAATCTAATGTTTTATCTTTACCAATCCACACGGAATTAGATAATGAAACTGTAAGTTTTATCATAAAAACAATAAAAGAATTCAAATGAATATAGCTGTAATTGGAACCGGATACGTTGGTTTAGTAAGTGGTACTTGCTTCGCTGAAACAGGTAATCAAGTGATTTGTGTAGATATAAACGAAGCAAAAATTGAAAGTTTAAGAAATGGAGTAGTTCCTATTTTCGAACCTCAATTAGATGTTTTATTTGAAAGGAATGTTCGTCAAAAAAGAATAACATTCACAACTTCATTAAAAGATGCAGTTGATAAATCTGACATAATTTTCCTTGCATTACCGACACCACCAGGTGAAGATGGAAGTGCTGATCTTTCTTATGTTCTTGGTGTTGCTAAAGAACTAGGATCAATAATGACTGAATATAAAGTCATTGTTGATAAAAGTACTGTTCCAGTTGGAACTGCTGAAAAGGTAACAAAAGCTATTTCTGAAAATGCAACTGTTGAATTCGATGTAGTTTCAAATCCAGAGTTTTTAAGAGAGGGTTTCGCTGTTGATGATTTTTTAAATCCAGACAGAGTTGTAATTGGTACTTCTTCTAAAAGAGCTGAGAAAGTAATGGGTGAATTATATGAGCCATTTGTTAGACAAGGAAATCCAATATATTTCATGGATGAAAAGTCTGCTGAGCTTACAAAATATGCAGCTAACTCATTTTTAGCAACAAAAATTTCATTCATGAATGAGATTGCTAATGTTTGTGAATTAGTTGGTGCAGACGTTGATCAAGTAAGAATAGGTATAGGTTCAGATGATAGAATTGGTAAACGTTTCTTATTCCCTGGAATAGGATACGGAGGAAGCTGTTTCCCTAAAGATGTACAAGCATTAATCAAATCATCAGAAGGTGTTGATTATGACTTTAAAATTTTGAAAGCTGTTGAAGATGTAAATACTGTTCAAAAAACAATTCTTTTTCCAAGAATGAAAGAACACTTTAATGGTGACTTAAAAGGGAAAAAGATTGCTGTATGGGGATTAGCGTTTAAGCCTGACACTGATGATATTAGAGAAGCTCCTGCAATGTATATCATTGACAAGCTTCTAGCAGAAGGTGCTGAAGTTCACGCATTTGATCCAGAAGCAATGAATAACATCAAAAAAATATACAACGATAAAATTTCATTTGGTGAAAACGCTTATGATATTCTAGAGAAGGCAGATGCATTATTTATCGCAACTGAATGGGGTGTTTTTCAAAACCCTGATTTCTCAAGAATTTCAGAGCTACTAAATGAAAAAGTTATTTTTGATGGTAGAAATTTATACGATTTAGATAAGGTGAAGAGCCTTGGATACACATATTATAGTATTGGAAGAAAAGTAATAAAATAAGATGAAAAGAACACTAATAACAGGAGCTGCAGGATTTTTAGGATCTCACTTGGTAAAGAAATTTTTAGACTTAGGTCACCATGTGATTGCAATGGACAATTTAATTACTGGAAATCTTAAAAACATCGAGGAATTTTTCCCGAATGAGAACTTTGAATTTCACAATCATGATGTTTCAAAATTTGTTCATGTACCTGGAAACCTAGACTATATTTTACATTTT
>CAWVWF010000027.1:0-24698 GCA_963933885.1 uncultured Flavobacteriales bacterium | reverse complement strand
TTTGATCCCTGCCCACATTAATGTAGAAAGTGGATAATATATCATTGGTTTATCAAACACTGGCATTAACTGTTTACTTACTGCCAACGTTAAAGGGTGTAGTCTTGTTCCTGATCCTCCTGCTAAAATAATTCCTTTCATAAACTTTCTAATTTACCTGATTCTCATCAGTTTTTACTGAAATTAACTTATCTAAAGATAATAATAAACATGGTAATAATATTAAGTTAGAAAGCATCGCAATTAGCAATGTAAGCGATACTAATAAACCTAACGCTACTGTTCCTCCAAAATCTGATGCTACAAAAATTCCAAAACCAAAAAATAATACTACCGAGGTATAAAACATACTTATACCTGTTTCTCTTAAAGCACTTAAAACTGAAACTCGTATTTCGCCATTATTGTCAGACAATTCTTGTCGATATTTCGCTAAGAAATGGATTGTATCATCAACTGAAATTCCAAATGCTATACTAAATACTAATATAGTTGAAGGCTTAATATTGATACCACAATACCCCATAATTGCTGCTGTAATAAACAGAGGTAGGATATTAGGTAATAAACTTATAAATACCATTCTGACATTTCGAAACATAAATGCCATTAATACTGCAATAATCAATACTGTTAGCAATAATGACATAATTAAATTGGAAACTAAGGCGTCAACTCCTTTGGTTACAATAACCCCTACACCTGTAAATGCAACACTATATTTATTAGGGTTAAAAATTTCATCAACATCTTCTCTTAATTTTTCCAGAAGAACAGCTGTTCGTTTTGTTCCAATGTCTTTCATTTGCATGCTAATTCTTAACTCACTTTTGTCTTCAGTTAAAAATGCTCTTAAAAGTTTATTAGACTCTTTTTTAGCACCAGAGGCATATTTAGAAATGAATCCAATTTCATTTCTAATTGGAATAGCATACTCATCTGGATTTCCGTTATAATATGTTTGTTTACTATACTTTATAACATCGAGAACAGAGAGGGGGCGTGATAACTCTTTGTAGTGCTTTAAAACATCGTAAAGCTTATCTACCTTCTTCAGGGTACTTAACTTTAATGCTTTTCCTCTCTTTTTGACTTTTTTGTATGAAATAGAGCTAATACCTTGACTATCCAACACTTCTTCTATATTGGAAGTTATATTTTTTCCAGTTTTAATGAACAGCTCATATCTATTACTTCCAAGATATTTTACAGAGGAAATATATTGCAAATCTTTAAGCAGTGATTGAGGTACTGAATCTGTAAACTCAACTTCTGCAACTTTCGAAATATTGGTATTAATCAAAATCTCAAACGGAATTACTCCATTAAAAGCTTTTTCATAATACTTTAAATCAATCATTACAGGGTTGTCATCTGGAATATCATCAACTACCAAAGCATTGTTGTTGATTAAACTCATTCCGTAACCAGCTAATAGAGCAATTGCTATTGTTAATACATATACAGTTCCTCTGTAATTGGAACAAACGTTTACAAACCAATTAATCAACTTTGCACTCCACTCGTAATCTAAATGTTTATAATGCTTCTCTTTAGGCGGGGAAATATAACTGTAAATAATAGGTAGAAGAAGTAATGAAAGTATAAAAACACTCATTATACTAATTGAAGCTACTATTCCAAATTCTTTTAAAATATCACTTGAAGCAAAAATAAATGTTGCAAATCCACTAGCGGTAGTAGCATTAGTCATAAATGTTGCTCCTCCTATTTTTTCAATAACTCTTGTTAAAGCCTTTGCTTGATTTTTGTGCTCTTTGTATTCTCCAAAATATTTATTTAGTAAAAATATGCAATTAGGAATTCCAATTACAATAACTAAAGGAGGAAGTAAACTCGTTAAAACGTTAATTCTAAAGTTTAGGGTTCCCGTATAACCCCAATCGCTTAGTCTAGCAAGAAAACCTATAGAACCAAGTAACCAAACTACTGCAACACTTACAACTAATAACGAAACCAAAACTGCACGAGGAGCTTTAAGGAAGAAATATAATAATAATGCAGTAAGACCAATAGCTAATCCAATGAATAGTTTGATTTCTTTCTCAACTTGTGTACTCAATTTCGATCTGATATATGGCATACCAGAATAAGTGAATTTAACTCCAGTTTTTTTACTGAATTCATCAATTTTCTTAGCAACACTTAAAACATAAATATTACGTTTTGTCGTTTTTAAGGAATCAGCATCTAATGAAATACTAATAATAGAAAGGTCTTTTTTTGCATCAACAATTTTAATTGTGTTTTTACCATTATCATCAACACTTGTAATCGTATCTGTTCCCTGATAACTGAGGTATAAAATCCTTTCGTAAAAAGGTTGATTTTTTAAAAGTACCAATGCTGAATCAATCTGACTTTGTCTTGTCGGCTTTTTCTTAAAAACTGTTTCAAGATAAAACTTTTCAGCAACCTTATCTTTCTTAAGATATCCGAAATTTGCAACTGAAAAAACACTATCTACAGCAGGAAGCTTTTGTAATTCTTTTGTGAAATCGTAAAAAAGCCCGAAATTTTCTAGTTCGAATAACGCTGGATCTTCAGTAGAAACTAAATAAACGTTATCATTTGCTCCATACTTTTTCTTAAAATCTTCAAAAATTGTAGCGGTAGAATCACCTACAGGGAGTAACCTTGAAAGGTCATACGATACTTGGTTGTAAGGTATGTTTCCAGCGAAAAATATTGTGCACACCGCTACAGTGATTATCAACATTAATCGTTGTCTTAATATGATATGTGCTATATTACTCCACATGAAAATGCTAACTCTAAAATCAACCAAAAATATGAACTATAATCCACATAAAGCAAGAATACTAAATGGTTTTATAAACTTATTTGAATAAAACTTCCTTGCTTTGATATATTATAATAATCCTGCCTTACTTTTGTTCTAAAAATCATACAATTGAAATCAAATTTAAACGATCGTATAAACCTGTTTTCCAAGTTATCTGTAAGGAAAGTTTTTAATGGTATCTTACTATTTATTAGTTACTATATTTCTAAGATTTTAAAGAAACCAATTCAATGGGGCGACCCAATGAGTATTTCATTCGAACCTACAACATCATGTAATTTAAGATGTCCTGAATGTCCAAGTGGGTTAAGAGCTTTTACTCGACCAACGGGGATGTTAGAAAATGGTTTTTTTAAATCAACTATTGATCAACTAAAAAGTCATCTACATTATTTAACTTTTTACTTCCAAGGAGAACCATACCTTAATCCAAGCTTTTTGGACATGGTTAAATATGCTTCAGATAACGGTATATATACCGCAACTTCAACCAACGCTCATTATTTAAAAGATGAGATGGCAAAAAAAACAGTAGAATCAGGTTTGGATCGATTAATCATTTCAATTGATGGGACTACACAAGAAACTTATCAGTCCTACAGAATTGGTGGGAAGTTAGATAAAGTAATTGTTGGTGCTAAAAACGTGATCAAATGGAAAAAGGAATTAAACTCCTCAACGCCTCATATCATTTTTCAATTCCTTGTGGTAAAGCCAAACGAGCATCAAATTGAAGATGTTCTCGCTCTTGGAAAAGACGTAGGTGTAGGTGAAGTAAGATTAAAAACTGCTCAGGTATACGAATACGAAAATGGAAACGAATTAATTCCATCTATCGATAAGTATTCTAGATATTACCAAAAAAAGGATGGTACGTGGGGAGTGAAAAACAAACTGGTTAATTCATGTTGGAGAATGTGGCAAAGTTGTGTTATAACATGGGATGGTGGAGTTGTACCGTGCTGTTTTGATAAAGATGCGACACACCAACTTGGACAATTACAAACAACTGATTTCAAGAAAATTTGGTCTGGAAAAAAATATCAAAATTTTAGAGGGGCATTACTAAAATCTCGTTCTGAAATCGACATATGTAAAAACTGTACTGAAGGAACTAAAGTGTGGGGTTAATCTAATCATCTAACATTCTGGTAATCCTACTGAAATATTTAGAGCCAAACCTCCTTCTGCAGTTTCCTTAAATTTGTTATCCATTGCTTGAGCAGTGTCCCACATCGTTTTTATAATTGTATCTAGATTTACTTTCATATTTGCTGGATTCCCCTCAATTGCAAGATTCGCAGCTGTAATTGCTTTAATTGCACCCATCGTATTTCTCTCTATACAAGGAATTTGAACCAACCCCCCTACTGGATCACAGGTTAAACCAAGATGGTGTTCCATTGCAATTTCTGAAGCCATTAAAACTTGTTCATAATTACCACCTAAGATCTTTGTTAAAGCCCCTGCCGCCATAGAGGATGAAACTCCAATTTCAGCCTGGCAACCGCCCATCGCTGCAGATAATGTAGCTCCTTTCTTATATAAAGAACCTAATTCTCCGGCTGTAAGAAAAAACTGATGAATATCATCCTTGTATTTTTTTTCACAAAAGAAATAATAATATAACAAGACTGCAGGGATTACTCCAGCTGCACCATTAGTTGGAGCAGTTACAACTCTACCCATCGCTGCATTTTCCTCATTTACAGCCAATGCAAAACAACTAATCCATTTATTTATAGCATTAAAATCAAAGGTTTTAGATTTTATGATCGTTTCAAATTCATCAAAAGACTCAAATGATTCTTCAATTAAAGAATTACATAAGGCATTTGCTCGCCTCACTACTTTTAAACCACCTGGTAATATTCCTTTTGTAGTACAACCTTTTACAACTGAATTTTTAATAATTTCAAATAAGGAATCGATTTTTAAACGAACGGCCTCTTCTCCTTGAAAAGACTTTTCATTTTCCATCACAATTTGAGGAATCGTTAAATTTGTATCTTGGATAAACCTTCTAAGGTCTTCAGTTTTTCGAATTGGAAATGGAAGTTTAGTTGTTTTTGTAAGTTTCTTCTCCCCCTTTTTCTCAATAAATCCTCCACCTACAGAAAAATAAGTGTGTTGCATAATAAGTTCTGTATCTAAGTAGGCTTTAAAAATAAGTGTATTTGGATGCTCCGGTTTGCCTTCTTTCTTGAAAACAATATCTTCTTTGTCGTCAAATTCAATTGAAGACTTACCTATTAGAAGTCTTCTCTCTATAGACAACTCATTAAGAATAGACCGAATTTCATTAGTTTTAATTGATTCGTAATCAAGGCCTAACAGACCTAATTTAATTGCCATATCTGTTCCGTGACCTTTCCCAGTTTTAGCCAATGAACCATATAATTCAATCTTTACTTTATTAACATGTACATTTTTAATTTCTGTAACAAAGTCCAAAGCTGCTTTCCATGGCCCCAGAGTATGAGAACTCGAAGGTCCAATACTATTTTTAAATATGTCGAAAATGCTTATTGATTCCATTCTTAACTGATTTACTATTAAAGTTTACACCCCTAATTGCGCTATAGTTACAAAACGCATTATTACTTATTTTTAATAGGAACTATTTCGTAGTTTTACCGTAGGGAACTGGAATCAGTAATGATGAAAAAAACAATACTCTTTTTCTTTATTTTAATAAGCTTTGTTTCTCAAGGACAGAGTTACCATATCACCCACATGAAATCTGAGGATCATTTATCTCACAATGAGGTTAATGATATGATACAAGACCAAAGAGGTTCTTTGTGGTTTGCGACATCAGAAGGTATAACGATCTACGATGGTGTTAACTATAATTACATCACTGATACTAACGGATTAGAAAGCAAAATTATTAATTGTTTATATGAAGACGTAAAAGGTCATATTTGGATTGGTACTAATGAAGGTTTAACTGTTTACGATGGAAAAGACTTCCGTACCTACACTAAAGACGATGGTTTGTCGTCCAACATAATTAAATCAATTTTCGAAGATGTAAATAGCAGGCTTTGGGTTGGAACACAATACGGAGGCGTATGTATTCTTGACAATATCTCTGAAACAAGCAAATTCGTGAAATTTGATTTGCCTTTCACTAAAAAAAATTATGGTATTAATGTAAATGATATAATCGAAGGAACAGATGGAACCATTTGGTTTGGAACAAACAAAGGTCTTGTTTCATATGAAGATCAAAACATCAAGCTTTATACCCAAAAGGATGGTCTACTAGACGCAAACATTAATGACCTACTTCAAGATGAAGACGATAATATTCTAATCGCAACTAGTAGTGGATTGAGTAAGTTTTCAAACAAATCATTTATCAATTATAACAACTATCCTTTTGGTAATGTTAAGACAATTAATGAAGATAAATTAGGAAACATTTGGGTTGGAACTTCAGGGCGAGGTATTTTCAAAGTGAATTTTAAATTAGATGAATACGAAATTTACAATTCTGGAAATGGACTAAGTGAAGATTTTACTTTATCAATTCTGGAAGATGTATCGGATAACATTTGGATTGGAACAAGTGGTGGTGGAGTAAATAAATTTAGAAGCATTGCTTTTACATATTTCGGTGAAAAACAAGGATTACCCAACAATAAGGTAAATGGGTTAATGTTCGATTCATATGAAAATATATGGTTCGCAACTCGAGGTGGAGCTTATAAATACAATGGTGACACCTTTGAAATATTTAATAAAGCTAGTGGTTTACCTGTTGATTTCATCAATACAATTTATGAAGATAATGAAGAGAACATTTGGATTGGAGGTTTAGTAGGTTTAACAAAGTTAGTAAATGGTAAAATTGAAAAAGTTTTTTCTGTAGCAGATGGTATGGTGAATCCAGTTACTTGTATGTTTCAAGATAAAAAAGGAACACTCTGGATTGGAACAGAAGGTGGTCTTGGAAAATTGATTGGTGACAAAATAAAGTTTTATCGAATGATCGATGGTATGAATCATGGTAAAATCACGTCAATTACAGAAGATGATAAAGGCCGATTATGGATTGGAACACATGGAGGTGGAATAAATTGGTTTAACGGGTTTGATTTCGGTTTTCTAACTGAAGATGACTTAGGGTCTTTATCCTCAAATTATGTGAATTGTATGATCCGTGGCCCTAGAGGAAATATCTTTATTGGAACTAAAAACGGAATCACTAAATACGATGTAGTTACTGACGAAACCACAATATTCAATTCAAAAAATTCTGAAATTAGTTCGAATAATATAAATATGATGATCTTCGATGAAGACAATCAACTATGGATTGGTACTGACAAGGGGTTGGATCGAATAATTTTCAATCCACCACAAATCATTAGAAAAACAAATGAACACATTTCTGAGATAAAACACTTTGGGAGAGCCGATGGAATAATAGGAGGAGAAATTAATAGGAATTCCGTTTGTGAAGATGAAGATGGAAACATTTGGTTCGGAAGTAATAGAGGAGCTATTAAATTAGACATCACGGTTGATGACGTAAGTAACTATATTCCTAAAACTTACATAACAAAAATAAAAATAAACGAAAAGATTATTGACTGGAGAAGCAAAAATTATAAGATCAAACCTTGGAGTGGTTTACCAGAAAACTTAGTGTTACCCTACGATGAATCTACTATCTCTTTTGAATTCGTTGGAATCAACCATGAATCTCAAAAAAAGGTTAAATATTACTATTATTTAGAAGGTTTAGACGAAAAGAAAGATGCTCCTGAAGCCATCTTAAAAGTTCCATATGCAAAGCTTCCACCAGGAGAATATACATTTAAAGTTTATGCTTGTAATAGCGATGAATTATGCGGTGAAGATAATCCAGCTACTTTTTCCTTTATAGTTTCTCCTCCTTTTTGGCTTGAAACCTGGTTTATGATAAGTACAGGTTTAATAGGTCTATTTTCAATATATCTGTTTATTAAATTTAGAGAAAAAAAGCTTTTGAAGGAAAGGCAGGTACTAGAAGAAAAAGTATTAGAAAGAACACAAGAGGTTGTAGACAAAAACTATGAACTAGAATTGGTTAACCTTGAAGTTGGATCAAAGAATAAAGAAATAGAAGAAAAGAACAATGATTTACAGTCCTCAATACGTTATGCCTTAACCATACAACAAGCTTCTTTTCCACCAGTTCAAGGATTAACAGATGCATTCCCAAATTCATTTATTTATCATTTACCTAGAGATATCGTTTCTGGAGATTTTTACTGGTACAGACGTGTTGGCAATAAATTTGTAATGGCAATTGCTGATTGTACTGGTCATGGAGTTCCTGGAGCGCTAACAAGTATGATTGGAATTGCTCTATTAAATGAAATTGTTGGAGGTAATAAAGTAACCAATCCTGCTGAAATTCTAACTAGTTTAGATAAAGGTATTCTCAAAGCATTTGAAAACAGTGAATCAGAAACCAATGATGGAATGGATATAGGTCTTATCACTATTGATGAGTCTACAAATACAATCGAATTTGCTGGTGCATATCGTCCACTAATACTAATTAGAAATGGAAATTTAACCGAATATAAGGCAACAAAAATGTCAATCGGTTTTAAAGATGTAATTGATAAAAAATTCGAGAATAATATCATTAAGTACGAGAAAGGAGATAATATTTATATGTTTTCAGATGGTTATCCAGATCAATTTGGAGGTCCAAAAAACAAGAAATTCAAGTCTCGTATGATGAAAAACATGTTGATAGACGCCTCTGTAGAAGAGATGGGAAAACAACGTGATATCGTAGATAGAGCATATCTTGATTGGAAAGGTGATGTAGAACAAGTTGATGACATTCTAGTTTCAGGAATTAAATTTTAACATGTATCAATGTTAATAAGATAATTTTATCTCAATTATTGGCTTCTTTATTGTTTGTAGTTTTGCATCTAAAGCACCCTCCCTTGAAAAAGCTATCCTTAATTACAATCTTACTTTTCTCTATTTCAACACTTAAATCTCAAGTCATTAAAGAATGGGGAATCGGAGCTGAAATCGCCTATAATGTTCCTATTAATGAAATTGGCTTTGGAGTACGTTCACATTTACATTTTACTGATCGAATAGTAGTTGCTCCACAATTTACTTATTTCCCGGGTTTTTCAAATATTAGCGAATATTATTTTGGTGCAAACCTTCATTTTAATTTCACTCCAGAAACAAAATGGGGTGTTTATGCGATTGCTGGGCCACATTACAACCGATGGATGAACTGGGAAAGTTCTACCTTAAGTAAAGCACAGCTATCAAATTTCACAGCAGAATTAGGTGGTGGAATAGTAAGAAATAGAGGGTGTATTCGTCCATTTTTAGAATATCGAGCTGATTCTAAGTGGTGGGAAAGCAACCTTCGTCTAGGAGTGCTCGTCTACTTTGGTGACTGCTCAGGTAGAAGTAAGCATATTTGTCCAGCGTACACAAGTTTATAAAAAGCACTTATGAAAAAGATATTCCTTTCCTTAATCGTTGCATCAATTGCAGTAACAAGTTGTAATAAAGATAGAATTGATGAAGAACCTGAATTCGAATCAATGGACGCTTTCTTCAATAAAAATAAACCTCAAGAACAAGAATTCATAATAACTTCAGATTCAGGAAGTGGACCAGTCGTTGGAAAAGATGGTACAGAGTTATGGGGGTTCCGAGATGTATTAATGTACCCTAATGGTGATACTGTTCCCTTTCCATATTCTTTAAAATTAATAGAGCTTTATACATATAAAGACATGATTTTATTCCAGATGCCTTCCTTATCTGGAACAAGCATTCTAGAAACTGGAGGAGAAATAAAAGTAAGAGCATGTCATGCGGGAAATGAATTGGTTGTGATTCCAGGGAAATTTTACCCTGTTGTTTTATCTACAACACCAACTGTAGCCAATATGAAAGTTTACCAAGGTAATCATCCAAATGATGAATATGGAAATTGGAATTTGTCAAGTGACGGTTCTACTGTAATTGACACCGGGAAATACGGACTTGGCTTAGCAAAATTAGGTTGGCAAAATTGTGGTAAAAATGGAGCTTCTACAGGAACAACTGATATTGTTTTCACAACAGATAAACAAGGTGGTGAATTTATTAGTTTATTCCTTGCAGGGCAAAACTACCATGGTATGCTTCAAGGATCAGACTTGAAAATTGAAAATGCTCCTATAGGAGAAAGTGTTACTGTTGTAGCAATGGCAATGGATCAAAACGATAACTTCTACCTTCATAAACAAACAGTTACGGTAACAGCAAATTTAACAATTGTCTTAACTATGAATAAAGTTTCAGAAGCTGCTTTACTTTCAGAATTAGGAGGATTATAGAATACATTTTGTATTTTTAAAGGGAAATGAAACCAATTCTTGCAATATCATTTTTAGTAATTTACTTTTTAGCTTTACTTAATCCTATAGCTCCGTATATAGATTATAGTATAAACAAGGCTGAAATTATAGAAAAGTATTGTGAGAATAAAGATAAGCCAATCCTTAAATGTGAAGGGAAATGTCACTTAAAAAAGCAGCTTATCAAAGCAGTTCAAACTGAAGAAAACAAAGAGGAATCGTTTAGTAAAGAAGCAACTTATCCAATAGGAAGTATTCATCAAGTTCAAATTAAAACAATTAAAAGTTTTATCGAACGAATTGAAATACCCACTCTAAAAGTTTACATATCAAAAGACCTATTAACTTATATAGATCATCCTCCCCAATACGTTTAGAACTTATTAATGAATTTTTTGCTGGAGTATTTTCAGCACTTTAATTATTTGTCTTGAATAGACACTAAACGTATAAAATGAAAAAATTAGCTTTATCAATATTCGCTATATCGAATATATTATTATTTTCTTCATGTGAAGAAGATGCGAAAATAGAAGACCAACATCCTCATTTAACATTGAGTGTTGAACATAAAGTAGATGCTCAAGATTTAGAATTTGACACTATAAAATATGTAAATAGTGTAGGACATAAATACGAAGTACAAACATTAAAGTATTTCATAAGTAATGTAGAGCTTCATAAAGCAGGTGGTAGTAAAACAACGCTTAAAGGTCCTTTTTATATAGATGCTGAAGATCCAACTACATTCACTTTAGATGACCAGGTAGATATTCCAACAGGAACTTACGAGAAAATTTCATTAATCTTTGGACTTGATTCAACAGCTAACATTAGCAATACATTAACAAGTATTGAAGCTATTGGAATGAATTGGCCAGATCCAATGGGTGGTGGTTATCATTATATGAAACTTGAAGGTTCCTATGACTCTCTTCAATTGAACATTCCAAAAAACTATGCTGTTCACACTGGAGCATCAATGGGGGATCCGTATCATATAAATTTAGAACTTCCAAATTCTAACTTTACAGTTAGCACAGAAGATATTTCTATAAAAATTCAAATGAATGTAAATGAATGGTTCACAGATCCTAACAATTACGATTTTGCTGCATACCCTTCAATGATAATGGTGAATATGCAAGCTCAAATGGCATTAAAAGCAAATGGAAATTCAGTTTTCACTGCAATCATAAATTAAAAACCACCCCTTCCTTATTCGATAAGGAAGGGAATTTTTCAATATGAAATATTTAGTCTTATTTATTGGTGTCATATGCTTTATAGGTTGTAAAGATGATGTAATCATAACAGATACTCATAACCACACCCATCTTATCGTTACCACAAATGGCTTTCCTTCCATGCCAATGCCTGATAATAATCCACTTACAATCGAAGGTGTTGAATTAGGACGAAAACTATTTTATGATCCAATACTTTCTAGTGACAGTACTCAGTCATGTTCTAGTTGCCACCAGCAAGAATTTGCATTTTCAGATCCCAAACAATTTAGTATTGGAGTGGATGGATTCCCAGGGAACCGCAATGCATCTGCCATTGTTAATGCAGGTTGGTTAAGCACTGCTTTCTGGGATGGTAGATCATCAAGTTTAGAAAATCAAGCAGAAGGTCCTGTTGAAAATCCTATTGAAATGCATGACGATTGGACAAACGTTGTTTTCAAATTAAATCATCACAAAAACTATCCAGCCTATTTCAAAGCTGCTTTTTCAGAAGTAACAATAACCAAAGAGCTCGTAACAATGGCGATAGCTCAGTTTGAAAGAACACTTATTTCTGATAAATCAAAATTTGATTTATCAATTAAGGGGAATTATAATTTAACTCCATTAGAGGCTGCTGGATTTAACATATTTTTCTCTGAAACAGGAGAATGCTTCCATTGTCATGGACAACCATTATTTACAGACAATGATTTTCACAATAATGGATTAGATCTTATAGCAACTGATATTGGATATGAGGACGTAACTGGTAATAACTTTGATAGAGCTAAGTTTAGAACGCCTACGTTAAGAAATATTGAGTTCTCAGCCCCATACATGCATGATGGCAGATTTAACACCTTAGAAGAGGTTATAGACTTTTATAGTGATAGTGTTAAATTCTCTTCAACACTTGATCCAGTAATGACTGCTAATTCAACCAGTTTTAATTGGACTCCACTTGAAAAATTACAACTATTAGCTTTTCTCAAAACGCTATCAGATACAACTTTTATAAAAAATCCAGATTTCAGTAATCCTTGGTAAATTAGATTCTACTCTGATAAGTAAATAAGTCATGGTAACGACCTTTCTTTTCAATCAATTCATCATGAGTTCCTCTTTCTTCTACCTTACCTTCTTCAATAACTAAAATCTTTGTCGCCTTTCTGATCGTACTTAATCTGTGTGCAATTACGAAGGTAGTTCTACCTTCCATTAATGTGGCTAAACTCTTCTGAATATACGATTCGCTTTCAGTATCCAAATTAGAAGTTGCTTCATCTAAGAATATAACTTGTGGATTTGCAAGTATAGCTCTTGCAATTGTAATTCTTTGTCTTTGTCCTCCTGAAAGTTTAACACCTCGTTCTCCAATGATTGTTCCTAAGCCATCATCAAAACGTTTAGTAAATTCGTCAACATAAGCGGCTTTCACAGCTTTTTCAACTTCATAATCAGTAGCCTTTGGGTTTGAGAAAAGTATATTTTCTTTAATCGTTCCTTCAAATAAGAAATCATCTTGAAGCACAACCCCTAAGTACTGTCTGTAACTTGAAAGGTTAACTTTCGAAAGATCCTTACCATCAATCGTAATCGTTCCAGAAGAAGGATTTAAAAAACTAGATGCTAATCCAGCAATTGTAGATTTCCCACTCCCTGAAGTTCCTACCAAAGCTGTTACACTTCCTTTAGGCGCCTTAAAACTTATATTGTGAAGTACTTCTTTTCCTTGATCGTATTCGAAAGAAACATTGTCAAACTCAATATCTCCTTTAATCGAATCCAAAAATATAGTTCTTACAGCGTCATCATTCTCAGGATCCAAATTCATTATTTCTTGAGTCCTATCTAAACCTGCAAATGCTTCCGTCATTTGACTTCCAATATTACTCATCTGTACAATCGGCGCAATCATGAATCCTAATAGAACAGTAAAAGAAATAAAATCTCCGGGTGTCATCGTTGGTGGATTTACAGCATCTCCCATCATATAGTACCCACCTATTCCCATAATTCCTGCAGAAGCAAGACCTAATAAAAAAGCAGATGAACTCGTCATTAAAGCTGTTGCCGTTAAACTCTTCTTAACATTCTGAAAAAGCTTATCCACTCCTTTCTGAAACATAAGGTTTTCTTGATCCTCAGCATTAAACCCTTTTATTACTCTTACACCATTTAATGTTTCAGTTAAACGTCCAGTTACTTCAGCATTAATCTCTCCTCTTTTTCTGAAAATCGGACGTATAAAACTAAACGCTTTTAAGGCAACAACTGCAAAAATTGCAACTGGTGCAAGAACGAATAATGTCATCCAAGCATTTATATTAATTAACATTACTAATGACACAATCGCTGTTAAAGTACCTCCAACCAACTGGACTAATCCAGTTCCAATGATATTCCTAACCCCTTCAACATCCGACATTATTCTGGAAACAAGTTCTCCTGATTTATGGTTATCAAAATAAGAAATTGGAAGAGATAATATTTTTCGTTGAACCTGAGCTCTTAATTCTGAAATTAAAAACTGAGCCTCTACGCTTAATAATCTAGTTAAGGCAAAACCTGTTGTTGCCTGAATAAATAATGCGGCTACTACTTTAAAAAGCACCGCATACAAACCATCTAGATCTGATGCCGGAACAACATCATCCAACAGCGTTTTTATTTCAATAGGCATAACTAAACTTGCCGATCTACTTATAATAATTAATATAAGACCTAAAAAAACCAGTTTCCTTCTTGGCCAAATAATAGTCTTAAAAACCGACCCAATAGATACCTTATTTTTTACTTCAGTCATAAAGCAAAATTACATTAAATGAAGCATAAAAAAATTCGAATGATATAAGAAAAATCTATGGAGGAGAAAATTATAATTCTAAAGTTCCAGAGTCTCCGATATTTGGTTTTGAAAAATAGTAGGATAAATTAACGCCTAATCCTCTATGAAATGCTCCGGATTGCCAAAAATAACCAGTACTTGTCTCTGGGGTTTTAAATATTCCAGTTATTGAATTGTTAGCACGAATCTTAAAATATAGTTTTTCAGAAATTTTAAAGTTAGCACTTAAAAGTAAACCCAATTCTACTTCATTATAGGCGTTAGCAAGGTTGTTTTCAATACCATTTGTTGTGTAAGTGTCATCAATTAAATAAGAAAAAACAGGACCTACTTCGAAATTAATACCCCATTTTGGAAAAATGTAAAAAACTGGAACATCAACATAATTTAAGTATAACTTAAAATCATTAGTCACAAATTTTTTTAAATTGATTCTTTGTCTACTTCCACGTTGAGCATAGTTAATTTCAAAACCTAGTCTATGATTTTCTGCTACTTTAAACATAGTTCCAAAACCAACTTGAAAACCGATATGATTATATCCAACATAACCATCTCCTTGGATTTGATTAAATGTTAAATCTCCGTGAATACTATTTGTAAATGTTTTCTGCCCTTGAGCTATAAAGGTTGATAATAGAAGAAATAAAAATAATTTTTGCATGCCTCTATAGCGACTTTAGAATTTTGTATATTTCTTCTTCGTCGCCTGCCTGATATGAATTGTGCTCATATACTATTTTACCTGTCTTATCAATAATGATTGTGTATGGTAATGAACTAACTCCCATCTGAGAAAACAAGGTTTTATCCTCATCTTTTAATATTGGAAATTTCCAACCTTTTTTATTTGCAATAATAGGAACTCGTTTTGCTAAAGATTTAGGATCTGTAGATACAGCGTATAATGTAACACCTGTTTCTTTCTGCCATTGATCGTATTTTTTGTTGATTGCTATCAATTCTTTCATGCAAGGCAAACAGGTAATCGACCAAAAAGAAATAATAGTAGGCTTCCCAGTTTTAACAAAGTCTTTAGTTGAAATAGTACCGCCTTCAAGTTTATTTAAAACAACTTCTGGAAGTTGTTTATTTAAATTAGAATCCGCTTTAAAAGCAAGAGTTAACAATAAGATTGGCAACAAAAAGATTAATTTCTTCATAATACTAAATTTAATACTTTCTTGGCAATAACTATTCCCTAACCTTTATTTTTTAGAATCAGGGTAATTTTATTAAAATCGGCTGCAGCATTAATTACTGTTCTAAAAGCCTCATATTTTTCGACAGGCAATCTAATAATGTTGTAAAACTCATTACATCTTATAGATAACTTATCTCCCTCTAAAGTATACTTACTTGTAAATTCCATCAACCTTTTTTCCCCTTCTTTATAAGAAACATCCATATTCAAATCATCAATATTTGATATTTCATATCCTTCAGGAATTGTAATATTGATTACTCTTTTATAACCATGGTTATATACATTTTCAACCCCATACTTTCTAGAAGTATCTTGATACATCTCCACCTGACCTCCGATGATTTGACCAACCTTAAGTAAGATCTTATTTCCAGCACTTTCAAGTAAAGAATTTACTTCTGCATCTCCTTCAAAAATGTATGGCTTGTCCAACATATAACCTTCCATTTTCTCATTGCTAGTTGTAATGTTAGTAATAACAGCATCTGCTCCAATCTGCTTTAAACGATCCTCTAAGATTTCCTTTTTCTTTTCTTCATCAAGATAAGGCATCACTGGACGTAAATAAGCAGCGATATATCCTTTCACTTCATGTTTCATATGAGCATTGATGTTTTCAAGATCTTCAGAAAACTTAATATCAACCGTTAAGTTATCATAAGTTACATCACTACTCGTTCCAGGTATATCTTTAATTTCAGGAAAAGCACTAATCACTCCTCCAATCTCAACCATTTTCAAAAACAGTCCTTGTGTATATGCATAATTACTAGGCACTAGCCCTAAACGCATAAATTCATTAGTAGGATCTAAGAACTGATCCAATTTTGGAATATAAAGCAAGAATGTTTCTAAGGAATTGTATGTTTCAAAATCAGGATCAAAAGTAGAAACGAAACGGTTTGAAGTAATAACAACTTGATGATCGATATCCAAAGCTTTTAATAAAAGTGCAGTAAACCTAACAGCACTAAATTTTGAATATCTTTTTGATTCAATAATATCATTTGCAAAATAACCTCCTCTACTAACAAATTCAAAATTACCTTTCAGAAAATGTTCAATCGTTGTAATCTGCTCTCTTTGATCTTCAATTTTTGCAAAACCATTTGCTTTGATAAATTTCTTTATTGCCTTCTTTTCAGCCTTTTCTTTTTTCTCATTACTAGGAGCATAAATATAATTTGAGTATTCTGTTGCTGCTTCGCTCCAACTGTAAAAATTACGCTTAAAATTAGTCGTATTCTCATACAATTTAGCTTCAACCTTTTGCATCAAGGCATCGCTCAAAGAATATTGTTCATCTTTAAATTTCTCAACTCCTTTAACATCTAATACATATCTATTAAAATCAGTTTCAACAGTATCATTAACTAGTTCCGAAAGTCCATTATAACTTTTAGTATGAAAAATCAGGTTTTCAGGAGAAACTATTTCATAATGAAATTCTCTTTTCGGAAATGACCCTTGAATTGTTTTACTGAAATAATAATTATCAGCAAGTTCTGAAGTTGTGTATGTAAACTCAATCTCACTCCCTACTTCAATTCCCTCTAATGCAAAAATGGTAAATGGTCCTGCATTTTCATAGTTTTCAATCTCCTTCTTATTAGAGTCATCAAAATTAATTATTTTCCCATCCTTCGTAATTGCTCTCGCTTTAAGGTTGGTTACTTTTCTACCTCCAGCATTCGAAATATAAACTTTATTATACATTTCAACGGCTGCATCGTTGTTTAAACGAATACGTTTATAATATAAGTTTTCAACTTGTAAAACGTCTGAGATAAATTTCTGAACGCGTTCATCAAAATAGGAGTCATATAAAAAAGTCTTAATATGAAAGTCCTTTAAAATAACTCCCTTAAATTCTTTTTCTGCTGGTGTTAACGTTGTAAGTGCTGTAGAATCTTTCCAGAAATCAACATCAAATTTTGCTATAGTTCCTTCTGTTTGACCATAAGTTGAAATGGCCAATATATTTAGCGCAACAGCACTCAGTATTGTTTTTAACTTCATCTACTTTTATTTGCTAGTTTCTTTTAATACTATAACATCCTTATAAGCCTTGTTTAGCTTTTTAATCATACTATTCCATGCTACAAATTTTGATGCCTTTAGCATAAGCGTATTGATGTATATTTCTTTTTTCATTAAGATCTTATTCCCCAATTTTTCATATTCAATTGAGAATCCAAATTCATCGTTTGAATAATTCGAATTTTTTGGTAGATATGTAACCTCAACACCAGCAGGAAGCTCTAATTCTACTTCATCTTTATCTAAGATTTTATATTCATACTCAACACTTATTCCTTTTCTTTTCTCAATATCAAGCTTACTGTTCTTTAAATTTTTATCGAAATTCAAATTCAAATAAAACTCATCACCTGCACTTTTTACATAATCTTCAATCGTAAAATCGTAATCAATTTTTAACGACTTATCTCTGTCTTTTAATCCATCAAATGAAGCTTTTTGGATTTTAAACTTGTTACTACCTTTTTCAAGCATACCTTCCAGACTAGTCGTTCGTTCCTTCAGGTTTTTACTGATTAAAGGATATACAAAATCTAACTTAGAGTATCCTTTTGTATCAATACTACCTTTCCCTGTTAACTTTGTACCATGCAATACCATCTGCATTTTCTCATGCTTTAAGTTTTTTTCCTTTGCCATTACAGGTACTCTTCCCACTTCATATTTCCCGCCTTGTTTTCTAATTAAAGCTTGTTTTCCTTGAATAAATCCAGTTGGATAACCATATGGCGTATATGATCCAACAGCATCTAAATAAACAACTTCATCTTTTTCATTTCTATAAGAAGCAATCATATGATTATCAACAACGGGTGTTGCTATTTCTGTGTAATCATAGGGTAATTCCCTACTTCCAATCCAAGTTAAATTACCATCAATTCCAGCATAATTCAACATCTCCGTGATTATACTACTCATGTCCTTACAGTCACCATATCTATTTCTACAAACACGTGCAGCTGGTCTTGGAATAAAACCTCCCATACCATCTTCAAAGGCAACGTATTTAATATTATCCTGAACCCAGTTAAAGATGATTCTCGCTTTCTCATCTTTACCGTTTACATTTTTTAATAATGATTTTGTTATGTTTTGTAAAGTCGAATCCGGCTCTGTGTTTACGTTTTCAACCAAGCTGTTGTACCATCCAAATAAGGCATCTAAATTTGGTAAAACAGTAATTGTGGTATCCTTCAATCGCATATCACCGATATACAACACTAGGTGTGGAGCGTAATATTTTATGTTTGGAGCATTTCCTACAGATTCAAATGCATCTTGATTTTCAACTGTCCAAGAATATGTTGTTTTCCCTTTTTTAGTAGTAGTTTCAAATTTTATTGGATGCCCTTCGGTGTGAAACATCTTATATTTCAAGTCTACATTCGAAGGAAAACTAACGCTATATTCGGAACGAATAGTTGGTAGAAAACTAATAAAGAATGTTTGACCTAAAAACCTTGGGTCAGTTATTTTTTCACGGTATGATAATTTGATTTTTGTTCCTTCTTCTGTTCCTGGAAATGTGAATTTTATTTTCTTACTATCGTGGAAAAAATAACTGCTTGAAAAAACGTCTTCTGTTTCAAACCTTTTCACTTTTACCTTCTTAAATTTCCCTGGCCTAGATTTCGGCAGAAAACTTTCCGCTTTTATATCTTTAATTTCTGTGAACTTCGAAAAGTAAATAGATTGATCAGCATATGCCTTTCCTTGATCAGTCAAGTACATCATCTCCCATTCAACATCTGAAAAAATCTCATATGTATTGTCTTTTGTAACAATACTAAGATGTTCTTTTTCAGACAAATAAACAGCATGTTGGGATTTAAACCTTTCTTTTAAAACTTCCAAAGTTTGCTCCTGTGCAAAAGCACTAATGGTACAAACTAAAAGTGAAAAATAAGTAATGTATAATCTCATATTATTTGATATCAACAACAACGTTGTCGTTGTACGTTATTGTATTAATAAGTTTCCCTTCTTTACTAAAATATTTCCTTGTTCCATGTTTAGCTCCAAAAAGATACGTAGTTTCAGTTTTAACTTGCCCTGTGAAATAAAACTCAACTTGAAGTCCATTTAATTCTCCGAAGCTATAATCTCCTTGAGATTTCAACTGTCCATTAGCGTAATATTCGGAATATTTTCCTTCTACCTCACCTTTACTATAATTAGTTTCAACCCAAATTTTTCCGTCAGAAAAGTACCTTGCATAGTAACCATCATAGAGACCATCTTTTATATTATGGACTTCACTTGTCTTACCATTACTATACTTTGGTTCAAGCTTATCATCCTTTTTAACTGAAATGTATGGTAACAAAGCTCCGTTCTCCATATATGAATAAGCATAAATTTCCCCTCCATTATATTTTCTAGAAACCATAAGCATACCAGATTCATCAAACCTATTTCTTGTTCCATGTATAAAACCATGAACAATATGTTTTAACGATTCAACTATTCCATTCTTATAATAGAAAACTTGCTTAACCTCATCTCCTTTGAAGTCATAATGATAACACTTTTCCTTTTCTCCAGTTTCGTAATAATAAACACTAGAATCTCTAATTGCTCCGTGTTCATATGTTGCCTCCCAATACTTCTTACCGCTATAATAATAGGACACAAACTTTCCTTCTTTATATCCATGAACATAGTTCCCTTTTGATTTCAGCACTCCGTTCGTATAATAAACAGATTTTTCACCGTGATAAACACCATTTATTCTTGTTCTCTCTTCTTCTACTTTCCCATTTGGATAGTAATAAGTAAGCTTCCCATCTTGATTTCCTCCTTTTAAAGTTCCATTCAATCTCTTATAACCTAAAGTAGAAATCAGATTATAGTCACCATTCCCACTTGGTGTTGAGTACCTTTTAAGTAAACTACCATCTTCCTTAAAAACATCTGTTCTAACTACAACCCCACCATGATACTTTGTTTCGTATTGCTTTATTCCAACATTATCATACTCAACCAAAATACCGTCAAGCACTCCATCAGAGAAAAATTCTATCTGACTAATACTTCCATTTTGATTGTAGAATTTCCATTCACCAACCTTATCTCCATTTGAATAATAACCCTCTGCATACTTCTTTCCAGAAAGGTGGAACGATTGAAACTTTCCATGATAACTACCATCTTTCAAAAATCGTCTCTCATCTAATTCTCCAGATTCAAAAAACTCTTCTACTTTCCCATTTAATACCCCCTCCTCATAGGTCATTGTTTTCTTCAAATTCCCATTTTTCCAATACGAACTGTGAATACCATCAAATTTTCCTTTTTTAAGGGTTGCGCTTATATATTTGAAACCATAAGAATCATGTAATATATATTCCTTTTTTCCTGATGATACCAATACTCCTGATCTATTATAAGAAGCATATTTTTTTAACTTCCCTTTTTTATAATGGTGTTCCCAAAGTAGCTTATTATCAAAACCGTAATCAAACTCAATTCCGTTAAGTACTCCATTTGAATAAGGTGCTTTAGAAGTTGTATCTCCATTCTCACTATATTTTATAACCCAACCTTCTACATTACCTTTTTTATTATATCCGTATTCAGACCTTAAGCTTCCGTTGTAATAATAGGTTTTCCATTTACCAATCCTATTACCACTTTTAAATTGTCCTTCAGCTTTTACCTTTCCATTTAGATGATACTTCGTAAAGTCTCCATCAGCCTCTCCTTCGATATTATGGCTCTCAGAAAACAAGGTTCCATTATCATAAAACGCTTTATATTCACCGTCAAATTTACCCTCCTTATAATTAGATTTCCCAATAACTACACCCGATTTAGAATATTCAATCCAAGGCCCGTTTAACATATTATCTCTTAAACTTTTCACTTCCAATAAAGCGCCGTTAGACCTAAATAACTTGAACTCACCATCTAGTTTGTCGTTAACAAAATTCCCTGAATACCAATTGCAATCGTTAGCTCTTGAGAAGTTTGCAAATCCTTCATTCCCTCCGTTTTTATATTTCCCACCTTGAGACCTATTCCCATAAATATCAAACCAAACACAATCTCCATGAAGTTCTCCATTTTCATTATAGTTTAGTTTAGATTTTACAATTCCATTTTTATAAAAGAAAGTCCATTCACCAACATTAAACTTGTCTTTTATCTCACCTATACCGAATAACTTACCTTCATAGTTGTAATTATACTCACCTTCATATTTAACTCCATTTACGGCATACTTAAACTTATTTTGATGTTCATGCCAATACGCTTTCAAGAACTTCTTAAAATTTGCTAATTCAATAGCATTCTTCTTCTTTTTTTTCTCAATCTCATCAGAAGATATTACACCCAAAATATAAAGAATGTACCCTTTTTGAAATCCTTTATTGATTACCTCATTGAAGAATTTTCCATAATAATTCATACCAAAGGAATTCGAGTTTTCCTTAAATGAAAACTGGCTCATTAGTAAGTCAGTCTGACGATCTACCATATAATTCAAACCCAGCTTTGATTCATAATTATCCTTCAAAGCAATCTTCGATTGAATCATTTGATCCAGTGTTTTAAAAACATTCTTTCCTTTGTGTTTATCAATTACCTCGTAATTGTTATTCATCAAATCCTCCATTGCAACATAACTTTTCTGCAATACAGTTGATAACCTATTAGAGATTATAGCCATCTCAAACCCTAAAATGGCTTCAGTTGTATAACCTTGATCAGCTTTAATTTTTGCTAACTCATAATGCGACTCTGAATGCTGGGGATGGATGTTGATTATTTTATGAAGTAATTCAATGGCTTTGTTTAACTTCTTCTGATCGATTAAAATCATTGCTGATTGGAATTCATATTCGAAACACAAAGGAAAAGCCTTTAAAGCCTTTGAGATAGTCTCGTTTGCCTTCTCAAGCTTTTTACTTCTAATTAAAGACTCAATGTACCAGTAATAGATTTTGCTCGCATAATCGTTCTCGTTCTGTAATGATTTTAAAGCTGTTTTTTCCAACTCAACATATTGCTTATCATTAAATAGAGCTATTATTTTATTATACTGAGCAATATGATAATTCGTATCTGATTGATTAACCCTTTCGAAATATTTAATTGCCCCGTCGTATTCTCCTTTAGTAAGATGACTATAACCTTTACTAACGTTTTCTCCAGATGGCACATACTCATAATCTCGTTGAGCATCTACAATAAAAGATGACATCACAGCCAGTAAAAAAGTGATTTGTTTTATCATTATAACTTGGAGTTGTTCCCCTAAAAGTACTTTTTATTCAGATCAATAAATCAGTATTTAACAACTTTTTAGATATTGACATCTGTCACGGTTCAAAAACAAAAAATGGCCAGGATTAATCCTGGCCATTTTAAATATTAAAAATTATGTTTTTAAGTGAAACCGAATTTGTTTTATCTCATCACTGTTACAGTTCCAACCTTAGTTTCTTTCCTTGGGTTTCCGTCAGGATGATTCACGCTGTAGTATAGTTTATAAACATAAACATCTACCTGAACATCTTTTCCTTTATATCTTCCATCCCAATCTTGAGTTATAGATTCCGATTTATAAATCATTTCTCCCCAACGGTTGTAGATGTACATTTCAAAATCTCCAATGTATGTTCCAGAAGCGTTGAAAGAATCATTTTTACCATCTCCATCAGGTGTAAAGCTGTTAGGAATAAATAAAGTACTTGGACAAAATTCTGTTAATGTAATATGATCCGTAATTGAACAATTCCCAACACTAATTAATACAGTAAAAGTTCCTTCAGCCGTTGGCGAAATTGCCGGTGTTGTTTCTCCAGTTCCCCATAAGTAATCATAAACACTACTAGTTCCTGCAACTATATCAACTCCTCTACCATTCATTTCTGGAAAGCAATATAATTGATTAGCGATGTTCTGATCTATTTCACTTACTGGAAGATTAACAACATTCACCTCAACTGTATCATAAGCAGAACATCCATTATCACTAACAGTAACAATATGAGTGAATGTACTATTAACAGTGATCATTGGCGTTGTCTCTCCTGAATTCCATGAAATTGAAAGTCCATCGTTTCCAGCATCTATAACTGCAGTTTCACCTTCACACATGTTAATGTCTGGTCCTAAACTTACTGTTGGTATTGGAATGAACTCTACATAAGCAGATGAAGTTCCTGTACAACCTTGAGCAGTTGTAACTGTTACTGTATAAGTTCCATCTGTTGTCGGGTTTACTTCAACTGTAGTTTCTCCCGTGTTCCAAGATTGTGATGCGATACTCTGACCACTTTGATCAGCTAATTGAACTGGGATTCCAGTACAAACCTTAACGTCAGCTCCTAAATCAGGAGTTGGGTTAGAGTGAATTGTAACATCAAAATCATCTGAATCAACACAACCTGTTGCCTTATCTGTTAATGTTAAAGTATATGTACCACTAGTTAATACTGAAATAGTCGAAGTTGCTTCTCCACCGTTCCAAGAGTAATCGAAACCAGCTCCTTGGTTATCTCCAATCGAAGCAGGAATACCATCACAAACAGCAGCAGATCCAGGAATAACAATTGGGTTAGGGTGAACAATAACATCTATTGTTCCATCACCTTCACAACCTAATCCGTTATCAACATGAATATCATAAGTTCCTGAAGCATCAACGTTAATTACATCTGTTGTTTCTCCACTACTCCAGCTGAAGTTGTATCCATCAATAGATTTGTAATTTGGTACTAAATCAGTATCTTCTCCTTCACATAATTCTATCAATGGAGATCCAACAACAGAAACTATCAATGCAGCATTGATAGATACTTGAGCTAAATCTCTTCCTGTACAATTATACTGATCTGTGATATCTACCCAAATAGATTCTGCTCCAGTTGAAACATAAGATGATCCAGTAGATCCATCATGCCAAGCATAAGTAAATGGTCCATTACCGTTATCGTAAATACTAGCATCTAATGTTTGTGACATACCTGGACACATTGGCCCTCCAAGAATTACATCTGGAATTGGAAGATCAATAACAATCAACTCTACCTCATCAGTTCCTTTACAAGAATTTGCATCTGTAACTTCTACTTCATATGTTCCTGCTACACTTTTTGAAATTGATGCTGTAGCTTCTGAAGAACTCCAAGAATATGATGAG
>CAWVWF010000026.1:0-24730 GCA_963933885.1 uncultured Flavobacteriales bacterium | reverse complement strand
GGGCTATTGGAAAACAGGTAGATATATAAGTCTTTTCGCACGTAAGCAGTATCGAAACCACACATGAGATGGGTATGCGTAAATCCCACCATGAAATTAAAAAGCATCACATAGGTGCAAGAGATGCGGGATTACCCGGGACTGGTTCTTGGGGGTGGAACCCTAATTGGCTTTATGAATTTGGAGCAAACGAAGATGATTATTTTCAAATTCCAACAATTGCAGAGCATTTTTTAAAACCGAAAATTCAAGCTGAAGTTGATAATTTATTACAGAATGGTGGATTGATGACCGTAATGTGGCATGCAATAATATCTAGTGATCACGAGCAATATTTAGATAATATTGTAGCGGCTTGTAACGGTAAAGTATGGCATTCTAATTTTCAAGATGCAATCAAGTATCACCGAGAAAGAAGGGTTTCTGTACTAAGTTCTAAATATGAAAATGGTACAGAGTGAGTGTTGGAGCTAACTGATACTTTAAATGATGTGATCTTTGATCATCCATTAACAATTCATTTAAAGTATGGAGACAAGATTGTTTTGGGTGTAAAACAAGATGGAGTTGCATTGAGTTATAATACTGTGGGTGACGAGATTGTTTTTAATGCTATTCCTGATGGCGGAGATATCATTGTAGAAAAACAATATATGGTAGGAGAAAATGAAATTTCCGGTAAGTTAATTGGAGAAGTTTTCCCGAACCCTACAGTTGGAATTCTTAATATAAACCTTGTAAATGTTGATCATTCAATTGTTAATATATACAACAACCTAGGAATGATTGTTAAAATAGTTGAGTTAAAATCATCTATTGATATTTTAAATATTGATGAACTGAGCTCAGGTAATTACTACCTGGAAGTTGTGTCATTAGAAGATAATAGTACAGATAGGATTCAGTTTGTAAAAAGATAAACAACAATAACACAACGTACTTTTTGATTTCTAATCTAAAAGATAAACTATCCGATTTGTAATCGGTATTCAATAATTGTACAGTAATACCACCGATTACAAATCGGATAGTTTATCTTCTTAATTTCCATTTCATTCAAATTAAGAAGTACTGTGAACCTAAAAAAAAGCCCCGCTAAAATGCGAGGCTTCAATCGTATTAAAAATTGTTTATTATTATTTAACTACAATCTTTTTAGCCAAAGATGCTCCATTGGACGTTGAAATTAAAACCGTATAAGCTCCAGTTGCAAAATTACTAACGTTAATTTTTGCTTCTCCTTTTCCTGCGAAAATAGTTTTCCCATTTACGGGACTAGAAACTAAAGTTCCCATAATATTAAAAACCTTAATACTTACATCACTTGTTTTTTCAAGAGAGAAAGTAACAGTTGTTATATCGTTTACTGGGTTTGGATAAATAGAAATGTTAGTAATTTGATTTAACTCGTTGATTCCAACTGCTAAAGGCTCACCACAATCCATTACTACAGTAGGAGCTTGCCACGTTATTTGCTTTGAAGGATCTTCTATGGGAAGTTGTAACATCAATTCATCAATTACTTCACCCATGTTGTTGTCAAAAGAAATAGAACCACCATTATTTATACCATCAAATTTAGCTTTTACTGTAGAAACAACACTTGTCCAGTTAACATCAGTATACATAATGCTAATTTTATCTAAGTAAGTCTGAACATCAGCCCATACAATTTGTGGATCATAAACACCAGTATATGTTGCAGACATTGTGAATCCTAAATTATCATACATTTGACCCTCTTTGTTTTCCAAAGCATAGCAAAGGTTACCAATTTTATAAGCATGCACATCAGCCGTTAATCCGCCGTCTGCGATTCCATCTTCTAAATGTGGTAATAGTAAATTTGCAGCTCTGTTGGTTTCTAAAATAGTAGTAAAATCAGGAGCGTCAAGACCAATGTTAAATCCAAGAGCCATAAGTTTGGCAAGCGCCATAGGATCTTCTGATTCAGCAGCAAAACAGATAGGAGCTAATCCTCTTTTAACTTCCAAGTATCTAACAGCTAATATACTCATGTAGGCAGATGATAATGCAGCAGTTTCGTATAGGTTACCCCAAACTTGTCTTGTTGAAGCAGCATTGTTTTCTGCTTCTGTATGATTCGGAAACGGATCATTCCAAGCTGGAATTCCTGTTCCAACAATAAATCTTGGATGACTGTTGAAAAATTTTTGCATTGCAGTCAGTGCACCATTATTAGTGAATTGGAAACATCCTTTATCCATAATACGCTGAGCCGCTGCTATATCTATTACGTCACTATTTGATGGAAGGGGGTGTGTAGCAAGTGGATCATCTATAAAACCATCATCACATGCACAGAGAGATTCAGTTATTGATTTAGCAAATAAAAGACCACGAGGAATTTTTTCTATTTTCAAAACGTTTTTCATGATTTGATGACCATGAATAATTGAAATAGCCCATGATCTTCTGTTCTGAGGAAAGATTAAACTGTTAGTTCCCCAACCCTGATTTATGGTAACATCAGTCATGGATAACCCAATTCTCCCATTAGAATTATTTGTTACTACTAAATCTTGAGTTGTAGGCGTCCAACTCGCAGTACGTGCCTGATTAAGTGAATTTAATTTTGTTTGTGAAAATCCATTGACTGAAAGTAATCCAGCAAGGCAAATTGTAGCAAAGGAAGTCTTGCTAAATTCGTTTGAAAATAGTAGATCTTTAATCATAGTTAAAGGTTTTAAAAAAGGTTTACGCTAATGAGAAAAAGGCTAATCTTCAATAATATAGCAATGTTAAAAAAATAGGGGTACTCTAATATATGGAAATTTAATGATGTAAATGTGAAAATTAGTAATTTGAATGTAGTTGCATTTTATCTAATTCGATTTAGTACTTATTGTTTCTAAATCCTATTTATTTTAGTTTTAGATAATATGTATTAAAACTTATAATCAATTTTAAGCAACTCATCTTTTGGAGCACTCAAGTCAAATTCTGCAGAAAACTGATGATTTTGAATATCCCTAATTACCATCCCAGAAATATGTAGTATTTCCATTCCGTCCTCGAAAGTATGAAATTTAAATCCGTAGGTATAGAAGTTTTGAACTTCTCCAAACTTGCCATTTACTTTCTCTAAATTGGTAAGAAGTTCAGTTTTGTTGTATTTATAAATTGATTCATTATTAAGATAATTACCAATTTCTAAAAATGTTTTATTCTTAATATTTTCGATGACTTGTTCCATCACGGGAACCCGGTCTTCCACAGTTTTAAGTTGTTCCATTTCGTATTTGAATGTATATTCTTTTTCGTTGTTCAAAAGTATTACGACTCTGATTTCATCGTAATTCTCTTGTTCTTTTTTCAGGTGCTTAGCGAATAAAAAAGCAGTGTTCGAAGCTGGTAATTCAACCTTGTTAGCATACTTTTCAATAACATCACTTTTGCTAAGTTTTAATTCGAAAAAGGTTTTATTACCTTCCTCAGTAGAGGAGGATTTACCAATAGAGTATTCACAATATCCTCCGTAGAAATTTAATATTTCTTTTACTCCATTGTCTTCGTTTGCTGTTATGCTTAGTATATTAGAAAGTAGCGTTGTTTTCTTTTCACCATCTTTTTTTTCGGCACAGGAATTTAGAATTAGTACTGATAATATTGCTGAAAATATAATTCTGTATTTCACTTTTCCTGCTTTAATTTGATTCAAATAATAGATTATTACAAACTTAATATAATATGCTTATCCGCAACTTTATCCAAAGCAGTTTATGATCGATTAGGTTTAGCCCCTTAACTACCCGATTCTCGCGCGTCATGTTCCGTAGGACATGCGTGTGTGTTTACAATCGCGTCTCCAGACGCTTTTTTTTAAGTTAAATTAAAAATAAGGTGCTATGAGCCTCTTGATTTCTTTCTGTAAAGGGGTGACGTTCTTGGGTGATTATCTATAATGAAAAGCCTTGGGTAAAGAAGCGGATAAGCATATAATATAATCATCAGCAAGTTTTATCGTATTATACTTAATAAGTCTATTAGGACTTTACTTTACGCCTTATATGCTTAAAAACTTTCCAAGTTAGGATTGTAATCACAAAAAGGAAAGTGATTAAAATAGAGTTAAATTCTTCAAATCCATCGTAACTCCCACCTCTAAAGGAATACCAATTAGTTTTATGAAGATGAGCAGGATTTTGATCCAGTCTTGAATGGTAAAAAGTGTAGGATACAAAGTAATCTCAAAATCCGGTTTGTTCTCCTCGTTCTTTCGAAATTAAAATTGAAGGTGTGTAATCTGCTTCACCTGTAAATCGAGTTGTTTGTCTGAGTTTTCCATCCTTAATATATACAATATAACTTGAACTCCATTGATGCGGGATAGGAGGGTAAGGACTTTCGTTTCTAACCCTTTCGTAAGATGATTTGTTTTTTTTGAAAATAGTTAGTGTCAGTTTCAAGATTTGTACTATATGAAATGATTCTTGTTGCTTTTTTTAACTCTTGTTCTAATGATTGATTTACATGTTGTTTGTGAGTCGATCCAACTCTTAATGAATTGAGAATGAAACCGTGGGATAAAGTAAAAACTAGAATTGTGGCAATTACCCACTTTAAGTATTTCATCGTATTCTAACTTGTTTATATTGGATCAATTGTATTATCAAACGGTATAATTGTTAAAAACTAGTATAGTTTTTAATAAAGTGATAAATCGACAATAAAACACGACGAATCATATTGTTTATTGTGAGATTTTGAACTAATTTCGTAGGGAATTATTGACGCCTAATAGATAATGAAAAGAATAAGAATTGCCTTAACAGCAATATTATTCCTCCCTACGCTTATGAATGCGAGTGTAGTGGTTGGAAGTTATATTGGAAACGGAAGCGGAACAAACGTAATATCCGGAATTGGAATCACCCCCGTATTAATATTAATAAAAGGAGCAGGAGGACAGGATGCATGGATTGCTACATCTACCATGAGTTCTGGATATGCTATGAGACTTACTGGTTCTACTGGAGTAGTAACAGGGATGATTTCTTCCATGGATGCAGATGGTTTTACAGTAGATAAAACTTTAGGTCTATCAAATGAAACGGGCGTTATTTATTATTACTCTGCATGGAGTGCTTCGGATGTAACAACTGGATCTTTTACCCCAAATGATTGTTCTACTGCATGGAATTCCGGTACATGGTATTCATCTGGAGCAGTCGTTTCAAATGGTGGTTTAAATTACCAAGCTAGTTCAGGACATACTGCTGGCTCAAGTGATGAGCCTGGTGTAGGAGCTTCTTGGGCTACTAGATGGACTTCTTTAGGTTCTTGTTCTGATTTTAATGAAAACATAGCCGTTGGATTTGAGCCTGGAATGGTATGGCTTTTTGGAGGAACTTCTACATGGTATGAAGCTACATTTCCTCAAATGTCTTTTAATGGTGCTCAACCAACCTATGCACATCGGTTTAATAATGGAGCGAGAGTAACGAATTCAACTTATAAAATATTAAATGATTTTAGTCCTATTGGTTTCCAAACAACAACATCTTCTTTACCAGGAACTCATAGTGGTCCTAGTGTAGGTGTTGAGTATCATTATGCTGCTTTTAATAAAGTAGTGTCAAGTTATGCCGGTGCAAATTCTGCGGCTCAGAGTGTTTCATTAACAGTTGACCCTGCTTTTGTCATAATAAAAAATGTGGGCGGAGCTTCAGATAACTCTTGGTGGAAAACAAGCGAAATGCCAGCTACATCTTCTTATAAATTTACAGGTAGCGCTTCAACGATTTCAATTGATGGATTTAGTAGTTCTCCAAATGAGTTTTCTGTGGGTGCAAATGGAGAAGTTAACGGAGTAGATGACTATGAGTTTATCGCCTTCGGTGGGCCAAGTCTTTTGCCAGTAGAATTAATAAGTTTTGATGCGGAAAAGGCATTAGGTGGTGTTAACGTTACTTGGACAACAGCTTCAGAAATTGATAACGATTATTTTGAAGTGTATACTTCATTAGATGGGATTCATTGGGAAGCTATTGGAATAGTAAATGGTGCTGGGACTTCTACTGAAGTAAACGATTATAATTTATATGATTTCGATATTGAAGGATTGGCTAAGAAATATTACAAATTGGCACAGTTTGATTTTGATGGGAAAATGGTTTTTTCTGAAACTAAAGTTGTGAGTTTTTCTAATGATGATGAAAATTTCACTGCATTCGATGACGGAGAAAACGTAAATGTAACTTTTAATAGTAATTCAACTGAAGATATAATAATTTCCATTTATGATGTGAACGCAAAGGTGATTGTGAGAAAAACAGTATCTAATCCTGAAGGAGGAAGTTCTGCAACTAAATTAAAACCTGTTGATATATCTTCAGGGGTTTATTTTGTGATCTTACAACAAGGTAAGGATTCATATACTGTTAAGTTGCCTTTGAGTAAGAGGTAAGTTCTCTTTGTCATATACACCACCGTACTTTTTCTGTGCTTTTTGATTTTCAATCTAAGAGGTAAGCGCTCCTATTTATTGAATTATATAATTTTCATTTGTTCGATTAACTCAATGGTGATTGATATTCAAAAAGAATGAAGTAATAAATCAAATTGAATATCAGCTCTTTTACCTTTTGGTTTACTTTTTCATTAAAATTAAAAGTGTGAGAATGAGAAAGGAAAGCATTCTATACCCTTTAATTAAATGCAAGTAATCACTCATGTTGTTTGATTGGTGATTTTCAAATTGTTACTTATGTTGAAGAGCGTCTTTTTTTCCTGAACTAATATTTTTCAATATCTTGATAAAACATTAAATTTGCTCAAATTAAAAAGTATGAAAAAACTTTCTACTATAGTATTTGTGTTGCTTTCTCTTGTTGGTTTTGGTCAAGAAAAAAGTAAACCAAGGCATAATAATGTTGCTAATATGGATATTTCTGAAAACATAACAGGATTATGTGATACTAGTATGATATATCTGCTTTCAGTTAATTTCGGTGATCAAAAAGAAGCTAGAGCCACAAAAACTGAAACCGAAATTCAAGAAGCGTTAAGGCTAAAGTTTGAAGATGTAAAAGGGCTCGTTTATCGAGGGCAATTTAGGGTTGTTATTAACTGTAAAGGTGAGGCACAATTTAAAACTCGTGGTGCTATAAAAAATAAAGCTATGGATGATGAAGTCATAGCTTATTTTAAATCTTTAGGAAATTGGAAACCTGGTTTATTTGAGGGAAAGCCTGTAGACAGTGCAATCATTTACATTATTAGAATTAAAGAAGGGAAGGTTAAAATACTTAATTTGAAATAAGATGTTTAAGATTTTAATATTTTCTTTTATATCGATTGTTTTTTTAGGATGTCTGTCTATGAAATCGAGGGAGATATCTATAAAAGAGTTGGAATATGGTCTTTGTAAGTATGATGTTGTTTCGTCTGAGAAACCAGGTAAGTCTGGATTGAAGAACATTGAAAATGTGAAAATTGTAAAGAATACGGATTCTGTTAAAGCTGAAATGAGTGTTGCTTTTGGAGTTAAGTATAAGCTTTTATCAAAAAAGGAAGGGAAGAAGAAATTAAAAGTGAAATGGGAATTTCCAACCTCTATTACCGATAATAACGGTAATTCATCTCATAAACTTGTATACACAGAAGAGCTTATTATGAATGTAGATACTTTTAGTTTGTACTCTTTTAATAAGGGCTATAAGGTTCAGAGAGGTCCTTGGAGTTTAATAATATCTTACAAAGGGAAAACAGTTTTAAAAAGAACTTTTATTGTTTATTAAATATTTCGATTAATAGATTATGATAGATTCCTCTCAAGCTGAACATCAAATTGAACTTGTATCGAGTTTTCAAGATCTAATATCTAAGCCTTTCCATGGAGAGATAAATGCAATCTGTTTTAAACGAGACCTTCAAGGTGATTTTACTGAGATTGTTAAACAGGTTGAACTGAAAGGGAATATTGTAGAGCTTAATGAAGATGAACTTAGAGCATTCCAATTAAGTGAGGAAGGAGAATTAGCGAAGGCAATCTTATTAAATGATTTAGAATTTCTAAAAGAATGTGGAGCATCTCCGGTACTCAATGTAATTAAGCATTATGAAAGAGATGATGTTTTTCCATTTTTCCCAACGGATGTATACTCTTTTCATGTAGATCGTTCTCCTATTCCAACTGATACGTTTTTGTGTACCTACCAAGGGGAATCAAGTGATATTATTCCAAATGATCAAGCTATACAGAAAGTATTAGTTCCTGAGATTCGAGAAGAACTCAAAAAAATATATGATGGAGTAGAAGATGGGTTTGAAGCGTTTTTAAGTGAATTTTTTTTTGATTTACATTACCAAGCTAAACCAAACGCAAGTCCAATTAATTTAGGAGTAGGCCACATATGGAAATTAGCTGTTGATCACCCTGAAAGTAAGGTTTTACCTTGTCTTCATCGTGCACCAAAGGAAGTAAGTGGACAGAATAGATTGTTGCTGATTTGTTAATTATTATACTCCGTTAGCATTTGATATTACTTGTTTCGGTTCTTGTTTATTTCTCCATTAAAGTTATATTATCTTTTTCAGAAAATATTATCAATTGGATGAATCGTGTTCCGATTGATAAATCGGATAGTTTACCTTTTAGATTACGCTTCGCTAAATCAAAAAGTACGGTAATTAATGTTAGCGATTAAGGCTTATGATCATGGAAAGTTAAGATAAAGTTTAAAAAAAGAGTAATAAAGCTTTTGCAATTACTTTCGTGTTATGTAAAGTGTTTTAATATACCAACGTAGGTTTGTTGTTTTCGCATACTATACTGTCAGGTTGATTTGCTATATTACAAGTACTGGACGCTCCCCATTTTTTATTGTATTCCATTTCAGAGTCACTATATTCTTGAATTTTTTTAAAAAGGAAAGTTGTGTCAATGTCTTTATAGTAAGCTAAATAACCAACGTGTCCTCCACAAGCTTTTGTACCATAAGAAACATAATTCCATTCTAAAGGGTCAGTACAGTTTTTACTTTGAGCATAGTCTATGATTTCCCCTAATTCTTTGTCTAGACTTTTTCTAGCTCTTTCTTGTCTTTGCTCTTTAGTGCAAGAAAAAATGATGAAAATAGATGCAAAAATCATTAAGAGTTTATTTGATAACATACTTCCAAGTTTACATAACGATTAAAGTAATTGTCAGAAGCTTTAGACAAGGTGACGTGGAGTGGAATTTGTCTACTGCGTAGGACAATGGGAAGTTAAGATGAAAAAAGAAAAGAGCAAAGAAAAGGCTTGAAAGCTTTTGCAGTTACTATCCTGTTTTTACAAAAAAAGCCCAGTGAGTAAAACACTGAGCTTTCATAATTATATTTTTACTTGCTATTAACTAGCGTAATCTTCTAAATATTCATATCCAGTATTCAACTTACCATTTTTAGTAATGGAAGCTCTTTCGATAATATTTGTAGTATCATCATTTGTTAACGCTGGGATAATGTTTTCTATTAATGCAGTTCCGAAATCAGTAGAAGCATCTCTTGGTAATTCACAAGGAAGATTATCTACAGCCATTACTGTTATGTTACCAGGACTATAAGGAGCACCTTCTTCACCTGTTTCCGGATTGTATCCATAAATTGGATTACTAATCGTTGAAGGACGAATTGTTGTTGGTACAGAACCTTTAATATCACAAGTGATATCAGCGATAACTTTTAAACTGAATTTTTCACTTTGAGTATCTTCTTCTGTGAATAGAGCTGCAGATTTATTATCCCAATAGTGGCAGCTTATAAAAATATCGGCTCTTTCTGTGAACTTTTTAAATCTTGATTTGTATTCTGTTGGATTTGTAAAGAAATCCTGTAAGTTAAATTCTTTACCTGTTTTACTTTTGTAAAGATTATTGCAGTGAAGTTGTGCATAAACAGGAGTAGGGAACTCTTGAAATATAAAATCTGAAGAAGTTACTGATGGTACATTAATATGCTCCATCACTTCAACAGCACCTTGAGCAACTCTTCCACCACCTGTAAGTACAATTTTAGCATCTCCTAAAACTACTTTCTTTAACTCAACTTTAAGTTCTTCGAAGTCTTTACATTGGTTTGCTGGTTTTAAATCGAAAGATCCATTTCGTTTTCCCCAAGCTAATAAACCATTATATGCTCCTACAATTCCAGCGTATCTACCGAAACCTAGAATACGACCACCGTCTTTATGAGTAAGTGTTTCGTAATCTGTTATTTTTATCTTTTTCTCCAAAAATGCCTTTAATAAATTAGCATTGTATGGTTGCTTTTTGATTGTATGCGAAAAGAAGAAGTAGTGTTTTCCTTCAATTAAGTCTTTGATGTTAACTTCTTTAACCCCCATTAGTACATTACAATCACTTAAGTCTTCCTGAAGAGTAACTCCTTCGTTAACGTATTCTTCATCTGTAAAAGCTCTGATTGGACTTGGTTGAATTACAAGACTGATATCGAACTTTTTTAAGATTTCTGCACATTGCGCCGGACTAAAAGGTACTCTTTTATCTGGCGGTGTTTTTCCTTCTCTAATGATCCCTAACTTCATACTATTCTTGTTTGATTCTCTTAAATTTAATGAAAAAAACAAATCAAAAGTTTATTTTTTTAATTTTTCTTAGTTGTTGATATTACATATCACAGAATGGAATCTGCATGAAGAAATATTATATCTTTACACTATGCAAAATCGTTCGGCAATTGCCATGTTTACCATGTCTGGAATTCTTTTACTTTTCGCAACGTACGCATCACTATTGCCAGACGTTTTAGAATCTAAGTCTTCAGTTGTTATCTCGACAAATAAGGCCACTGTTACTGAATATTTATCGACAGCTAAAAACTGGGAAGGTTGGATGTTTGAGAAGGCTGATAAAGATGATTCTTGGCGAACACTTACTTCAGGAGAGGAAACAGGAGAGGGAAGTGTGTTGAAATGGTTTAGTAAGATAATCGGAGATGGTGGTTTAGAAGTGAAGACAATTAAAGATGGTGTGATTGTTTTTGAAAGAATTCAGGATAGTAATGCATATAGAGATAGGGGATATCTTACTATTACAGAGGTTGAAAATGGTGTTAAAGTAGATTGGTTAGATTCAATAGATATCTCAACTACTTTTCCTGCAAGGTTCAGAGCTCAAGATGAAAGTTATATTGAGAAGTTTGATTCGGTAAATAATGTTATGTTATTGAATTTGAAATTACAATTAGAACAATAGATTTGAAAAAGATAGGAAGTAGAATATTATACGATAAGCCAACTAAGGACGAATTAGTGGTTGAGATTACTCCATTTATGGAGCAGAAAAGTTTCCTGATGTTGAAGTTGTGGACGCTTGCTTATTCGCTTTGTGGTTTAGTTATTTTGAGCTCATTTTTATTTCATGAGTTTAAAAATAGTCAGGAGGTTTTATTGGTAGTAATCTTTTTGTTATTCTGGGGGTATTTCGAGTTTAAGGTTCTTTATGCAATTCAATGGAATAGAAAAGGAAAAGAGATTATCACGATGAAGGACGGTGTATTCTCATATGTAAAACAATTGTCTAAAAGAGGTATTCCACTTGAAATGAAAATTGATAAAATGAAACCGTTTGGTATGATTGAAGATACTGAAGGTGGATTTTGGAATGAGATAAACAACTCAACTTTTATAGTTGGAGGAGAAGTGATAGAATACATGTCTGATGAAAGTATCAAGCGCTTGGGGATTAAGCTGAGTAAAAAAGACGGGAGTCAATTGGTTACTTTACTAAATAAAACAGCACAATTTTAATATGCTAAATCAATTACACATTCAAAACTTTGCTTTAATTCAAGATTTAGAATTAAATCTAAAGTCAGGATTAAATATAATTACAGGAGAAACAGGAGCAGGGAAGAGTATTTTACTAGGTGCTTTGGGTTTACTAAGTGGTAAGCGATCTGATGTTTCGGTAATTAGAGGTGATGCGAAGAAGTGTGTGATTGAAGGGACTTTTAAAGTTGATAATTATGGTTTAGAAGCTTTCTTCGAAGATCATGATATTGAATTTGAAGCGAATACGATTATAAGAAGAGAGATTGCATTGTCTGGGAAATCTAGATCATTTGTAAACGACTCTCCTGTTACTTTATCTGTTTTAAAAGAACTAGGTTCGTTTTTAATTGATATTCACTCTCAGCACTCTAATTTGGTGCTAGCAGATCCTAAGTTCAGCTTTTTGTTATTAGACAGTTATGCAAATCAAAAAGCTTTATTGGCTGATTACCAAGTTGAGTTTAGAGTTTGGCAAAAAGTAAAAAAGCAACTTGGCGAACTATTAGAAACGCAAAAGAAAGAACAACTTAATTTAGAGTTCAATCAGTTTCAATTAAAAGAATTGACTGATGCTAATTTAAAGCCAGGTGAGCTTGAGTTGTTAGAAAAAGAATTTGAGGTTTTAAATAACGCTGAGGAAATTAAAGAATATTCTTCTGAGGTTGCTAAAAAGATACTATACGGTTCTGGATCTGTTCAGAATACATTACAAGATTGTGAGCAGTCGCTAGGGAAGTTATCTGGTTTTGATGAAGACTATTCTGAATTGCACGATAGATTGTCCTCTTCTCTAATAGAATTGAGAGATATTGCTGAAGATCTTCAGGATAGGTGTAGAGGTTTAAGTAGTGATACAAATAGAGTGAAGACAATCGATGATAGATTAGGTTTGCTTTTCGGATTACAAAAGAAGTTTAACGTAAGTTCGGTTGAGTATTTAATTGAGCGACGTGAAGAGCTTGTAAGTATAATTGCTTCTGTAGAAGGAGGTGATGATGAGATTTCAGCATTAACAAAAGAGATTGCTATTAAAGAGGCTGGTTTAAAAGGCAAAGCTGAAAAATTGAGAAAAGGAAGAGCAAAAGCTGTTAAGGCAATAAATAAGGAAGTAATATCAGATTTACATTTGATGGGTATTTCTCAAGCTCAAATTGATTTTGAAATCTCGGATAGTGAATTAACTAGTTACGGATTTGATTTGATTACAATTTTGTTCTCTGCGAATAAAGGGAAGGAATTAAGTAGCTTATCTAAAACAGCAAGTGGAGGTGAGCTTTCAAGAGTAATGCTGAGTTTAAAAAGAATTCTAAGTTCTAAATCATCTTTGCCTACTATTGTATTTGATGAAATTGATACTGGAGTTTCTGGAGAAGTTGCAGATAAGATGGGAGGGATAATGAAGTATATGGGAAGTACAATGCAAGTACTTACAATTACACACTTACCTCAAATTGCAGCCAAGGGTGATGCGCATTATAAAGTGTTTAAATCTCATGATACAGAGATTACGACATCTCAATTGAAGGAATTAAATAAGGAAGATAGAATTGAGGAAATTGCTCAAATGTTAAGTGGTGCGAAAATTACGCAAGCAGCGTTAGACAATGCTGCTGAGTTATTGTCTTAATGTTTATTTAGTTTTATAAACTAAACAAACAGCATGTGTATCAACTCCTTTTTGATCTCCAACATAACCCAATTTTTCGGTTGTTGTAGCTTTCACAGAAACTAAGTCTACATCAATACCCATTACCTCTGCTAACTTTGCTCTCATTTCTGGAATAAGAGGTTTAATTTTAGGTAGCTGTAAAGATACGGTTGCATCTATATTACCAATAGAATATCCTTTCTCAGTAATTAAGTCTACAACTCGTTTAAGTAATATTTTAGAATCTATTCCTTTGAATTCAGCTGAAGTATCAGGGAAATGATAACCGATATCTCCAAGCGCTAATGATCCAAGCAAAGCATCACAAATTGCATGAATAAGTACATCTGCGTCAGAATGACCAACTAGCCCCATGTGGTAATCTAGTAAGATACCTCCTAACCAAAACTCTTCACCTTCTGCAAGTTGGTGAACATCAAAACCAAATCCTACTCTAAAATTCATATTAATCTTCTTGTTCTCCATCAACCTTACTTAAAGCATCGAAATCGAAGCTCATCGTAAATCTTAATGTGTTACCTAATGGATTTGCTTGTTGGATTGGAATAAGATAAGAGAAATCAAGATTGAAAACATTATACTTTAAACCTGCACCAACCGTAAAATGTTGTCTGTTTCCTTTGTTAGGGTTCTCGTAAAAATAACCTGCTCTAATCGCAAATTGTTTATCATACCAGTATTCCATTCCTACTGCGAAGTTGATCTCGTTAAACTCTTCTTTAGCACCTCCTGGAGCATCATAGAAAGATTGAAAAACTCCTGTTGCAACTGATACATTTGGATTTAAACCTTGATCAACAACATATTCTCCATTAGGATCAGATATTGGATTTCCACTGTTGTCTTTCTTATAAACGGGTGGAGTAGGTACTAAAAGTTTATTAACGTCTAAATAAAACCCAAGTTGATTGTATTCATCCATTTTCATATTAATTCCACCACCAATTTTAAGGTTCATAGGAATAAAATCTTTTTCAGAAGATTCGCTATAGGAAACTTTGTTTCCAATGTTTTGAATGTTAAATCCAAAAGACATATCTGTATCGTATTCTCCTAGTTTAATTTCTTTTAAATACATCCCGTTTAAATCAACAGCGACTGCTTGACCAGCTTTTGACTCAACTCCGTTTAAAGATGCACCTGCTGTAAGATTACTGTAGATGTATCTAAAGTTAAATCCTACTGCGAAATGTTCTGAAGCTTTATAACCAACTCCTAAAATATCAAGAGCTAGTTCATTTGGATTTACATCTTGAATTGGATTTCCACTATCATCTGTAAATGCTATGTTACCTAAAGAAAAGTATCTTAATGCATGACTAAAGTAAATACGTTCTTTAAATTGCCATGTATATGCAAGGTGTGCTAAATTAATATCTGGAACTAAACTTCTTAACCAAGGTGTATAAGAAACAGAAAGAGCTTTGTCTTGTTTCATAAAGGCTGTCTTAGAAACATTCCAATATGATGAACTTGCATCTGGACTTGTAGCAACTCCTACATCACCCATACCACCTGATCTTGAGTCTGGCCCGATCAATAAGAAGGGCACAGCAGTAGTAATCGTGTTTAGAAAATTACTGTAGTTTACTTCATCCTGACCAATAGATTTAAAAGAAAATCCAATTGTTAATGTAATTAGCGTGATGCTTTTGAAAAAATTCATAGGCGCAAATATAATCCTTTTTATAAATAATAGTTATCTAAGAATTACCAATTTTTCTATTTTATTGGCATTCATTCCACTTTGTGTTTCAATTTCAACTTGGTAGAGATATACACCTCTTCCTATTTTATCTCCAAAATCATCCATTCCATCCCAAGGGATAGGGTCTGACTTAAGATTTCCAAATGTATTAATTACAGTTGAAATACTCTTAACTAGCTTACCTGATATAGTGAATATTTTAATTAAGACTGTAATATTTGTGTTGGGTTGGTTGTGTTCGAAATAAAAATTTGTTGAGGTTGTAAATGGATTTGGGTAATTAAGAACATGATTCAATGCTAATTTAGCTTCGTCGGCAACTAAAAACTCAGTATATGCTTCGCTTGAATTGTTGTTTACGTCCCAAAGTTTTAAACGAAGTGTATGGGGTCCATTGGCCAATTTATCATGCGGGTAAGTTATAGATCCACTTTTGAAATCATCGAGTGTTGAAAGGTAAAAGTCATTTAGAACTATTGGGTTTGAGTAATCTTCATCTAATACGGCTGTAATATCATGTCCTAAACTTGTTCCTGTTGTATTGATTCCACTGTTGTCCTGAATTATAGCATATAGGGAAGGGGAGTTGTTTGTTGTTCCACCGAAAATAAAATTTGTATCATTCATGTATAATTCAATTTCAGGACCTTTAACATCCGAATAACTGTTACTTGTTGAACCACCTACAATGATTTCTTCAGAATAACCATTTGCGTCTACTGTGTCGTTGGCGAAATAATAACTGATTCTTCCGTTTCCGAAACTGTAATTTATATCCTTAGGAGTAATGAATTCAAATGAAAATTTTCCATTTACAACTGAAGCAACACCTTTGTAAATTATACTAGACCTATTGTTGAAATCTACAGAATTACTTTTGTTATTATTGTCAAGTGTTGAAATGATATTAGACTTATCAAAAACAGTAGGGAAGATAAAACCATTGATAGACATTAGTTGATCATTCTTATCTCTAATTTCTCCTTCAATTTTAATTGAAGACAATGCTTTAAGTGTATCTGGAGAAAGTGAAATGTCAACATTGTTAAGTTTAGTCGTTGTTACATTGTATTTTGGGTATGCCAATTTTAATGCTGGATCTCCAAGTAATACAAATTTTCTGTTGTTGTAGTTACTACCTAAAGAGCTTATTGTTTTTGTTAATCTAACAGCATCTCCTAAGCGTGGCATTTCACCATTGTATTCGTTTAAAACTTGCTTGAAAAAATTAATACTGAAACCTATATTATTCGAGATTCCTCCATATACTAATCGAGTAGTCGTTAACATTGCAATAGCTCCACCGTTTGGATTTAAAATAACTTCTTCACCTGCTGAGGTTCTTTCTGGATCATCAAACCTGCTAAATTCACATGTTGCGGTAAGGAATAATGGCATCCCTTCAATGTTGTTCCAAGATTGGATTTCATCAATATCTAAGACTCTTTCATCAGCCCATCCAACTTCTCCACCATGTCCTATATAACTAACGAAAAATGATCCTGAATTCATAGCTTCTCTGATCTCTCTGTTTACATCTGGATATCTACCTCCTCCGGCTGTAGATTCTTTTGTGTAAGCATCTAAATAGACTTTATTTACATTGAAACTACTGTCTTCTTCTAGAAGTGCATTAATAATCATTTCTGTTTGAAGTAGGTGACTGTTGGTATAGTTGTCTGATGTACTACCGTCATCAGCAACAAAAAGCATTTTGTTTTTCCAATCTGAATAATTGGATTTAATTTGTTGATTAGAAGATGGGCTTACTGTTTGAAGATTTTGAGAACTAGCATAATGCATTACTTTATTTACAAAATTATTAGCATCAGCTGTATTTCTAGCGGGAAATCGTCCAATTCCTATATCTACAGAAGAGGAGGCGTCGTAAATACCTCGTAAATCATCAAGCATTCCGAAATAATCATCGCTAACAAAAGAAGCTGTAGGAGAAACAGAATTATTTGATTGAAAAGTAGGAATGAAGTTTTTGTTGTTTAGTTTTCTATTTTTAGGATCAAATGAACCATCACCCATTAAAAATAAATACTTAATTCTAGTGTTGTTATTATCAGCATTGTCATAAAGGTATTTACAGAAATTTCGGATCGCAGTTATGTCTGGAGTACCACCTGAAAACTCATTATATATCTGATGAAGCTCAACAACAGCGGTAGTAAGCCCTGAATTATTTTTATGAAAATCGGCTAAAGTTTGAGTACTAGTTTTGAATTCGGTAGGTGTAATTAGTATGTAATCAATATCTGTTAGGCTAGTTAGGTTTTGATGGGCTACGCTATTAGCATAAAAAGGAGTTTTTGTTCCGTTTATATTAAAAGATATAAAAGTTTTTAAAGTATCACTTAATGCTTTAAAGCTGATTGTAGTTCCATTGAGAATGGTGTTTATAGATTGAACATTATATGGGTTTGTTATGTCCCAAGTTGTAGTTGAAGCTGACGTGTTATCAACGAAGTATTCCGATACGTTTCCAAGTCCGATAGAGCTATTATTGCTATATTTCAACGTTGCGTTCGATACATCTAATTCTAATTCACATTTCGCTTCTATCTCAAGGTAATTAAGCCATGCAACTGCGGCACTAGACGGTTGGTCGTATTCAATCTCGAAATTCAGCGTGTTTCCCGTCATAGTAAAACTATCAGTTACGTTCATTACATAAGCATATGTTGAAGTGTAGCTTGATCCTACTTTTGTAATTGAATTTCTACTATGAACTAATGCACTGTTTGCTCTGAAGTACATATTATTTCCAGTGACAGTGGTAGATCTAACGGCCATGTTTACATCAAAATGAACTTTTTCATTTATTGCTCTTGTTGGGACGTAATGCGAAAAGTTTTGTTTTAAATCGAAATCAAATCGTTCACCATACCATTCCTTTCCTGTTTTGATTAAATCTTCTTTATCTAATTCATGAAAAGTGTGAAAGTCATAACTGTTAATCGAATGTGTAGTAGCTCCTGAAACAATTGGCGCTTGAGATATTCTTTCTGCTGGGAATTGACTTATGTTAATAAGGTAGTATGCTGTGTCTGAATATAAGTGCTTTTTATGCGTGTATTTATTATTATTATTATTATTATTATATTCCCAAGTGTTTGCTTCATTGGCATAAAATAAAAGGTAATCTTGAGGATTAAATACATTGTCATTTTCTCCTTCGAAATAACTTTTAATTTCTGGTAAACTTGAAGGAGTATAATCGTTAATTGTTTCTGGTAACATTCCTTGAGCGTAACCGAAAACTCTGATGTTTTTTGGGTTTACATTAGATATGTCAATATTATTGTTGTCGAAAAAGCTCTTGTCTAATTTTTGAACTCCAGTAGAAGTAACTCCTATTTTGAACCATGTTCCTTCATTCAAAGGAGAGTTTACGCTTGATCTAAAATTGTTTTTTTTGAGCGAAGACCTATATTTCACATCTATTGAATAATCAAAACTTACAAGTTTTTCCCATTCGAGTTTAAAAGGATTATAAACGAATGAAGGTATTTTAAATGTAATTACATTATCAATACCTGATGTTTTAACAGTTTCTTTAATGTATGTTTTTTGAGGAAGTTTTGATTGGTTGACGTAGTTTAATTCTGCCTCTGTTAGTTTTGTGTATAATGTATTATTTAAAGATATATTTCCTGATTGGATTTTTTTTTCAGATTGAAAAGATATGATTTTAAGTGGAGTAGAGGATAGTCTATTGAAAAACACACCTTTAAAGTTTGGGTGGTTTATTCTTTCGAAGTCACTATTGGTTTCAACAGTCATTTCTTTCTCCCAAATGATGTCAACGTGACCACTAGTTTGACTAAATAGATGCTGGTTGAAAGCAAATAATGAGATTAATATAAGTAGGTTTTTCATAATATTCGTTTCTTAAACGGCAGTCAATCCAAAGTATTGTGAAATGTTAATAAATGTTATTATTTTAAAATCACAAGTTTTTGAAGTTTGTTAATTTTATCGCCATTTGAGTTTTCTACAGTTATATTATATAGATAAACACCTCTACCTATTGGGTCGCCAAAATCATCCCTTCCGTTCCATAGAATTGGTCCAATTCTTTGAGAACTTGAAGATTCCGTTGTTTCAATTGTTTTAATTATTCTACCTGATATTGTAAGGATTTGAATAAGAATATTCAATTCTTCAGTTGATTGATTGTGTTCGAAATAGAAACCTGTAGATGTGGTAAAAGGGTTTGGGTAATTTAATACATGCTCCAGTGCTAATTCTGGATTGCTCTCAATGATAAATTCTGTATAGGCTTGAGAGGAATTATTTTGATTGTCATAAGCTTTAAGCACCATTGAATGTCTCCCGTTTTCTAATTGATCAAGTGGGTAGATAATTTCTCCTGTTCTAAATGAACTCAACGTTTTGTATTTACTATTCAAAACTAATGTGTTTTGAAAATCTTCATCAATTGTTAAAGTAATATCTTTACCAATATCATTATTCATGATGTTTATCCCGTTAGAATCACTTAATTGTGCGATAAAAAGTGGAGAGGGGCTAACTTGATCACCATATGAAAAGGTGGTGTCTTCTAAGAATATTTCTAATTCAGGGCCAATATTATCAGGAACATAGTTTTCATCCGTTCCTCCAATGATATATTTCTTTGAGAATCCAGCAGCGTCTTGTCCAGTTGAATCAACTGCATAAATACTGATCTTACCTAAATCATAATTGTATCTAATGTCTTTTGGGATTATTACTTCGATTTGGAATTTCCCATTTGTTATTGTCGTTTGACCTTTAAATAGTAAGTCTTCCTGGTTTTGGTAATGAAAATTGATCCCATTGTTATCATTGTCTAAAGAAATGTTATCTCGTTTTTTATCATAAATTTTAATTTCTGCCCAACCATTATAGTTCGACTGAAGTGTTCCCAAGTTATTTTCTATATGACCTGAGATAATTGGTGTGCTAAGAGATTTTAATGTGTCAATTGTATTGTTGTCTATTTTTATGTCGTCAATTAAAATATTCATTAATGGGAAAGAAAGTTTCAAAGCAGGATCTCCAAGTAAAGTGAAATTTCTATCATTTGTTCCTCCATTATTTCTCACTTTCGTTAATCTAAATACATCACCTAGTTTTATGTTTTGATTAGTGATTGATTCCTTTAGAATTGTATAGAAGGTTTTGTTGAGTTTAAAATTTGGAATAGAAAACACTAAACGAACTGTTGTAAATAAGGCAATAGCTCCTCCTTCTTTTTGTAAAATTAAATACTCACCTGCACTAGTGTGTTTAGGGTCATCGAACCTACTGAATTCACAAGTAGCAGTCATGAACAAGGGGAGCGTATTTCTGTTTTTTAAGCCATGAATGTCATCAATAAGAAGTATTTCTTCTTCTGTCCAACCGAGCTCTCCACCATGACCAGTGTAGTTTATTACTAGAGCACCTTCATGAATATTTTTAATTAATGCTTTATTTGCTTCTGGAGAAGTTTTCCCGGAAAGTGAAGTTTCTTGTGTATAAGAATCTAATAGAATTTTTTTAATGTTAAATTTTTGAATGGAAGTGTCAACAAGTTCCGACAATTGATTTGCTTGCTTCATATGTTCATTGTAGTCTTCATCATCAGCAATGAATAAAATATTGTTTTTCCAAGATCCATTAGAGTTTAATAGCTCTTTTTCATATGAAGTTAATGATTGGCTTGTGTCATAAATATTATAGTATTCAAATATTTTGTTAATTATAGTTTTGGCTTGATTTGGTGTTTTTACAGGAAATCTACCAATAGAAATATCTAATAGATCGTTGTTCTTATATTCTCCTTCATGGTCATCCATTAAACCATATATATCATCAGTAACATATGAAGACGTAAGTTTAGTAGAGTTTTCTGATTGAAACGTAGGTACTATATTGGTGTTGTTTAACAATCTGTTTTTTGGATCATAACTTCCATCACCAAGCAATAAAACATATTGAAGTGAATCGTTAATACTAGTTCCTTTTTTGTAAAGCATTTTGATATAATTTCTTATAGCTGTTGCTTCAGGTCTTCCAGAGGAGAATTCATTATAGATTTCATGTGTAAATGCAACTTTTCCTGTTAAGTTATCTTCAAGATTGTGGAGACTAATTAATCTGTTGGCTTCAACTTCAAATTCAGGAGTTGTTATTATAAGATAGTTAACTGAGTTTTCTCCATGTATGTTTTGATGTTGAATCTCACTTTTGAAAGTAGGGGAGAAGATTTGATCATCATTGAAAATTACTAATTCTCTAATTGTATCTAGTGTTAAATTAAAATGGGAAGCAGATCCTATTTTTGTTATAGCTAAATTTTTCACATCTGCCATATCACTTACATCCCAAACATTTAAAGTTTTAGTTGATTTTATATTAAAAGTATGTGTTGAATTATCAATTTCATGTTGAATTACAGATTCTTGTGAACCGTTAAAATGAATTCTTTGTGTTGAATTAATTGTAAAGTAATCAATCCATGCATTTATATTACCAATTTGCTTATAATAAAAAGAAATACCCAAAGTATCATCGTTAACTATTCCAGCTGTGAAGTCGCTTTTGAATTTCACATAGTCGTTATAGTATATTGCACTTACTTTATTAATTTTTGAATTTGTAAGTGTGTCCTTATTTACAATTAATTGGACAGTATTGTTAACATCACTTATACTTCTTGCACATACGCTATACTGTACTGAGAAATCTTTACTAGCTAAGTAAGGTTCAGTATATTCAGTTTGAAAAATCATAAGATTATCATCAAATTTTTCACCAACCCAAACTCGGCCACTTTTAATGAAATTTAAGTATTCTTTCTCGTGATGTTCAAGTTTTGTGTAGTTGTATATGGTGTCTGTAGAATTTGGAATTTCATTAATTGTAGTGATTTTCTTACTGCTTAAAGCATTAAAACCAAGGAATATATAATTAGTGTCAGAATAAAGGTTTATTTCCTTTTTTAATAAATTATCTGTTGAATCAAAATATTCATAACCATCTGCTTGAGCATAAAAAAGAATGTAGTCATTATTGTCAAAAAAGCCATCACCATTATCATATATTTGATAGGGTATACTCTTTAAATCATCCATGCAGTCTTCGCTATTAATGAAAGGGAGCATTCTGGAAGAGTTAGTTAATATTTCAATTTTACTAGAAGCAACTTTATTATTTAGAATACCTATGTTAAATAATTCATTGTAAGTGATCTTTTGTACTCCTTTATAGGTAATAGAAAACTTGAACCAGTTATCATTTATTAATTTAGAATCATTGATAAATTCCGTTTTTCGATAATTTAACAGGGAAGAATTTATTTTTTTAAGCTTAAAATTTATTTTTTTTATTTTTTGATATGTACCGTTTTTTGAAATCCAAGGTAATATTGTGAAAGAAGTTATCTTTTTAGTTTTGCTATAATTATGATTTGTTTCAAGCGAAAATTCAGAAGGAATATTGACTTTTTTAAGTAAGTTTATTTCATCATTTGTACAATTAATGAATTCAATATTAATATTAACTGCTTCATGAAATCCATTTATGTTTTTTGTGATAAAAGGCACGAAGTCCCCATTGTAACTAGCATTGGTGAAATATAATAAGTCATGAGGGGTGCTGCCTTTTTTAACAGAATAGTTGTCAAAAAGTATTTCTACATTTTGAGAATGAAGTGTAACCCCACAAAGAATAAGAAGGTATAGAATTGTACGACGCATTATTAAAAAACCATTTACAAACATTAAAATTACGTGTTTTTAACAAACAAATTGTATTTGATGTTACCTTTTTAACAATTAACTGTTATTACATTTATATGAATTGCTAAATCGGTAAATTACATAAATTAACAATTATTCACTATTATTGTAACTTGTAAAGTTTTAAGTATGATTAAGAAAAATTTGCTTCTGACGTGTGTTGTGTTATTGGGATGTATGTTTTCCAGTAACGATTTGATGGCGCAGGATCCTGAGTTTACTCAGTTCTATGCTAATCCAATGTACTTGAATCCCGCATTCGCAGGAAGTTCAAGATGTCCTCGTTTAGTGTTTAATTATAGGAATCAATGGCCTGGTATTTCTGGGACTTATATTACCTATAGTGCTTCTTATGATCAGCATGTTGATGCGATCGCTGGAGGTTTAGGTGTATTAGTAACTAGTGATCAAGCAGGTCAGGGTACTATTAATACAACCAATGCATCTGTTATTTATTCATATTACCTACCGGTTACAAAGTCATTTTCTGTAAAAGCAGGTGTTCAAGCAACATACGCACAGAAAAGTGTTGATTGGTCAAAACTTACTTTTGGTGATATGATCGATAATAAACTTGGGTTTGTAAACGGTACAAATGAAGTAGAACCAAATACAACTGTAAGTAACGTAGATTTTTCTGCGGGTATACTTGGATATAGTAATTCATTCTTTATTGGAGGAGCTGCTCATCACTTATTGGAACCTAATGAAGCATTTTTAGGAGGAGAAAGTCCTTTGCCTATGAAAATAACAGCTCACGCTGGAGCAATAATTCCAATGGGAGGTCAAAGTCACAGATCTAGAAGAAGAAGAAGAAGAAATAGAAATGCGCTTCCAGAAAGTTCTATTTCACCAAATGTACTTTATCAGAAACAAAAAGATTTCCAACAATTGAACTTAGGTATATATGTAACTAAAGGTCCAATCGTAGGAGGGTTGTGGTACAGGAATAAAGATTCTTTTATTGTATTAGTTGGACTACAAGCTACTAATTTTAGATTTGGATATAGTTACGATGTAACAATATCTAAGTTAAGTAATGCTACTGCAGGTTCTCATGAATTGTCAATGACGGTTCAGTTTAATTGTAGACCAAAAAGAAAGAAATTTACACCAGTAAGTTGTCCTTCTTTTTAAGAAAATAAATTTTTTATAAAATAAATTGTTACGTTTTTGTTTTTTGACGTTATCATTTATAAGTAAAGTTGATTACATATGAAAAAGTTAGTTGTGAAATATTTTAGATCTAGTTTATTTGTTTTGTTAGGAGCTGTATTATTTAGCTCATGTTCAAAAGAAGTTTCAGGAAGTACAGGTTGGGGAGTTAACGATCCTAAAAATGGAGGTTATGAAGTTGTTCCTTTTGATGAGCAAGAAACTGGACCTGGTTTAATATTAGTAGAAGGAGGGAGGTATACAATGGGAGCTGTAGAGCAGGATGTTGTAAATCACTGGAACAATATTCCAAGAACTATGTCTGTATCATCTTTCTATATGGATGAAACTGAAATTAGAAATGTAGATTGGAGAGAATATGTTTATTGGTTGCGTAGAGTTTATGGAGCTGATTATCCACAAGTATTTATTAAAGCTTTACCAGATACATTATGTTGGAGAGATGAACTTACATTTAGTGAGCCATATGTAGAGCTATATTACCGTCACCCAGCTTATAACGAATACCCAGTTGTTGGAGTTAGTTGGTTACAAGCTACTGATTATGCAGTTTGGAGAACGGATAGAGTAAATGAGTATATTTTAATTAGAGAAGGAATC
>CAWVWF010000025.1:0-24942 GCA_963933885.1 uncultured Flavobacteriales bacterium | reverse complement strand
TGTATAACCTCTGTTAAAGGAACGATCCATTTGTGCCTCAAAGTTGAAAAAAGTTCTTCCTGAAGAAGCCTTCATGTATTTATCATTTCCTTCAAGGAAACTATCTAATTTCTTTCTTAAGTAAGAAACATTGTTTTTAACATAAACAATATCCTTTAACCTTCCTTCAATTTTAAACGAAGTAACTCCTGCTTCAATCATGTTAGGCAGTTCATCACTTAAATCTAAATCCTTAATGGAAAGTAAATGTGTATTTGAGATTAAGGTGTCTCCATGACCATCTACCAAGTTATAAGGTAATCTACAGTTTTGAGCACAAGAACCTCTGTTGGCGCTTCTTTCACCATTAGCAACACTCATATAACAGTTACCGCTATAGGAAACACATAAAGCACCCGAAACAAAAAATTCAAGCTCTACATCAGATGCGTTACTGATATCTTTTATTTGATCCAAGTTTAACTCTCTAGCCAAAACAACTCGTTTCATTCCAGCATCAGCCAAGAATTTCACATGTTGTGGATCCACATTATTAGCCTGCGTACTTGCATGAATAACAATAGGAGGTATGTTCATTTCCAAGATCGCCATGTCTTGAATAATCAAAGCATCAACCTTTATCTTATATAAATCATGAATGATAGATTCACATTCCTGAACTTCATCATCATATAAGATGGTATTTAAAACAACAAAAACTTGTGCTTTAAATAAATGGGCATATTCAACCAACTCTGCAATATCCTCTAAAGAATTTGTAGCGTTAGAACGAGCACCAAATTTTGGTGAACCTACATATACTGCATCTGCTCCTGCATTAATTGCAGCTATTCCTTGAACCAGGTTTTTAGCTGGTGCTAAAATTTCAACTTTCTTTTTACTCATACGAACCACAAATGTCCGCATTTAATATGTTGATTGCAACAAAGTTTTTTAATCAATATGCACATTAATTTGTGTCTAGTGATTAATCTTAACTAGGACATGGTAGGACAATAATCGATTTGCAATTAATTTGTTTGATGCTTTTGTTTTTATAGTTGACATAAAATGTTTTCAGTTGACATCAGGTGTTTTGTGGACATATATTACTACAAAACTACTGGATTATGAGAAGAGGATATGGGATTGTATTGTTAGTTGCAATAGTATTTGTAGCTTGTGAAAAAGACAATAATGAAGTTGGTTATGGAAATTCAAATAATAATGAAGGCGCCACCACAACGGTAAATCCAGTTGTAGATGAACTTAAATTTTATGCACCTACCAAACAAAACTTCACTGTTGATGCTACAAACAGTTTTCAGTTTTTAACTACAGCCGGGAATGAATTTACTTTTCCAGAGAAATCCTTTCTTAAAAATGGAAATCCAGTAAAAGGAAATGTTATTGTTGAGATAACCGAGATTACTAAAAAATCAGAAATGATCTTTGCGGATGTACTTACCAATAGTGAGGATGGTCCATTAGAATCTTATGGAGAATTTGAAATAAATGTGCATCAAAATGGGATTGAACTAGAATTGGCTTCAGGAATAAATTATTCAGTTTACAATTCAAATTACATTCAAAAAACAGGAGTTGGATCTTGGTATTTAGATCATAGTGATAGAAGAAGTAGGATGAATAATGAACAAGCAAAATGGACAATTGGGGATACTGCTCAAAAGGATAGATGTACTATTCTTACTGAACTAAAAGATGAATTATTTAAAACGGATAGAGTAACGAATACACAAAAGATTACGGATATTATCAATGTAATTAAAGCACTGACTCCAAAATCAATAAGAGATCAGCTTAATAGAGATTCTTCATTAATAAATATCATTAACAATGATTTCCCTTCGGAATATGGACATGAAACATTCCATTATAATTTTACTCATGATTGTTGGATTTATGAGTTAGTTGATGAAAGAGTTTCAACTCAAGTTTTCAATGAATATGGTAAAGGAGGAGATCATCATTACGACATGAGTAATCTTAAAGTAAATGATGTACCAACATGGAATGGTGCTTTTTACTTTTTAGATGACTGTAGATTTTTTCTTAGTGGGAATGGAGCTGGAATTCATAACCAAATTAATGACAGCTTGTTTGTTCAATTTAATTCTTTAAGCTGGTGTAATATTGATAGGTTAATCACTAAATACGGGCAATTACTTAATTGTAAACTTACATGCCCGAATGTACCTGAATCCTGTTTGATTAGGTTTGTTTTTAAAAGTTTAAATGGAGTTATTCCATGTAACCACTTATCAGGTGACGAATTTCAAATTGATAGATTGCCTAACGGAATGACTATAACAGTAGTTTTGTATTATAAAGATGGAAATGAGTATAAATATGACATGCAAGATTTAACTGCATCAAAGAATATGGTATTCGACACTTCAAATTTGAAAACAGTTTCTAGTATTGCTGAATTAAAAACGGCTTTAGAAACATTGGATCAGTAAAAATTATAAGAATGTAGAATATGGGTATCCGAGTGAAAATCTTGATAATGGGTTTTCACTTGGATAACATAATATTGTAATTTGAGAAAAAGTAGATATTTTTTAAAATTATACATAAAGCAGATATAAACGCTTCTTTATTTATTTCACAAATAACGACAACTGTTTTTATTAGGTATCAAACATTTCAAAACTGAAACAATACATTTGATGTACCGTAGTAAATTATGATGCTTACATTTTTAAAAAAAAACATAGAAAAATTTCAATTAGGCGGTATTAACAAAGCAAAATCACAAGAAGTTGCTAGACGAATAAAAATTATCAACGGGACACTTCTTTTACTTATTCCAGTTTGCATCATTTATTCAACGTTATTCTTTACATTTTCAAATTTTGAACTTGCTTTCTTGCTGGGGATCTGTGGAATAGGTCACATTACATCTAAAATCTTAATTAACAAAGGTTATTTTAAACTTGGAAGAAGTGTTTTGTTATTGAATTTTATGTTTGCAATTAAAGCCACTTCGTTTATTATGCCTCACGACCTAAACATGGAAGTGTTTTTCTTTACTATTTCGGGTCTTATTTATGTATTATCATTAGATAATGAAAAGAAGTTTCTATACTCATTTTCGGTTTTTAATTTTCTTGTCTATTTATCAGTTTTTTACCAAGGAGAATATGTCTCAACATCCGAAATCACAGATGGAATCAAAGATATTGTTCAATACTCGATACACATATTTAGTTTCTCCTTTTTGTTTTACTTTTTTAATTTGTTTTATAGCGAACTGAAAATGCTTCAAAAAGCTAAAGACGAATTCTTAGCAAACATGAGTCATGAGATCCGTTCTCCAATGAATGGAATAATTGGAATGGTTGATCTTTTAAAGGACAACCACAATATGGATAAGGAACAAAAAGAATTTGTAACTACTATTCATAACTCATCACATCAATTGTTAGGGATTTTAAATGATATTTTAGATTTATCTAAGTTTGAATCTCGAGAAATGAAACTTCAATTATCACCTTTTAATGTAAAGGATGAGACTCAAAAACTAATCAATTTATTTCAACTTAATGCCTCAGAAAAAGGGATAGAACTTGAGGTTAAGTTTACGAAGGACATTCCTGATTATATCTTATCTGATAAAGTAAAACTCATTCAAGTAGTAACCAATCTTCTTAATAATGCTGTTAAATTTACTGATGAAGGTAAAGTGACAATTAGTATATCAACAGTACAAACAGCTAATTCTAGATTAAAACTAAAAGTTGAAGTGATCGATACCGGAATAGGTATTTCAAAAGCAGATAAACAAATTGTATTCTCTCAGTTTCAACAACTCGATCAAAGTATTAGTAAATCAATAAAAGGGACAGGATTAGGTTTAACGATATCCAAAAACATAATTGAATTATTAAATGGTGAGTTAGGAGTAGATAGTGAAGTTGGTGAGGGAAGTGTGTTTTGGTTTTTAATTGATTTAATAGAACCTTCAGATATTCAAGTAAAGAACATTGCCGATAAAAAAACAAAATCTTCTTCGTTTAATAAACACATACTAGTTGTAGACGACATCAAGGTAAACCTTAAAATAGCTTCACTTATGCTTAGTTCTGTAGGCTGCACAGTTGAAACAGCTCTTAATGGAGAACTTGCTATTGAAAAGTTCGAGGAGGGGAAATTTGATTTAATTCTAATGGACATTCAAATGCCGGGAATGAATGGTCTAGAAACAACAAAACATATCAGAGATAACTACAAAAATGTTCCGCCAATTTGTGCATTAACAGCAAACGCATTATCAAATGATATTGAAAGGTATCTTAATGAAGGAATGGACTTTTTTATTGGAAAACCAATTACTAAGGAAAAACTACAGGAAGGGCTCGAATCCATTTTTATTGGTAACAATCTTTAATTTTTCAAACTCTATATCAGGTATTGGCTATTCGGTAATGAATAATATTAAGCAAGGTAGTCCTCATATTAATGTAATAATATCTATTATAATCTACGTAATGTATTATCTTGGTTACAGAACACTTCAAGATGAAAGAAATAAGAGAATATCTAATTGCAATTGCAAGAACAGGAAAAATCACAATAAGCTATTCTAAACTAGTTGATCAACTGGATCTACATTACGATTTAAGAGATGAAAACGATAGAGAATACCTAACAGAAGATGTTGGTGAAGTTTCTATTTTCGAACATAAGAAGGGTAGACCGATGTTAAGCTGTTTGGTTATTCACAAGATGAGTAAAAACCAAGGAGATGCTTTTTATAAGATATACGCAGAGCTTAACGGATTAGATTGGGAAGATGTGAGATCTAAAAAGAAGAAGTACATTGGTAAGGAAATGGATGATGTAAGAGCATTCTGGAATGATGCTGATAACTACAAGAAGTATAAGGATGATTATTGATTGTTAGCAATCCTCTTTAAGTATTAAATTTCTTGTCATTCCAGCGAAGGCTGGAACCTAAACGTCTCGCTAAGTAATATAGATGAAGTTTGGTTGTTACTAGGCGTCTAGATTCAAGCCTTCGCTGGAATGACAATGTGGGAAAAGTCTTACAATCAATAAAACAATTAAATTCTATCAAGAATCAAGAACACTCTTATCCTTAAAAGAGTCATCCAATTTACCCCAGTATTTTCTTCTTATAAAAGGAAGAAGTGCTGATAGAACTATTAATGCAATAAAAGCCTTAAAAAACGTCATAGCAACACCACTTAAATCTATTCTTGACAGTGATACTTTAAAAACTAACAAGCTTGTAAAGCAGAAAGATATAAAGCCAAAAACACTAGTGAATATGCTTATTCTTAATCCCGAATAAAAAGTCTTTTTATATGAGTTGTACTTAACTCTTAACACTCCAATTATGAATATTGAAAGATGGGATACAAAGAACAAAGGCATTGTAATAACGTCATATCCAGGATCTTTAAACAGAGTGTTTTGCATCGTCGTAAAATATGCCATTAATGAAATGGATATTATTAACCCAACAAGAAAAGAGTAAACCCAATTGTTTTTTAACATGATACAAAACTATGAAATATCATGGTATTCATCATTTTACAACAGTAATGTTTTAAGGTCGTTTTTAGTCAAGTCAATTAACAATTAAACTCTGTTAATAGGTTACTCATATACGATCCCCAACAAGTTGGACAATAAATAATTTCATTTGACAAACTACTAGAAGACAATGATTACCTTCGCGTCCACAATAAGAAAGTACACAAGCAGAAAACACAAGGAAGATGAAAGCAAAAGAGGTAAGCACATATTTTGAAGTAGATACTAGATGGCAATCAGTTTATGAAATAAACACCATTGAAGAGTATAAAGCAAAGTTTGGGGTTGAAGTTAATTTCAATTCGAATGTACCAGAAGATCTTCAAAAGGGTGGAAGTGTTATAGAAGCTATGATTGTTTATGCTTATTATAATCATGATATACTTGACGAGGTGATCAGAAAGGTTTTTGGAGTTTATGAATTAAGCATTAAACTTAAAACATTAGCCTTAGGAGGGAAGCTTGAGAAAGTAAATAATAATGGAAAGTCTAGAGCTATTGTATTAGATGTTCTAATCAAGCAGTTTAAAGATCAGAAAGAATTAGAATCTTTAGTACCTACACTTGATAACTTAAGGAAAGCAAGAAACAATTACGCAAATCCAAAACAACACAATGTTGATATTTCAATAATTTTGGATAATGTGAAAGAAGTTGTTGGCGTGATTAACGACTTGTTTAAGAAATAAATAAATTTCAAAATAAATACAAAACGTCCTCTAACTACTAGGGGACGTTTTGTTTTATAATAACCGCCTCCAACCGTACTTTTTGATTTAGCGAAGCGTAATCTAAAAGGTAAATGATCCGATTTGTAATCGGAGTACTCACTAAAGCTGATCTCTTACTTCCTGTTCTGAAAACAGCCATACCGGAACACCTTTGAATCACCTAGATCTCGCAACAACAGTTACTTTATTCACTTCTCATTTTGGTGACTGTCACCAAACTTTTTGATCGTTATTCTTTAATAATTTTCATCGTTTCTTTTTCACCATTGTCAGCTTCTATCATTAAGAAATAAATACCCTTTGGTGCATGAATATTCATTTGGATAATATTGGTTGGTTCAAACTGCTTAGTTAAAATGATTTGTCCTAAACTATTCGTTAATGTTGTCTTTAGATTTGTTTTAACATTTCCTAAATTAACTGTTATTTTCCCTGTAGTTGGATTGGGGTATGAACTTAATTTTGAACCATAAGACAAATTATTGACCCCAGTAGATGGAAGTATATACTTTAGCAGTTTACCTGTTCCATATTCAGCAATATATAAATCATCACCATTGAATAGTATACGTGAAGGTTTAGTTATGCCATACAGCACATTAGTAACAACAGGAATAGGTGCTGTAACATCAAACTTTGATATTGTCCCAGCATTAAACTCTACAAAATAAATATCATTTCCCTTTAAGAATAAATCAATTGGCCCGTCTAATCCTGTGATTACATCAATTAATACTGGGTTTGGAACAGAAAGATCAATCTTAGAAATCTTATTTCCTACATACTCAGCGATGTATAAAAAATTACCATGTATTAATAACCCGTCTGGTGTATTTAAACCAGTTACAACATCCACTAACACAGGCGAAGTTTTAGTGATATCTATCTTTGAAACCTTATGAGCACTGGCCTCTGAAATATATAAATCGTTACCTTTTAAAAGCAGATGTGAAGGTCCACCTATACCTGTAATCACATTCGTTACAATTCGATTAGTTGCAGTTAACTCTATTTTTGAAATTGTACCCGAATGGATTTCTGCGATATACATAGTATTCCCGTGTATATGTAAATCAACAGGTCCACCTGTTGTTTTCGCAAACACTTTTGGAGCTGGATTAGGAGAAGAAATATCGATCTTAAAAATCTTTTCTTCAGGATAATCCGCCAGATATATACCATTACCACTAATAGCCAGTCCATCAGGTATATTAAACCCTGTTACAACTTCAGTAAGTTGAGCACTTGCTAAATGTGTAATTATGAAACTTAAAATTAGAAATACATTTTTCATTTGTTTATCTACTTTTTATTCTTCCAATTATCCAATGCTTTATTCAAAAACAACCAAGTTCTTGTACTATCTGCATCAACATATATTTTAAAGTTATTTTGGTTTGATCCAAATACTTGAATGTACGAGGCATATGTTAAAGCCTTAATTCTATCCACCGTTTTTAAAGAGTCGATTTGGTTATACTTTATTGAATGTATTTCATCTTTATTTCCATCAATCCAGTAGGAGGCAAGTCTGTTGTTAGTAATAAAGCTACCAGAAGTCTTGAATCCTTTTAATCCACCATTTGTCTCATACATCTCAATCTCCTCGTTCTCTTCCAGGGGAATTATACTATTGATGAATTTCAAATCTCCTTCAGATAAGCTGTACTCATTTCTACTTCCACATGAACTTAGAAAGAGTAGACTTAAAATAGATATTATTAATTTCTGTTTCATTTCATTTTAGATAGTAATGGAAAGTTAAGATTAAAGATAAGAAGAGGAATAAAGTTTTTGCAATCTAATTCAATATGTTTAAGACTAGATGTGTTTTCATTACAAAATAAGCTATTATTAAGATTGTGCTTGCTTTAATACTATGGCTGAATTGTAAATCCTATTCTACATAACTATTTAAAGATAATCTGTTTTCAGTATTTAATTCTTTATTTTCAGGATTGTATACCACATGTTACCTTTTAAGTTTAATGCAGGAAACAATCATTAATTCGATACTATCTAAGTAAATATCATGTCTCTATTTGGGAATATAATTCCAATACAGGGAAGTTATTGAACTACAAAAAAATCTTAATCTACTCTATAACAGGTTTTAGCGTAAAAGGTTTGAGGTTTGGAATAACGGAGGCATGAGGTACGTAAATCTAAGAAATTCAGCAGGATTATTAAAGGAAGTCATTTCCATTTTCTTATTATTAGCCTCGTTAAACTCATTAGCAATAATTACAAGTACTAATTCCGGTAATTGGAATACTTCTTCAATTTGGAGTTCTAACACAGTTCCTAACTTAACTCATTGGAGCGGAAATCAAGATGTTGTTGTTGAGCATGATATAACTTCAGGCAGTCTTACAATTACAAATAATAACTCAATCAGAATCGTATCAGGTGTAACCTTAACAATTAATGGAAACCTATCTATGGGTAACCAAAGTACTTTAATTATTGATTCGGGTGGGACACTTGATATTACAGGGAGTTTAATAGCAAACTATTCACCTTCAACAATAACAATAAATGGAACTTTAAATGTCGATGGAAATTACGCGGTTTCAACATCCTCTGTAAATCATTATTTCAATGGAAATATTAATATCACAGGATATTTAAGTGTAATTGGAAACACTAAAGTGATAGTTAATGGTGGTGATGTACAAATAGGAGGTCAACTTAAATTAGCTAATAATGGAATAATGAAAGGATGTAGTGGTACTGTATCATATGGATCACACAATATTGGGGCTTGTGGATACAGTTACCTGGAATGCTGTAATAATGTGAAAAGAGGAACAGGTTGTGGAAATATACCTCCTCCAGCAAACAGTTTTGATTTCGCAAATTGTGGAGAAGCAGTTTCTTGTTCAACAGTGGCAGGAACAGTTACTTATAGTGAAACAGTTTGTGAAAACTCTAATGCTGGCGATTTAATTTTGAATGGTAATAATGGGAATATAATTCGTTGGGAGAAATCTACAGATGATTGGGCAACAACTACATTTATATCGAACACTTCGACAACACAATCTTACCTTAACCTTTCTACTTCTACAAAATATAGAGCTGTAGTTCAAGATGGCAGTTGTAATGAAGAAAACTCTAATGAAGTATCAATTACTGTTAATCCAATTTCTTTAGGAGGAATATTAACTGGTAGCGATATTGTTCCATCAGGTAGAAATTCAGGAACGATTACCCTTAATGGGCATGTCGGTGATGTTACTGGATGGGAAAGCTCTCAAGACGATTGGACAACTACAATAAATATTACTAATTCTACAAATACTCAAGATTATACTAATATAGCAAGCGATACTAAATACAGAGCTGTAGTAACTTCTGAAGGTTGTTTTTCAGAAAACTCATCAGATGCATTTATTGACGTTTATCAACCCTCTAGCAGTACTACACTTTCTGATGGATTTATAATAAATTCAGAATTGAATCCAGAAATAGTTGTTTGTGGTGCTAATGAAGAATTTTATTTTTCAATTCAAAACAATTCTGGTTCTACAATAATTAATCCTGAAATTTCAATCGATTTCCCTATAGGTATTGAATACGTAGGGGCTTCGTTAGTTGAAAGTAGTAGTATGAATTTAACTGAGTCTAACATATCAGATTTAAATAATATTACATTGTCATTTGATTCATTTGAAGATGGGCATTCTTTAGTTTTTACAGCTCAATTAAAGGCTGATTTATCTGCAATTACTCACCAGAATTCAGGTGGAGTTTTTAGAAATAATTTAACATTAAATCATGCATCAGGAAGTGCTTCTCATACCACTAGTTCATACAATATATTATATGCTGCTTTATCGATTACTGAAGTTAATAGCTTGATTGATAGTGTATATCCTGGTGAATATTTTACGAGGACTGTTACTATTAAAAATGGAGGGTATGGTAAATTAACTGAATTTTCTCTTTTTGATATTGCTAGTTCCGAATCGCTAAAAATAACAGGAGTTGATAATGGAGTTTTATTAGATTCTATCATTACATTTTCAAGTGTTGATTTCTTGTCTGTTGGAAACAACGATGAATTTTTTGATCAAGATGAAGTACTGGTTGTTGAAGAAACGCTAAAAATGGAAGGTTGTCAAAATATCACTTCTGAATTAACTGCGAAATGGGGATGTGATAACATCCAGACAAGTAGTAATCAGAAATTCCCTTCTACAATATCACTGACTGGTTTATCATTAAATATCCTTTCAACGAATTCTGAATCTTCGTTTTCTGGAGAAAATATAATTAGAACTTTTTCTATAACAAACAATTCATTTAATCCTATTTCAGAATTTAAGATTCTTAATGAATATGATACAAGTGTCTTAACACTAGATTCTTTGAATCATGGAACATTAATAGGTCTTGACACTATTTTAATTAACCAAACAACTATTGAGGCATTTGGTAATGGTGATGCTTTGTTAGATAAGGGAGAAACGATTGTGATTGTTGAGTATTTAAAAGTAGTCGGTTGTCAAAACACGAGTACAAGTATGCAACTAGTCTGGGATTGTTCAAATCAAGTAACCACTGGGGATATACAAACTATTAGCACCGAAGTTTTGTTGTTTTTGCCAGATATTGAACGAACTGTTTCTTCTAGTTTTGGAACCTGTGTTGATGGGGCTGCAGATGAACAATCTATCTTATTTGTAAATAAAGGAAATGGTGTTTCATTCAATACAGTATTAAATATAGAAATGCCAATGACCAATTCGTTTACAGCAATTGATGAGGCATCTTTTGAGATTAAAAGCTCAATTCAATCCTCTTATACTTCACTTTCTTCACTTTCATCAACTTCTGCATATACAAGCGGGGAATGGGACTGTTTAAACACTTTAGTATCAAACCCAAAATTCTCTGTTACAGTTCTATTACCTGAAATTCAACCTGGTGATTCTGTTTGGGTAAGGTGGAATCAATTTACATGTTCAAGTGATAAATGTCAAAAAATCAAACTAACAGGATGGCAATACGATTTAAGTTATCAAGATGGCTGTAATGGTCAAACTTATCAGTTCAACAACAAAGAAGGTTTGCCAGCATTAGAAAACACATCAAATTTCACTGCATTCTCTGAAGGTCCAGCAAGTTTGAATCACGACGAAGAAGGTGAATTTTCTTTCACTTTAACAAGTGCTTCATTTACACCTGGAATTACAAATAGTAACAGTGCTTACGAGGTTGAGTTTTTTATTCCTAAAGGTTTAAAGCTTGGGGGGACAGTTTCTGACATAACATTTAAAAATGGTTTATCGACAATACAACCAGCATCAATTGTAATTGATCAAGTTAACGAAAAAGTAATTGCTCGATTCGGTTCTCCGCTTGGAATTAATTGGGATCGGGCTTCTATAAATATTAATTTAATTTTAGATTCCTCTTTAGCCGAAGTGTCTACAAATATTGAAAAACAGGTTGGGATGGAACTCTTTTATTCTTTAGATACCAATTGTATAACCCCTTATAGAATGCCACTTTCTTGTATTACTTATGCACCTATAACCGTTTTGCATTGTAGTGACAATACAGATTGCGAAGGTTTGTGGATGCAAAACTTAACCAGTGAAAGAATTAGTTTTGGAAGTCCTGATAATAATTCAGACGGGCTACCAGATGCTTCTGGCGTCTTAAATCAAAATCTAATCAATAAAAGAAGGGTTATGGTTGGTGATTCTATAACAACAAAAATCAGCGGTCTAGTAAAATCTAACATTGGTAGTTCTTGGAATTATGGCTATGCAAGTATCGAAGTTCCAAATGGAACACATTTCGAAGTTATAAATGCAGAATTACGATATTATAATTCAAATTCAGCAACCACATTCACAATTGATAATATTCCCTATGTATCAACAAGAATAAATGATTCTTTAAAAACAATCTTCGATTATAGCCTATCTTCTTTAGTAGCGAATGGTGAAATAGCATTAAATGGTTTAAGTTATTCAAACAATGATTCGATTATAATCTATATACATCACAAGGTAATCTCTAATCCTGGAGCAACTTTATTACAAACGCTTATCTCTGGAAAAGTTTATTTGGGCAGCAATGCAAATCCCACAGTTGAAAATCAGATGGGGTGTGATACCAGAAAAAGCTACATAACCTTGGTTGGTTACGGTTTCACATCAGGATCAAAAACAAATAGAACAGTAACATCTTGTACCCAAAACATCCATCAATATTTCTATTTTCAAATTGGAGATAACAATCATGCAGGGGGTGATTTGTTTCCTTATGAATATAGGAATTGGGCACACATTAAAGATGTTACTGTTAATCTTCCTGCTGGATATGAAATCACCAGTGTTAGTATTTATCAACAAAGAACAAAGTACTTAAATTCCTATAAAAGAGAAACCGTTAATAACATCAATTTTACGCAGACCAATTTGAATAATTCGAGCAATAGTGCTGTATTAAATTTAAGAGAAGCTTATGTAGACAGTATTGGTAATGTGAATTTTAGTGATGATGGATTTAATGGAAGGGTACTTATTTATTTAAAACCTAATTGTGCTATTGTTCCTATCGATACTTATCAGAATATAGATTGGGACTTCACGTTAAATAAAGAGGCGCGTATTGGTGGAGCTACTAACATAGAACATCAATATAGCACAAGCGATAGAATGAGATATAGAAGGGGAGCATTAACAATTACAGCATCTCAACAAACAATAACTGGAAATGGCCCAACAGTAACTTGGGAAATAAATGTTAAGAATACTGGTTCGGCTAGTGTAACCAACGGTTTTGTTGTTCCTTATACTTTAGATGGGACTTTACTGATGGATAGCTTATGGGATCCTAGTACACAGTCGTTCATAATTCCTCAAAATGGTGTTTTCCAATTGGGTAGTTTTTCTACAAATCAAAGTAAAACATACAACATCAGTAGCATTTACAACTCATGTCATAGAGATACACTTGTTTTAAAAACAGGATATGATTGTTATGGATATCCAAATGATCCAGAATTATATGGCTGTGATTGGAATTATTATAAATTGTTTGTTGTACCAAATCCGTCAGAACTTCAATCTAGAATTAGAGGATATGATAACGCATCATGTTCACCTGAAGTGAATTTGGAAGTGGAGTTTTCATCTGTGAAACTTGGACATGTAAAGGATTTATTCGTTAAAGTAAGTTCTAGCAGTGTAGGAGGTATTTCAATCGTTTTAGACTCTTCTAAAATTAAATTCCCAGAAACGATTGATTTCTCTTCAATTAGTAATCCTGTTTTTGCAAACAACAAATACTCCTTCTCTCATTCTAATATGGAATTACCAGCAACTATCCCTGGTGTATTAAGTCCAGATTCCAATACTGTTTTCCTAAGGTTTAAAGCTGATTTGGATAACAGTTTTAAACTTGGTGATTACATAAGAACTGAAATAGGGGGAAAAAGAGTTTGTGGAGATACGTTACCAACAGTTTCTCTTTATTACGATCCATACTCTTCATACGATCAGGTGAATTCAGCTGGATTAGACGATTTGGCGAATACCTGGGGAATGGCTTGGGGAGATTATGATAATGATGGATTCATTGATTTGTTCGTTGCAAATTATGAAAAAAACGAACCAAATTTCTTATATCACAATGAAGGAAATGGTACATTTTCAAAAGTAACAACGGGTTCAATTGTAACAGATCTAGGAAGTTCACTTGGAGGTACTTGGGGCGATTACGATAATGATGGAGATCTTGACTTGTTTGTTTCCAACAATATCGGATCACCTAATTTCTTATATGAGAATCAAGGAAATGGAGCTTTTGTCAAAATAAATTCTGGTGATGTCATCGAAGCGAACACATATGCACATGGTGCTTCTTGGGTTGATTATAATAATGATGGATATCTGGATTTATACGTAACAGACTATTTTCCAACACATCAAAATAGTCTTTATGAAAACGATGGCTCAGGTGGTTTCACTTCGGTAACCAATTCAATCCTAACAAAAAATGCCTCTCATTCAATTACTGCAATATGGGCCGATTATGATAATGATGGCTACCTCGATGTTTTTGTAGCGAATAGTCATGGAGAGAATAATAACTTATATAGAAATATTGGTCATGGAGACTTTGAAGAGGTTGTGACAGGTGATATTGTTAATGACGGAATGAATTCTGTTGGTGCATCTTGGGGCGATTATAACAATGATGGATGGATAGATTTATTTGTGACAAATTCTTCTAAAAATCAAACAAATATGCTATATGAGAATAACGGGAATGGTACCTTTACAACAATAACACAAGGTGCTATTGTTACGGATTTAGGAAGCTCACATGGTAGTGCTTGGAGTGATATAAATAATGATGGTTGGTTGGATTTAATTGTAACTAACGATAATTCCGAAGCCAATTTTATTTATGTAAACAATCAGGACAATAGCTTTACTTCAATTACAAACAACATTACATTAAGTGGTGGAGAATCTTTTGGAGTAGCAACTGCTGATTATGATAACGATGGTGATTATGATATTTTCATAGCCAATCATAAGGTGATGTCTTCTGGTACTTACACGAAAAACTTTCTGTTCCAAAACAGCAAAGGAAGCTGTTCAAATTCAATGTGTTTTACTTTACAAGGAAGTACAACTAATAAAAATGGAATTGGCGCAAGAGTAGAAGTAAGTGCTTGGATAAATGGTAAATACGTAACGCAAAGCAGACAAATTTCAGCGCAGTCAGGTGGGCTTGGTGCGCAAGGTGGGTTTAAGCAACTGATTGGACTAGCTGATGCAACTCAAATTGAGTTAGTAAAAGTATACTGGCCATCTGGTGTTATACAAACTGTTCAATCACCAGTAATCAATAATTGTATGTTAATCACTGAAGAACTTCCAGCTAAAATAACAGTCATTTCATACTTAGATGAAAATGAAAATTGTATCAAAGACTCTAATGAGATTACCTTACCAGGTAAAGAAGTTAAGATTACACATCCTGAGAATTCCAGAAGTGTTTTCATGAGTAGTGCGGGTAGTTTCATGACTTATGTGGACGTTGGAACTTATGTAATATCTGGAGTTAATAATAATTCATGGGCTTCAAACTGCCTGGATACAGTTATCATTGATAACATAGGAGACTCAGCAATTTCATACATTCCATTTATCTCTAATTGTTTGGCTCCAGATCTAGATATAGAGCTATCTACAACAGTAGTAAGGCCCGGTTTTGATATGGATTACAATTTTACAATAACTAACAATGGATCGAGAAATGCAACAAACGTTAACCTTCAGGTAGAATTACCTGAAGAGTTCACCGCTATATCATCAACTACAGCATGGACAAGCTATTCCAATCACTCTTTAACATGGGATATTGATAGTATTAAAACAGGACAAACAATGTCATTTGATCTGAATTTAAACGCTTCGATTCAATCAGGAATAGGAGAGGAAGTACTTGTACAGGCTTATATCTCATCTGGAGAAACTGATTGTGATTTAAATGACAATACAAATTTGTATACTCAAACGATAAAAGGATCTATTGATCCAAATGAAAAACATGCATTTCCTATTGGAGAATCTAATGAGCATTTCATTCAGAAAACTCAAAGACTTAGATATAGGATACTTTTTCAAAACAAAGGAACATATATGGCTACTATTGTTAGGATTACTGATTCGTTAAGTAAAAAATTAAATTGGAATTCAATCTCTAATTTCCATTCTAGTCACAATTGTAAACGATCTATAACAAAAGATGGGGTTATGACATTTGAATTTATTGGGATAGAGTTACCAACTGAGATTGATAGTGGAGATGCAAGTAATGGTTATGTTGAGTTTACTATTCTACCAAAAGAATCGGTTGAACAAATGGATAGAATAAATAACTCTGCTGATATTTACTTTGATTATAATTTACCAATTAGAACAAACACAGTTTTTCATACAATTTCAGATGAATATTTTAAATTCCAAGACAACGTAGAGGTAGTACTATTTCCAAACCCTTCAGATGGAAAATTCACTGCTAGACTATCACCTCTTCAGCCGATTATGGAATGTGTTTTGACGAATGTTTTTGGCCAAATTGTTTATACTTATTCAAGATTAAATACTTTCTCAAGTATTCCTTTAACTTTAAATCTTCCAGCTGGTATATATACTGTTTCAATTAAAAACTCTAGAAAATATATTTACACAAAAACTATAATTATTAGATAAGTATTATCAATAAACTAAATACTTCCATCGAACTTAATATTCGTTGGAAGTATACCTATAAAGGTTAGTTTTATAAAACTACTAATCTTCAGTTAAAATCTTTTGGATTTTATTCTTCAATTCAGAGCATTCTGCACAATAGAAGTTTCTCAAGCCTTCATGATCAAAAACTTGGAAGCTAATATTACATGGCCCTACAAACATATCACACCAACTTTGTTTTGATATTTTTTCACGGATCTTAATACAAGCTTCGGCGAATTCATCGTTATTGTTTTCTATGTTGTTGTAATTGTTAAGCTTGAATATGTAAGTTATAATATCTTCGTTTTTTGTAGTTGGAAGGAACTTATTTAGGATGACATAAGCAGGTTGATAATACTCAAAGTGGACAAAGAATTTCGCCAATTTCAAAGCATGATCCTCAGTTAATTCTCTATCTCTGTAGTAGAGAAAAATTCTTGTTAAGTATTCATTTTTAAGATTGGTTTCTTTCTCTATAAAATGATATTCGGCAGCCTTGAACCAAAAGTTAATTTTAAGTTTCTGTAAGTCTCCTTTTAATTCAGGATGTTGATATCCGATATTCTCTAATAGGTTTTGAACTTCCTCAGTTTTAAGCGTAGGTAAAGCTTTCTTTCCGTCCCATTTCTTAACCAAGTATCTAAGGTAATTATATGCACCTTTAGGATAGAAGTCACCATTTTGCGTATACTTTTCAAATTTATCAATTATGAAGCTTCTCTTGTTATCGGCTACTTTAAAATACTCTTCCATATAAAAGTGATTTAGAAAAACATCTGTAGTCCAATCAACACTTTGATAATCTAACTCATGAATAAAAGAAGGTTTAAATTGACCTGATTTAATCTTATTGAAAACAAACAACTGGATGCTTTTTAAGGTGTCTAACTCTTTCATGATACTCACTTTCATTCTTTCACGCTGCATTGAGTCACGTTTATTATTTACTTTATAGGTATCATAATTCTCCTTTTTTTCACGCATTCGTTTTTGATGATAAACATATTCTCGCTTTATGAAATTTGGTAGTGTCTTATCGTTCAAATCAAATAGTGTTTTAATTTTCACGTTAGCGATCCTTTGCTTTTTTAGGAATGGTTCGATGGAACTAGTGAACTTTTTGTCTTTCAGTTTTTCAACCAATCCTAGAGAATCTAATCCACGAAGACTCGCGAGTTCATCGTTTTCTGTTATTTGATTTTTAAATAAATCCCAACTTGTATAGGTATTAATAGTAGGTTTAATCTTAGCTGCTTGCTTACTTTCAAAAGCTTGAATGATTGATTGAGCTCTCTTGTGTTGTATTTCTTTGTTGATTCTTGCAGATCCTTCAACAGATGAGAATGCATCAATTTCTGCAGACAAAACGATAAAGGCATCTTCAGTTAATGAATCCAAAACAGGTTTCAAATCGGCATAACTATAAGTGGAAACACCCCTCTTAAAATGAAAGTCGAAATTTAGATTTCTTTCTCTTGGAACAGGTACGTATTCCACTTCTCCGAAAGCTGATACATAATCAAGTTCATTGAACTCTTGATAGAACTCACCACATATTCCCGTGAAATGTTGCACACGATATATTTGTCTGTTTTTAATATATACCAAGTTCATTTCATAATATCCACCAGCAACATTCTTTGGTAATTTGGCAATACGGTATTTGAACTTATCTGGATAATAAGGCATGTTATATCCATCAATCATTTTCTGGAAAACACCTCTGTCGTCATTCTCCTTTTTTGATTTCATTTCCTTTTTCATCCTCGTCATTGCAGACTTTCTTCTAGGTTTAAAACCTTTAATTAAGCTTTTTCTATAGACTGGAATAAGTAATGTGTCAGAAAGTTGAGACTTGTTATTTCTTCTAGAAGGAAGGTTGTAGTAATCATCATTACCACAATCGAAAGGGATGTAATTGATATATTCGATCGCCAATCCATCTTTGTTTTTAGAAAGGAAGTTGAGCAGTCCATCAGCATTGACATCCATTTCTAGAAACACATTACTCTTTACAACCTTTAGCCTTTGAAAACCAACAGACTTGTTCAATGCTGCCATAGCAGGGAGGTAGTCATCATCAGTCTTATCCAAAGGCTTTATCTTGTATGGATATTTCTCTTTGTATTCTTCCCAAGTAATATCATCATGAGAACTTATAGCTGGAGGAGCAACATAGTTTGAAAAAGCAAACATGCTTTTGTTTTCTTCGAAGTCGTATTTAAAATAAACCTCTGCAAACTTTTGAACGGCATACATTCTCTTCTTTTCGTAATCAACTATAATAGCTAGTCCAGTTATTTCGTAGTTAGAAGTTATTATGTTTTTGTAATGCCCTTTAGAGTTAACCCAACCTCTAACCATAGCTTCAGCAGCATCCTGATAGGTGTTGATGTTGTAAATCTTTCCTTTTTTAGATTTCATCTTACCATCAAATGGGATGTACAATATGTTTTCTCCAACACCATAATTAATCGCACCAAAATAGTCAGCCCTCATTTGAGGGGTTGTCATCGTATCATTTCTTTCTGCATGCGAAAGCTTTTTAATACTCAGCAGATATCTAGAATGAAATTGTGCGGCGATATATAAAGTAGAATCGTTTACTAATGGTTTTAAATTTTTCGTCCCACGAACTTCATCAACACCAACTTTAACAAGGTGTTCAAGATATTTAATATTGATTTGCCCCTTCAATGAAGAGGAGGGAGAATGGCCTATAAGAAATAAGGAGGACAGGCAAAACAAATAAAGAAGCGTGTTTTTCAATTGGATATAATAAGAGGTTAAAGATAGACGTAAATCACGGTTAAAAGACGCTTATACAACTAAAGATTTAGAAACTGATTTATACTAAATTGAAACATTAGCACACAGATAAACGAGTATTATACTAATAGAACAATCAACCTTTAAGATTTGGATAATTAGTATTACTTTTGAAGTATCAAATTAATCTCAATTAACAATAAGCTGTATGCCTTACAAAGAAGTATTTGTTGAATTCTGGAAACAAGTTGAAGAAAGTGCTGAAGCAGGAACATTTGCTAAGTTAACGTTGGCTAAAACTGTTGGTAAACCTAACTTGAGAAATATATTCTTAAGACCAATTAATGCAGAAGAAACTTTTAAGGTATTATTGAAGCTTCGTTACAGAGATAGAGAAATGAAGGATAAAGAGGATAAGATGAGTTTAGCAGAAGCTTTAGAAGTTTTAAAACCTTATTTACAGACATCTTTCTCTAATGTATTATTGTTTACAACAACGAAGGATCTTACTTTCAAAATCAACAGAAAAGGTGCTGGTAGTATTACTGAATATCTTCCAACTTTTAGTGAAGTAACAGAGGCTGAACCAGGGGATAAGTACATTCCTTAATTAAGGATTGGTTTTACTATTTCATGAAATCCATTTATTACAAGCTCATATTATTTCACCATCTGAATAAGGGGCTTTTTGTTTTGCTTTCTGGTGTTAACCCTTTAAGATCAATTAATAGCGTACTATAGCTTTTACTTCTTCGAAAAATTAATTTGTGAAGAAACTTAAACGTCTAGATCCTCGCCTTCGCGAGAATGACAAGTTTTAACAAACAAGTTTTGTCATTCTCGCGAAGGCGGGAACCTAAACGTATAAATAACAATTGGGATTAAAACACAAATTGAGAAATGTTATCGAATAACAAACCTAAATCCCCCCCTTATATTTAACTAGGTATTATTTAGATTAAACCGTCTCAGTTATTTATTTTTTTGGTCTTACAAGTTTTTCAAACTCACCGATAATCCTGAAAAACTCACCACTAATACACTCTTTATGAAAAGGGTTGTTTCTAAATAGTAAATGCATCAATTTTACAAAACTATTTAATCAAATACTTAATTTAAAAAACAAATCACATCATGAAAATTGTATTAATTATTGTCGCATTCATAGCATTAATCGTTGGTGCTGGAGCATCGTTTGCACTAACTGCTCGTTTAGGGGATGATATCGAAAAAATGGATAAAAGTCTCACGGTATTAAAATCTACATATGAAGCAATGGGAGAGACCGGAGCAGGAATATATGACGAGAAAATTGCAGAATTAGAAAAGGATGAATCTTATGTTAGTCCAGGGACAATGAATCTAGCAAAAATATTAAACTATGGCTTATCAATTTTCGCAATTGCATTGGTTGTATTGTTCTTCATGAAGAATGCACAACTTAACTTGATAGGGATTGTATTAATCGTTTTTAGCTTTATAACAATGTTTATTGATCCAAGCATTGAAGGTTCTAAATACGGTCCAGCTTCACCGCGCACGGTAGGATTAGTCATTGCTATTGCAATGAGTATTTGCGCTGGTGCATTAATCGTAGCAAATAATATTAGATCAAAGGCTAATTAATTATTTTCGCTCAATAACTGAGTATGACAAATAATGTATTAAATTTATATTTATAAAACTGAAATCATGAAAAAACAATTAATTTTCACTTTGGCAATCGCTGCGTCTTTAACACTTTTTAATTCTTGTAGTAAAGAAAAAGGATGTACTGATCCAGATTCAACAAGTTATAATGCTGATGCAGAAGAGGATGACGGATCTTGTACATATGATACTACTGGAACTGGATCGGGAACAGGTACTGGATCGGGAACGGGTACTGGATCGGGAACGGGTACAGGGACCGGAACTGGAACTGGAACAGGGACTGGAACTGGAACGGGTACAGGAACTGGTACAACTACAGCAGTAAACGAGCTTACTTTTGATGGAACAACATTCGCTTATACTTTTAGTCAGAAAGCGACAAACGATCCTGTAAATGTTACACACGCATTTGGAACAACAAGTCCATTTAGAAGTATTCAAATCATTACAGTTGGAGAACCAACATCAGGTACTAGAAACGCTATTGATTATTTAGATTTCGGAAACGATCTAATGACATCTAATGAAGTGTATGTTTTAGTAGCTGCGAATGGTGGTACTTACTTAGGTCAAGCAACTGGAACGGTTAAAATAACAGTAAACAACGATGATGTTCAATTTGAATTATCAGGTATTACTTTGCTTCATCAAGCTGACTACACTACTGTAGTATCCTTATCTGGAGATGTAACACATACTAAGTAATTCAATCTAATATATTAGAAAAGGGGAGCAGTTAGCTCCCCTTTTTTTGTTTTAATCTTTATGTGCTTATTGATCAAGCAAGCATGTACGAAATCAGAAATTACATCTATATAATTTAACCCTCTTACAATTCGATTTTCGCATTACTTTAGCTGAATCTAAGAGGTCGATCGATAATTCCGCTAAAAAAATACTTAACAACCTAAACATCAATAGCTAAGCGATGAATATTCTGAAATTCATCCTTCATGGAAAAGTCTATCAACTTAGAAATAAAACTAACACTAATCTTCAAAAAATGAGATAGAAGATAAGGTCGCTAAAAATCATTCACTTATAGGACTTCAATTACTTTTGCATTTCCTTTTAAAATCATGTAATTCTGTATTCTAATTCAATAAAAGATCAAGCATCTTAAATTTTAATAACTCGTGACAGTTCTAGTTCAATGAATTATTTTTGTATATAAAAGGAAGTTTTTCAAAATTTAAAAACTCATTATCATACTGGTGTAAAAACATTAGTTAATAAAACTGTTTTTACAAGACTAGCCACCAGGAGTATAGTAACTCGAGGCAACACAATCTTATTACTTTATACTGAACGATATGAAGATTATAGCTTGCCAGGTGGAGGCTTAGATTTTGGCGAAGATAAAATTGTGGGAATGAATCGAGAATTGACTGAAGAAACTGGAGCCATAGATATAAGAACGTTAAGCCTTTTGGTATTTACGAAGAATATAGACCATGGTATAAAACTGATTATGATATTCAGCATATGATTTCATATTGTTACACATGCAAGATTAACAAAGAACTTGGTGTCTCTAAAATGGAGTCCTAAGAAGTGATAAATGGGATGAAAGCTTTATGGGTAAATATTCACGAAGCTATAAAGCAAAACGAAAACATTATATCTACTAGTGAGAAGAAAGGAATGTCAATCGAACGAGAAACATTTCTATTACAACTTATAGCCAAAAGGATTATTCCGAAAAACAAATAACGATACTTTAATAAGTAAAGTATCTATTTCAACCTTGATTAATCTCATCTAAATTCCCTTCAATCTTAACTTGTAATTCATCAACTGGAAGGTCGTTTACATCCATACCAAAAGGATCTTCAATCTCTTCTCCAATCAATTCAATACCAATCATCGTAAAGAAAACCATCATCATTAAAGGAATACACCACCAACTCATTTCTTGAATGAATCCGAATGGTAATGTTATAAGGTAAATTAATAGAATCCTTTTTAAATGGATCGAATAACCAAAGGGGATAGGTGTATTCCTAATCCTTTCACAAGCTCCTAAAATATTGGATAGTTTTTCTATTTCGTTTTCTAATATGATTAGTTGTTCTCCACTAATACTTTTCTCCTTAAAAGCATCTAATACTATTTGAGACATTCTTGTAAGTAATTGATTCGGCTTGTGTTCACTAGCTATTAATTGTTGTGCAAATGGTGAAGTGAAAATATGCTCGATTTCCGAAAAGTTCTCTTTTCTTAAATGCTCTTTTAAAATGTAAGGGAATTGCTTAATTAAATTTAGTAATTCCTTATTACCAATATATCCATTGGCTTTCATTGTGAAATGCCTGCATGTGTTAACTAATGCTCCTAAGTGTTTTCTACCTTCCCACCATCTATCATAGGCTGTATTTGTTCTAAAAACCAACAACAAACCTATTACCAATCCTAGTACAGTATGAAAAGTTGGTGCTATATTATAAAGTTTAAGTGGGTGGAATTCATAAAGAACAACAAATAATGCTGTTAATACACCATACATGATAACACTCCAAATCATTCCTTCAAAGAAATATCCACTTGGTTTAAATAAAAACTTCCACCAAATCTTGTTATTGTAGTTTAACATGAGCTCAAATTTATTTGCAAATAAAGATAACCGACTTGTATTTATTATGCTAAGATTATTTGAAAAAATAAAGTAACTCATTGCCAAATATCTATTTTCAGAATACCTATAATACTGTCCAGAATAAATATTTAATTAAGTATGTAAATGTAGGGATGCCCCTTGTGGGTATCCGACACCTAGTATAGTAACTGTAAAATACTGTGTTTCGGATACCCACAAGGGGGATATTGCCTAGATAACGGCAATTTCTCTATCTACCATTCTAGAGATCAATGTGGTAAATATGCATTCGTCAAATTTGTGATTGAATTTAAATGCTAGTTCATCCATATAACTTTGAAGGTGCTTTACTGTAATAGTGTGATATATTCCTGTAACGGCTCTTTTTAACATTGCCCAAAATCCCTCAATAGAACTTAGATTATACTTCCCTTTACTTTTTTGTTTCTTTTCGTGATTAATTGAAACATGCTTGTTGAATTCTTTATCTAAAGTACGATAGACTCCCAAACCGTCAGTAACTAGTGTACTTGCAGAGCCTATTCTACTAGAAAGAAATGGTCTTATATTTTCTTTATTGGCCTTGGGTAGAACTTTTAATATTATTTTCCCTTGTCGTTGAATCATTCCTAAAACAGGTGTTTTATGTGCCATTCCTCCTGGGTAAATATTCTTTTTTTTTACATATGATTGATGCATATTAGAAACACTTCCTCCTACATAAGTTTCATCAATCTCAACTATACCGTCAAGTTCAAGGGATTCATTCATCGCTTTTCGAATGCGATGCTGAAGAAACCATGCAGTATTTTTATTCACTCCTAAATGTCTAGCAAGCTGAAGAGATGAAACTCCTTTTTTGGAATCTTTAATCAAAACGATTGCCAAAAACCATTTTGGTAAAGGTAATTTTGAGGATTCAAATATGGTTCCAACAGTTACGCTATAACTACTCTTACATGAAATACACGTGTATCGGTTTTCTTTTGTTTTAGCACACGATTTGGAAGATGCACAATAAGGACAGAAGGCTCCATTTGGCCATTTTAGTGACTCTAAATGTTTTATGCATTTACTCTGTGTTTTAAATTTTGAAGTTACTTCTAAGACGTTCATAATAAAATCGTTTTGATCTTATTAAAGTTACATTCTCACCCCGTAACCAGTTTACGGTTGCCGTTATCTAGGAAATATCCCACAAGGGGCATCCCTACATCCGATCACATAATATTATCCCTTGGAGGGCCTCGAAACACAGTAGTACAAACAAATTCAAACACAGCCCATCACGTAGGGGTTCCCCTTCAGGCTGTGTCATAATAGAAGTTTTATATATTTGTTCTTATGGCAATAA